>NZ_JBFODF010000039.1:0-69823 GCF_040908165.1 Aeromonas sp. R6-1
CCTGGTCAGGCGAGCCGGCTCATATCGCGTCAGTCATCACCCCTGGGCATTGACCAGGATCCGGCCGCGCACCTGGCCTGCCAAGAAGGCATTCCCCAGGGTCACGACCTGGGAGAGGGGCACTTCCCGGGTGAGGAGGTTGAGGCGAGTCAGGTCGAGATCCTCGGCCAGTCGGGCCCAGGCCTGCTGGCGCAGCGGGCGCGGTGCCATCACGCTGTCGATGCCATAAAGGGTGACGCCGCGCAGGATGAAGGGCATGACGGTGGAGGGGAAGTCCATCCCTCCCGCGAGACCGCAGGCGGCCACGGCGCCGCCGTAGCGGGTAGTGGCGCAGGCATTGGCCAGGGTGTGGCTGCCGACGGTGTCGATGACGCCGGCCCAGCGTTCCTTGCCCAGCGGGCGTCCCGGCGTGGCCAGTTCGGCGCGATCGATCACCTCGGCGGCGCCGAGGGACGTCAGATAGTCGGCCTCGTGCAGCCGCCCGGTGGCGGCCACGACCCGATAGCCCAGCTTGGCCAGGAGGGTGATCGCCACGCTGCCCACACCACCGTTGGCGCCCGTCACCAGAATGTCACCGTCACCGGGGGTGATGCCGTGCTTCTCCAACGCCATCACGCAGAGCATGGCGGTGTACCCTGCGGTGCCGATGGCCATGGCGTCCCGGGGCTGGAAACGCTCAGGCAGGGCAACCAGCCAGTCGCCCCGGACCCGTGCCCGCTCCGCCAGCCCGCCGCTGTGGGTCTCGCCCACGCCCCATCCGTTGAGCACCACCTTGTCGCCGGGGTGCCAGTCGGGATGCTGGCTCTCCAGCACGGTACCGGCAAAGTCGATACCGGGGATCAGAGGGAAGCGGCGTACCACAGGGGAGGCGCCGGTGAGGGCCAGGCCATCCTTGTAGTTGAGGGAAGACCACTCTACCGCCACGGTCACATCCCCGGCAGGCAATATCTCCTCGGAGAGGCTCTGGTAGCTGGCGCGATAACCCGCCTCGTCTTTCTCGATCAGAATACCGTTGAACATCTTGTCTACTCCCATTAATTGGACTGACTGACTATTAATCTTCGTAAAAAATCACTTTGCTAACTTCATGAAAAAATTGAGAAAAGAGAGCATTGGCTCGGTATCGCCCACCAGGCGTGCGCGCAGCACGGCCCCTTCCCAGCCGATCCAGAACTGATGGGCGAGGGCAGGGCAGTCACAATCAGGGGGCAGCTCCCCCGCCGTCACCGCGTCCCTCAGGCAGCGGGCAAGCAGCGCCTCCCAGTCGAGGAGGATCTGCTCGAGGCGCAGGCGCAGCTCGGGGGAGAGCTGCACCACCTCCTGACCCAGGTTGCCCACGAGGCAGCCCCGCTGGAACGCAAACCGGGTCATGCCCCGGCAGGCGCTGTCGACGAAGGCAACAAGACGGGCCAGGGGGGGCAGGCTCTCATCCTCCAGATAGCGCGTCAGCTTGCGGCAGAAGTAGTGGTGATAGGCATCCATGACCGCCAGAGTGAAGTCGTGCTTGGTGGCGAAGTAGTGATAGAAGGAGCCCTTGGGGATCCCGGTCGACTGCAACACCCGCTCGATGGAGGTGGCGGCGATGCCCTGTTCGGTCAGCAGCTCCATGCCCCGGCGGATCAACAGATCCCGGGTGTCGGCATAGGTGTGCCCGTGCTGGGCAGGGCGGCCGCGAGGGCGGCGGGGCAGGGGGTCATTGGCTTGCATGGGGCTTATTAGACGCCTCAACTAGAAATGATGCAAGCGCGGCATCGAACGGACGAAACGAGTGGATGAGATCGGGTAGTCGAGACAAGCTGGAGCCAGCGGGGCAGAAAACAGCGAGGGCGCCAGTGGCGCCCTCGCATCGATGGGTGGCTGCGCCTCAACTGCGCAGCTTGTTGTAGACAAACAGCACGATCAGGGCGCCAACGGTGGCGATGATGATGCTCGGTAGGTTGAAGCCGGTGACCGTTCCCATCCCAAGCAGGGTGCTGACATAGCCCCCCACCATGGCGCCGACCACCCCCAGGATCACCGTCATGAAGAAACCGCCGCCATCCTTGCCCGGCATGATCCATTTGGCCAGGATGCCGACGATCAGCCCCAGTACCACCCAAGTAAGAAATCCCATGGTCATCTCCTCGTTGTGTGCAGAGAACCAGAGTATATGCAGGGATCCTGCTTGTATCCCGCCGCAGCACGTCGTGAGTCAGAAACGGTCATATGAGACTCGCTCATGACCATGGCAGGCAGAGGACTTCAGCCGAGCGCGCGGGTGTCGAGGCGCTGCCCGGCGGGGGAGCACACCAGCACCGACCCCTGCTCGAACCAGTCTCCCAGCACGATGCGCCGCGCCGCACGCCCATCCAGGGTGAAGTCGTGGATGGCGGGCCTGTGGGTGTGGCCGTGGATCATCAGGCGGCAGCCGTGCTGGCGCAGCATGTCGTCCACCGCCTCCGGAGTCACGTCCATGATGATCTGGCTCTTGTGGGCATTCTCCATCTGGCTCTGGCCGCGCATCTTGTGGGCGATGGCCTGGCGGCGCGAGAGCGGCAGGCGCAGGAAGAGCCAGCGTAGCCATTTGAGTTGTGTGATGCGGCGAAACTTCTGGTAGCCCTCGTCCCGGGTGCAGAGCAGATCCCCGTGGCTCAGCAGCACCCGCTCGCCGTACAGCTCGATGACGCAGGGGTCGCCGAGCAGGGTCATGCCGGCCCGTTTGGCAAACTGACGCCCCAAGAGGAAGTCGCGGTTGCCGTGAATGAAATAGAGGGGCACCCCTTGCTGGCTCAGGGCGAGAAAAGCATCGGCCACCTTGCGGTGGAGCGGGTTGGGGTCGTCGTCCCCAATCCAGAATTCGAACAGATCCCCCAGCACATAGAGGGCGTCGGCCCCGGGCGCGTCTTCGGCCAGAAAGCGCACCAGGGCCGCCGTCATGTCGGGCCTGCCTTGGCTGAGGTGAATGTCACTGATAAAGAGGGTGCTCATGAGTTCCTGGGCATCATGGTAAGAGAGTCCCGCCTGGGTGCGGACAAGGCCTGTGACCTTGCTCGTCGAGCGGGTGGGGGAGGGAAGGGCAGCAGAGCCCCGCAAGGTTGACGCCCTCCAGGGTCAGCAACGCCTCGTAAGGGTCGCCGGACAGGCCCAGCAGGCGGCACATGGCCGCTTCCCCCTTGAGCCCTTCATCAAAACGCAGGCGCAGCACTTCCCGGTGGAAGGGGGCGCCAAAGCGCTCAAGCAGGGCGGCCATCAGGCTGAGGTGGCGCCAGCCATGACACGCCTCGAGAGGATCAGGGGTGAGGTAGAGCTCGACTGGCCAGCACTGGCCATCTGGCCCGTGGCGTCGCTGCTCGGCGATCCAGACCTGTTCGCCCTTGCTTCGCACCTGCCAGCCTTGTGCTGCCAGCGTCGCGGCAAGGAAGGCCGGATCCGGATGCTGGCAGAGGATGTCGAGATCGCTGCCGGGCCTATCCAGCCCGATGGCGATCGTGCTCACCAGGGCCAGATCGTTGCACAGGGGGCCAAGCTCATCCCACAGGCCGCCGCTCAGCAGGGCGTGGGCCGAGCGCTGACGTTCGTTGCCCTGGGCCAGATAGTCGAGGCGGCGCCAGTTGGGGGCGGCAGATGGAAAAACTGCGGCCGGGGCCGCAGTGGTATCAGAGCCTGGCCGGCAGGGATTACTCGGCAAGGGTCACCTTGGTGATCACGACGTCTTCGGTCGGCACGTCCTGGTGCATGCGGCCGTAGTTGCCGGTCTTCACACCCTTGATCTTGTTGACCACGTCCATGCCGGCGGTCACTTCACCGAACACGCAGTAGCCGAAGCCCTGGGTGGTGGCGGACTTGAAGTCCAGGAAGTCGTTGTTGTTCACGTTGATGAAGAACTGGGCGCTGGCGGAGTGCGGCTCCATGGTGCGAGCCATGGCGATGGTGCCGATCTTGTTGGACAGACCGTTGGCTGCCTCGTTCTTGATGGGAGCGCGGGTCTCTTTCTCTTCGAAGCCCGGGGCATAGCCGCCGCCCTGGATCATGAAGCCGTCGATGACGCGGTGGAAGATGGTGTTGTCGTAGTGACCGTCACGGCAGTATTGCAGGAAGTTGGCCACGGTCTCCGGGGCTTTTTCCGCGTTCAGGGTCAGGGTGATGTCGCCGTGGTTGGTGTGCAGAGTAACCATGAGTTGTCCTTTCATTTTGACGCGGGCAGCAAGGTGTCCGCAGGTGTATGGCATAAAGTGGTGGCAATTCTAGCCCATCAAGGCCCTGCGGCATAGATGGCAGGGGGGAGAGGGGGCTTTTTCTGCCTCGTTTTCTATACCGGATGCGGTTAGAATGGCAGGCCATTTTACTCACAGGCAGTGGTCATAAGATGCTGAAGATATACAACACACTCACTCGTCAAAAAGAAGAATTCAAACCTATCCACCCGGGCAAGGTGGGCATGTATGTGTGTGGCGTCACTATCTATGATCACTGTCATATCGGCCATGGCCGTACCTTCGTCGCCTTCGACGTCGTCGCTCGCTACCTGCGTTATGCAGGATACGACCTCACCTATGTGCGCAACGTCACCGACGTGGACGACAAGATCATCAAGCGCGCCGCCGAAACGCACGTGACCTGTGACGATCTCACCGAGCGCCTCATCGGCGACATGCACCAGGATTTCGACGCCCTCGGTATGGTGCGTCCGGACATCGAACCCCGCGCCACCCAGCACATCGGCGAGATCATCGCTCTGGTTGAAACCCTGCTGGAAAAAGGGCACGCCTACGTGGCGGACAACGGCGATGTGATGTTCATCGTCGAGTCCTACGCCGACTACGGCAAGCTCTCGGGCCAGGATCTGGAGCAGCTGCAGGCCGGCGCCCGGGTCGACGTGGTGGATGCCAAGCGCAATCCGCTCGACTTCGTGCTGTGGAAGATGTCCAAGCCCGGTGAGCCGACTTGGGACAGCCCCTGGGGCCCGGGCCGTCCTGGCTGGCACATCGAGTGCTCCGCCATGAACTCCAAGCACCTTGGCAACCACTTCGACATCCACGGCGGCGGCTCGGATCTGCAGTTCCCCCACCACGAGAACGAGATTGCCCAGTCCTGCTGCGCCCACGGCGGCGACTACGTCAACACCTGGATGCACAGCGGCATGGTGATGGTGGATAAAGAGAAGATGTCCAAATCCCTTGGCAACTTCTTCACCATCCGCGATGTGCTGGCCCACTATGACGCCGAAACCGTCCGTTACTTCCTGATGTCCGGTCACTACCGCAGCCAGCTCAACTACTCGGAAGACAACCTCAAGCAGGCCCGCGCCGCCCTGGAGCGCATGTACACCGCCCTGCGCGATCTGCCGGCGGCGGCCGCCGCCGGTGGTGACGAGCAGGTGGCTCGCTTCAAGGAGGCGATGGACGACGACTTCAACACCCCGGAAGCCTACTCCGCCCTGTTCGACCTGGTGCGCGAGATCAACCGCCAGAAAGCCGAAGACATCGCTGTCGCCGCCGGCCTCGGTGCCCGTCTGCGGGAGCTGGGTGCCGTGCTCGGCATCCTGCAACAGGATCCGGATGCTTTCTTGAAGGGTGACGAGGCGGACGAAGAGGTTGCCGAGATCGAACGCCTGATCGCCGAGCGCAATCAGGCCCGCGCCGACAAGAACTGGGCCGCTGCCGATGCCGCTAGAGCCCGTCTCACCGAGATGGGTATCGTGCTGGAAGACAGCGCCGGCAAGACCAGCTGGCGCCGTGCCTAAGGCAGGTTGGCCTTGTTGGCGCCTAGGCCAACAGGTTGAGCCAATAAAAAACCGCAGCCCTTGGGCTGCGGTTTTTGTTTGTGGCCTGCCGAAGCCTCGGCATCCTGCGGTCTGATCCCCTCGCCCCTTGGGGAGAGGGCAAGGGTGAGGGGGCTCGCATCATTACTCACCGGAGTGCCTGCAAGCCGTCTGTTACTTGTCCCCAGTTCCTACCTGACCTGGTTGGCGCCTCTGATCATGGCTGGTCCGGCAGTGTGTTCAGGTCTTTGGTGCGCGCCTCGGTCAACTGGGTGAGACAACTGCTGTGGACCATGGGCGCCATTGATCCCCCTTCATAGACGCCGGCCTCGTAGCTGCACTGGGCATCGCGAAAGGTGATCCAGGCCCGTTGCGCGGTTCTCAGCCTCTCCAGCTGTGCCTTCTCCAGGGAGGCAACCCGCTTTTTATAGGCGGCATTGAGCTTGGCATCGGCTCGCTGGTAATCCTGAAACGCACAGATGTTCATGTCGGTTTGTGTCACCGGCGCAGTACAATCCTGTTCGGCCTGAACGGCAGTGGTTGCCAGCAAGAGCAACAGGGCGGGATAGGGTCTCAAGAGGCAGTTCCTTTGTGGTAGGGAGAGGGCCAATATACGGCATAAACCGGCCCGATGGTGGTTCTGTTTTTCAAGAATAACAAGGAGATGACGTCATGAAGTTGAACTGGATGCCGTTTCTGGCCCTGCCTCTGCTGGCGTCCGGGCTGTCTGTGGCCGCCACTGCCCCCGATATGCAGGCCCAAGTACGCGCCAAGGTGGCCCAGTTTCTCGACTGGGAGCGCGAGGTCAAACCGAGCGGCCTCTATCAGGCAGACCTGGGCGGTGCGTTGCCCAACATCGTCTCCCCCGAGCTGCTCTGCCTGCTCAATGCCGCCTCCAAGGCGCGCGAAATAGCCGCCCGCGAAGCCCCGGACGAGAAGCCCCCCTTCGTCGAGGGCAACCCCTTCCTGCCCAATGCCTGGGATCACCTGCTGGGCTCTGAGATACTCTCGTCACGCGCCATCGCCGGCAGCCGGGATCGCAGCGAGGTCAAGGTGCGCTTCACCTTTGGCGAGCCGGGCACCCCGCTCGACGCCCCCAGCGGCACCTACCGTTTTGTCAGCACCTATCTGGTACTGGACGGGCCGCAAGGCGCCCGCATCACCGACATCGACGCTGGCGGCAGCTGCGACTTCTGCCAATCCGGCAGCCTGCGCGCCGCCCTCTATGAGACGCTCACCGCCTATCCCGCCGCCGGGGGAGAGCAGTGCAAGGGGTTGGGGAAATAGTTTTTTAGCCTGAGTGAAAAAGTGTTTGGGGAATAGAAATAAAAACCGCAGCTCAAGGCTGCGGTTTTTTGAATAAGGCAGTCGACTCAGATTATTAATCCATGGTCGCCCCTAAACTCTTTATCTACCAAAGTGAAGTTTTCAAGCTGTAAGGATTTCCAATCCTCTTCTTTAATGTGTTCAAGAAGGATGATTTGAAAACCACCTAATTGATTCATTTCGCTTACGAAATCATTAAGCTCTTGTAATGCAGCATTTAAACTAATTGTATCAACAGCATGTTTGTCATTGCTTGACAGGTATGGTGAGCTTGGTTGATCTATTATAAGAAAAGATGGTAGCCATTTTGTATTATTCAATCTTGCAACGTGATGGTAAGCCATGAAAAAAGCAAGGTGAATATACATGTAATTTGAAGCGCTTCCAATGTCAGGCATGAATTCAAAATTGTTATCTAGCTCATTAAATAAATTAATAACCCGCTCTTTTTCATTATAGAAAGCTGTAAATCCTTCGTATCCCTTTAGCTTCATTTTTGATAGATGTTGATTTATGAACTCGTTTAGTTTCTTTTCTGAAACTTGATACTTAACATCTGTCTTTATCGAAGACTGGACATCTTTTATCTTCTTTTTAATCGTTTTTAGTTGGTTTTCGAAATCATTATGTTCTTGTTTGCCTAGACGTTTCAATCGTTCTTCTAAGCGACCAATGAAGAGATAAAAGTCTTTTGCATTTCTAATTTTAATAGGAGATATAGCTAATATCTTATCCTCAATTTCCTCTATGAGTTTGTTGTTTTGTTCTATTTCTGCTTGAAGCTCAATGATAAAGGGAGCTACATTATTTTTATTAATATCATTTCTTATCTTTAAGAGCTGCGAGTGTAACTCCTCAACTACTGCTGTAGCAATATTTGAGTCAAAGATATTATGTTTAACGATGTTGGCTGTAGGAAGTAATGCATCCTCGATTTTCTCTCTATTATTTAAATTGGTTTTTTCTAAAAATGAAATGTATTTCTTTTGTTTTGACTTTAAAAGATATAATTGAGACTTTAAATCGATAAAGGAGGTCTCATCATTACCATTTAAAACTGCTTTTGTAGTTATTTCTGAAAGCTCATGAAAGAGGGATGGTACATCTTTATCCTGTGTGCTTAGTAATCCTAGGTGCTCAGCCTCATAAGCAAGGGTTTTTATTTCATCAGAAAATATAAATTGATTCTTCTCATAAGATGCTTTCTTTTGTTCTATTTCACTTTCTTTTTTCCTCAGCTGAGCGAGAGTGCTTTTAGCCACTGATGTTTTCGCATCCTCAACACCTAAGCCCATCCGATAGACTCTTTGAATGGTTTCTTGAAAGCGTTCATCTTCTGGCTTTATAAATAAATAACTAGGCGAAGTGACGGTATTTTGATCCTGATAGCAAAATGATAAAAAATTTCTAAATGAGACTCTTTGGCCTGCCTTGATATTTCTTCCTCCATATGGAATTGTTAGATTAGGATCAATGCCAAATAACCTGTTTAGTAGTCCCTTGAGGTTAGCCATTTTAATATTTTCAATCGGTTGTGACGGAATTTTCCCATGGTCATTATAATATATGCTGTTTTCACCAGAGGTTCCAATAGCCCCTCTGGCAATAGTTACTGTAGTGCCAAGAATATTTATCCTAATACCGTACCAATATACATTGGAGTCAATGTTTGTTTTGGATATTCCTTTCGAAGAGGATGACAGTAAACAATAGTCTACAATAAAAAGAATTGATGACTTCCCTTTCCCAGGATCGCCTGTTATGACGTTTACTTTATTTTTCTTAAATTCTAAGTTTCGTATTGAACCATCACGTTGCCAGAGAATTATATTTTCGAGTTGAATGTTGCTCATATTAAATAACACCTAGGAGTTGATATAATTCACTTTCATCTTGATAAATAAATTGAGAAATATTAAGTGCGCTGGTCATATACTCTTTATATAGATGGCCATTGTTTGTTTTTCTTATTTTTAATGGTTTATATAGATAGAGAAAACCAGATTTAATATTAATGCACTCTAATTCGTGGCACATTATTATTGTATTGACAGCTCTTGTTATTTCATCTCGATATATAAGAGTGAAGTCATAGAAAGCATTCGGGTTAGAAAGGATGAAATCTTGTAGGCTTTTAATATTTCTCTTTCTTTTCAGTAACTCTCTAGTTTTATTGTTATAGGTGAGCGTAAGTGACAGCGCCGCTTTTGATATGGAGAGCTTATTATTTTCCGTGGCTTTTAGAAGTTCAATTAAAAAAAGCTGCCAAGTAATTCATTTTTAAGGATGTTGTCAATGGCCATATTTTGATTCCCAATTTTCCTGCCACCCTATTTCTGGTTTATCAGATAGCTCAATTAGTTTTCCATTGGATATATCAGTGGGTAAGGTTGTAGATCTTATATTTGAGTCTATATCCATAGATTCGAATAGAATAGAGCGTGAACGTTCTAATTCAGATTGACTGCTGTATTGATTTTTTCTAAATATCTTTCTCCATTTTGCTTTTAGCTCGCTATCTAAATCACTGTTTTCAAATTCGAGCATTTCGCCATTATCTATCAGTTCTCTAATAAAACAGTAAGAGCGGATATATGAAATTCCGTAATTTTTAATATCTTCTTCAGTGATATCGATATCTTTTAATTGTGACGCATAAATCCCTTTAACAAATGAAATGTTTTCAGGCACTTCATAACTATAAAATCTTTGTATATTGATGTTTGGAGTTCTTATTTCTTGTAGAAGGAGATTGAAATTTATATACCCTGTTCGAAATTCTTCATAGCTTATTTCTACTTTTTGTCCTGACAACACTTTTTCAAACTTGAATGTTTTTATTGAGCCTAGAAGGTGATCTCGTATAGAGTTTATTTTTTGTTTGGGGACGGCATAATAGGATAGTGCGCTATCAATATCATTCATGATGGTGTCATTGTCTTCTTCAATATAAAGTCGACTGATGATGAATCGTAAGTCATCTTGAGGTAATAAGGATAATGGTCTTGTGTACTTATAAATTGGGTTTGGACTTTTTGTAGGATCTTTCTTTTGTTCGGATAGTTCTACTTCATGACATATCCTATTTATGCCCTTAAGAATAAGGTCTGTATTCTTATTTTCCTTTTTTAGTTCTAACATTAATGGTTGATTACTGACACCTTTACTTGTAAAAATAATGAATTTTATGTTTTTATCTTTATACTGATTGTCATCGTGAATTAATTCATTCCAGTTGTACAATGTTTTCCAGAAATCAATATCTTTTTCAGAAAGGTTTTTGTTATTGACTGAGTGTTTTACTTGAATTAAGTCAAGTGTGTTAGAGACTGAGTCAATATGTATATCATCAATCACTTCAAGACCAACTTTTTCAGATGGCTTCATATTCAGTAAATATTTAAGAAAGACAAGATCTTGATATTCAAAACCAAGTTCTGTTTTGTCTGCCAATGTATTGTTCACTGGTTCATCCTATATCAATAATGTCTATATGTATTATGGCTTTAGGGCCGTATATTCGATTAACAAAGCGTAATCGGACGTTCGAAAAATAGGGTGTTATTACGGTGAAATACTTACTATCGGGCCTTCAATATAAAACCGTTTCCCGATAGGGATGGGCACCGCTTGCCGTTATACCCGCCATGATTTTTTCACCTATGCAACCATGTCGATGGCGCTTGTTGCATAGGTGCGACAATCTGCTCTCTCCATGGGGTGGGCGAGGGACTGACTCTGAGCTAACAACCCGCCCGATCTTTGCCCCGAATAGGCTGGGGAGTGTTACCGCGGTGCAATGCGCTGCGCTTGTTGCACCCTACGCCTGTTAACTGGCCTCGGTGCTGCGGGCTGGCTGTTGCCCTCTGTTGTTCGCCGGGGTGAGCTCGTTTGTCCAGGCCGCGAGGCAGGACGCCGATCACGTGGGCGGTGAAACACCATCATCGATTTTCAACAGTCCAATACTCACCATTATTATATGGTTCACCTTCATCATCACATCGAGTAATCTTATTTTTCCCTTCTCCCATATCAAGTTCAAGCCAAGGTAATTTAGAGTTTTTAAATATAAAGTAGGCTGGCTCTTCTACGTTTATCTTTTGTGGCTTTTTAGGACTGCAAATTATGAAGTGAGGTCTTACATTTGGCCATGTGGTTTCGTCACCAAAAATAGCCTTAAATCGTTTATTTTTGCTATCTAGCTGACTATTGCTAAAGTAACTATCACCTTTAGCCTCAATCATCACAATATGGGTTATGTTTTCGTGGTCAACAAAGGCAAGAAGAAAGTCGACATCCTCTTGAGTGCCTGATATTTGCAAATCTATCTTTTTATTATTATCGATGAAGTTGCGTGGAAATGGTCTTTCATCATGCTCTTGGGTGAGAAACAAGCTGGTATAAATCCAGTCAAGGTGATAATCCATTGCAGAAAAATATTCTCTGGGAATTTTTATACCGATTAGCGCTGATATTTTATCAAGCTGTTTGTCATCCATGCGAAACTCGGGGTTCCCTAGCATTTGACCGACCAAGTAAAAGCGCTCTTTACGGTTAAATGACTTCAGGTTTTCAATTAGTTTATTGCTCATATAAATCCCGAAAGATTAGTCTCTTAAAATTAATATATGGTTCAGGCTGTAGGTTCGATTAGCGAAGCGTAATCGGACGTTCGAGAAATAATATCATCATCACTTAAAAGCATTCACTATCGGGCCTTCAATATAAAACCGTTTCCCGATAGGGATGGGCACTGCTTGCCGTTATATCCGCCATGATTTTTTCACCTATGCAACCATCTTGATGAGGTCTGTTGCATAGGTGCGACAATCTGGTCTCGCCATGGGGTGGGCGAGGGGTTGGCTCTGAGAGAACAGCCCTCCCGACCCTGACCCCGTAAACACAAGGTCATGGTCAATTAACTGGCTTCGGTGCTGCGGGTTGGGTGTTGCCCCCCTGTTGTTCGCCGAGGTGAGGGCACAAGGTCAGGAGCGCCGTCATGGACGACGGCGCAGACGCAGGCGGTACAGGGATGTACCGTCTGCGTCGTTCCGCCAGACCTTTTGCCTGAACCGAGGGAACCCGACGCAGGAGGGCGAACAAGTGGGGGTGGCCTTTCTTTTGGTGACTTTTCTTTGGCCACGCAAAGAAAAGTCACTCGCCCAAGCCCGAAGGGCGGGCGAAACCCCGTCGAGGACGAAGTCCTCGTGTCCTGCATGGCGAAGCCATGCCAATCAGGCTAGTGACCCCTCACCTTGACCCTCTCCCCCAAGGGGAGAGGGGATGATTACCGTGGGCGAATACGCGGCGGGAATCGACCCGGCACCCAGGGGCGAGGGCAGGGTTGTGTCCCTGTGTTCCGCATGGCGACGCCGCTTGGGGGCCGGTTATGCCAAAATGTGAACAAATCGATCTTTCCCCCGGTCAATCGCGGTCTCCCGCTTGTCGGGCCCGCCCCGAGTTGGCTAAGGTGGTCGCCCATTACATGCACGCAGTTGTGGAGGTAGGCATGGACAAGTTATTGCTGGCGCTCTCGGAGCAGGTGATCAAGGCGCGGGATCTGGAGAGCCTGACCCGCCCTTTGCTGGAGATGCTGGAGTCGGTGACCGGGCTGGAGTCGACCTATCTCACCGAGATTGACCTCGGGCAAAGCAGCCAGCATGTTCTGTTTGCCCGCAATGCGGCCGGGCTGCAGATCCCCGAGGGGATGACGGTGGAGTGGAGCGATACCCTGTGTCGCCGTGCCATCGACGATGAGATTGGCTACACCGATGACGTCGCCGCTCTGTGGGGGGACTCCCAGGCGGCCAGCGAGCTCGGCATTCGCTCCTATCTGAGCAGCCCGGTGCGCACCTCCACCGGTTCCCTCTATGGCACCCTGTGCGGCGCCAGTACCGAACAAAAGCCCGCGGTGGCGGGGGCGCAGCAGCTCATCGCCTTCTTCGCGCACCTGATTGCCGAACAGGTGGAGCGGGAGCAACTGCTGCGGCAATTGCAGCAGGCCAATGACGAGCTCTCGCGCCTGGCCCTCTCCGACCCCCTCACCGGGCTTCCCAATCGCCGCGCCCTGATGCTGGAGCTCACCCGCTTGTTCTCCCTGTCGGAGCGGGCGGGGCATCCGGTGCTCATCGCCTTTGTGGATCTCGATGGCTTCAAGGCCATCAACGACGAGCATGGCCACGAGGCGGGGGACAGGCTGCTCACCGCCATGGCGCGGCAACTGAGCGAGACCCTGCGCGGCGGCGATCTGCTGGCCCGCTTTGGGGGGGACGAGTTCGTGGCCGTGGGCATGGGGCCTTTCCCGGGCGCCGACACGCTGGACGGGGCGGTGGCGGCGTTTCGCCAGCGCCTGTTCGAGCACAGCGTGCTGTCACTGCCGGTGGGGGACAAGGTGGTCCACTATCCCGGTGCCAGCGTGGGGGCGGTGGCCGTGATGCCGGCCGAGGTCAGCGTCGAGGAGGCGCTGAACCGGGCCGATGCGAGCATGTATGTGGTCAAGCGCCAGCGCCGGGCCGCAGGGGAGGGCGGTAACCCGCCCCCTTCCAGTCAGGTGTCTGCCCCGCGATAGCAGCGGGGCGGGTTGAGAGGGCACAGGGTGGCGCGTCCACCCGGGTGCCAGTCTGTTATCCCTTTTATCGGTTCGGAGCCCATACCATGGTTCATCTTCTTGCCCGCCGTGTGCGCGCCCTTGCCGGGCGAGCGGCCACCCTGGTGGCCGGACTCTGCGAGTTTCAGCAGCGCATCTGGGTGGTCAGCATCGTCAAGGAGTCCTACACAGATACCTTCGTGGTCAACGAAGGGGGCTTCGAGGAGCCCTTGCAATGGATGCGCCGCAAAGGCTACAGCGCCGAGATGCTGGCCAGGGTGGAGGCCATGGCCCGATCCCAGGTGCTCCAGCTCGAGTGCGCCGGGCAGCATCACCGTCTGATGCGGGTGAAATAGGGGCGAAGCCGCCCCCGGATGGCCTGGGCGGTACCGCCGCCCGGGCATTGACCACATATTCTGCCGCCCTCTTCGTGTCAGACGGGGGAAATGGGTCGCCAGTCATGATTTTTCCGTGGTTCTCTCCGGTTTCAGACCACCTGAGTAGACGCAAATCGCGGAGTTGTAGCTGTTGAAGGTGACCGCGTAGTTGAAATCGCAGAAATAGGCCGGGTGCTTGGTGGCGACAATGTCCCCCGCCTTGCATTTGTCCTGCATCCCCTCCACCAGGGTGTCGTTGTTTGACCCGAGACAGGCCTTGCCGGTGGTCTTGTCACCGCCGCAGGCCATCAGAAGGGCGCAGACCGAGAGACTCATCAACCATTTCGCTGTGTTGTGCATGTGTGTTCCCAAGAGATCGGAGAGATGGCGGGGAAGGGCGTGAGCGCGGCGCTGCCCGATGAAGGCGACCAGCGGGCACGCTGCCGCCCCTGACTGTCGCTGCCAGCGTGCGCCCTGCCCCTTGCCGTGAAAAAGGGGCCAACAGGCTCCTGCACCCTATATTACGGACCCAGGACGGTCTGCGTCACCCCTTGTCGTTGCAAGTGGCGAACATTAAACGGGTTTCGTGCGCTGGCTCAAAGGCGGGCCGGGGCCTTGGCGGCCCCGGCGGGGGAAGGGGTCAGGGGGAGGGGAAGTATTTGTGCTGGAGCTGCTGGAAGTCGCTGCTGGCCAGCACCTGGGTCAGGCCGATCTGGAACTCCCTGACCAGGGCATCGTCCACCGGGTGGCTGAAGGCGAAGCAGTACTGCTCGGAGCTCAACATCCAGCGCACCTCGAACTGGGCGGGATCCAGCTGCTGGGTCTTGATGAGATCCAGCAGGGTGGACTTGTTGCTGGAGATCAGCTCGACCCGGCCCGAGGTGAGCATGCGCAGGGCCTGGGAGAGGCGGTTGGCGGTCATGATCTTCTGCTCGTCGAAGCCGGCGTTGAGCAGCAGTTGCTCCCCCACATCGGATCGCACGGCGCCTATGGTGTAGCGCTGGGCATCTTCCAGGCGGGTCAAGGTCAGGGGGCGACTGGCGAGCCCCATCAGCACTATCTCGGCATAGCCGATGGGGCAGGCCCACTTGAACAGGGGATTGCGCGCCTCGGTGCGGGCGGTGGAGAAGAGCACCACATTGGGTTTCTGGGTCAGCAGGTAGTAGCCCCTGGCCCAGGGGAGGATGCTGACGGGCTGGACAGGGGTGCCGGTCTTTTGCCACACCAGGTGCAGCAGGTCGATGGCAAAGCCGGTCGGGGCGCCATCCTCCCCGGTGAAGTTGTAGGGTTTGTACTCTTCGGTGAGGTAGTGCAGGCTGGCGAGCGCCGGGCTGGCCTGGGTCACGGGAGTGCCCCAGACCATGGCCGCGAGGGCGGCGCAGGCGACCAGTCTGCGAAGGGGGACTGCAACGTCTATGTTCATCCTGACCGTCCTGCTGCCGAGTGCCCAGTTTCAAGTGTTGCCAAGTCACGGCGTTTCGCCACCCGGCGAAGACGTTATCCGCCGGGGGCCGTCATTCTCTCGCCACTCACAACCGTGTCGGCGCCCCCTTTTCACCAGGCCGGGCGGGTGTGACCCAGGGGGGTGAACGCCTCGTCCCTCAGCCCCACCAGCAGGGTGCTGCCATCCTCTTGCAGACGAAACTCGCCGTAGCGGGCCGACTCATATTGATCTCCCGTGCCCTCTTCGAAGAAGAAGGCGTCAGGCCCGATAAACCACTGGCCGTCGCGCTGGCGCACCTTGAGCAGGCGCTCCCCCGGGCCAGGGGCCTCGGGCTTGCCCTCTTCTACCCAGTGCACCACCTGATGTTCATCCAGGCGAACGACCAGGGTGTGGGGGCCGATGGCGGCCTGGCGGCCCGCCAGCTGGCGGGCGAGGGCGTAGTTCAGGCGCATGTAGTCCCCCTGCATCAGGGAGCGGGGGTCGACCGGTGCCAGCTCGATCAGCACCACCTCCCCCTGGCTCATGGCGTGCTCGAAGCGCCAGACGGCGGCGTTGATGCCGGCGAGCAGGGCAAGACCGGTCAGCAAAAAGGCGAGGCGTCTCATGAGGGGCTCCCGTTGTGAAGGTGCTTGAGCCACTGACGGGTACCGAGCAGCAGGGCCCCCGAGCCCAGCAGCAGCCAGGACTTGGTCATCAGGGTCAGCCCCAGATCGTAGTAATAGAGGGAGCCAAAGCCGAGCAGCAGGAGGCCTGCCAGGGTCATCAGGGCCAGGCTGCCGGCGTAGAAGCCGAGCACCAGCACCAGGGCGCCAGCCCCCATGCCGGGAATGATGGCGCTGATCACCACCAGCGGCAGCCCGTAGCGCAGCGGCAGCCTGAGGCGAACCATGACCGCGAGCAGCAGGGCGGCGCAGAGCAGGGGATTGAGCCAGAGAGGCAGGCGGGAGCTGCCGAGCTCATTGAGCACGCTGGTGCCTCCCTCCCACAGGGGGTGGTGCAGCCGTCCCAGCACCAGCAGGGAGAGTGCCAGCCCCAGGGTGAGGGATTCATAGAGCAGATGGCGGGCGGGATCGCGCTCCGCCTGCAGCCAGCACAGGGCGACGGCGCCCATCACCAGCGGCAGGGCCAGCAGGTGCATGCCGAGGCAGGCGAGGGCGAGGGTGAGCAGGATGGCGGCGGCGAAGCTGTGGAACAGCCTGATCAGCCAGTGCTCGAACAGGGCGGCCACCCCGAGGGAGAAGGCGGTCAGACCGAACCAGAGCCACGCGACGTTCAGATCGAGCCTGTCCAGCAGGCCGTAGAGCAGCCAGGCATCTGCCGCCAGCGCCAGCGCCAGCACGAACTGATCCCAGAGATCGCTGCGGGTCGCCATGCGGTTGAGACCGAGGGCGGCGGCCATCAGCACCATCCCCATGGTGAGGGCGTTGTTGGGGTCGCGGGTCAGCTGCTCGAAGGCCATGAAGAGGAAGAAGAGCAGGAAGAGGGCGGCTATCCAGCCCACCATGCCGAGCAGAAAACGGCCCGACCAATGGGGCTGTTCATCCCGGGGAGCATCCCCTTCCACAAGTTGGGCAGCACGCAGGCGCTCCCAGGGGGTGAGATCAGACATGCTGCCTCCGTTGTTGTTGCAGCCAGCGGCTGGCCATCACCGACAGGCCGATGGCGATGAGGGCCAGCAGCAAGAAGCCGTTCATGTCCGGCTCCATCCACTTGCCAAGGGCCGCGAGGATCACGGCGATGAGGCTCAGGCACCCCATGGCGAGCCCGGCGATGAACCTGTGGTGCCAGCGCAGGTAGGCAGCGCCGAGCCAGGCGAGCCAGGCAGGCCAGACCCAGGGAGAGGCGGCATCGAACAGGGCCAGCAGGGTAAGCAGGGTGATGCCGAGCCCCGCGGCCAGCCCCGCGAGCCAGGAGGGCATCAGGGCGTAGCGGGCGGGCACCAGGATGAGCAGACCCCAGAGGGCGGCGTTGAGCAGGGTCAGGCACCAGCCGAGGGCCTCCTCGTTGAAGGAGAAGAAGAGATCGAGAAGGCCGAGCCGCCAGTAGAGCACCAGGGCGAGCTGACCGAGCAGCCAGGCCAGGGTCCAGAGCAGCGGGCTTCTGCCAAGGGCCGCCAGCGGCAGCAGCATCAGGGCCCAGGTGGCGAAGAGCTGCCAGGGGTCGGCGCCGGTCTGGTAGGTCTGGCCCACCAGGGCGAGCAGGGCGCCGAGGTTGAGGGCCAGGGCCAGCAGCAGGGCCTGGCGCGGGGTATCACTCATGGGTTTGCGCCAGAGCACCAGGAGCATGGTGAGCAACGGCAGCTCCAGCAGGGCGAGACGTGAGAGGCGCCCCAGGGCCTGCCAGTTGAAGGCGACGAAGAAGACGAGGCCGGCGCCAAGGCAGAGGCAGCCGAGCCAGAGCAGCAGCCTGTCGAACAGCCACTGCCAGCGGGCAGGGCCGGGGGGCAGATCGCACAGTGCCAGGGCGGCAGGCAGCGAGGCCCGTGGCAGGCGGCCGCGCCTGACCCAGTCGAGCAGGGTCTGTCGTGAGGTGAGGTGCATGGGGGCTCCTGAAGCCGTGATGCCTGAAAGATAAGGCATTATGGCACGGCGCCGCGTCTCGGGGCAGGGGCGCCGTCGGCGCTGCGACACAGGTCGCGGCACGGGGCCATGTCTTTGTACTAAAAAGGCCCCCGCCGTGAGGAGGGGGCCTGAAGGACATCCGGGGCGGCGGTGGCGATCAGTGCTCACGCTGATCCCCCGCCGGCTTGTATGGAGGTCAGGCGAAGATCAGGGTGGAGATGCCAAGCCCCGCAAAGAGGATGGCGCAGGCAATGCGGATCCCCTTGAGGGGGAGCTTGTCGGCCCCGAGCTTGCCGAGCAGCACCACGGGCACGTTGGCCAGCATCATGCCGAGGGTGGTGCCGGTGATCACCTGGATCAGGGAGTCGTACTTGGCTGCCAGCAGCACGGTGGCTATCTGGGTCTTGTCACCGATCTCGGCGATGAAGAAGAGCACGAAGGTGGCCATGAAGGGGCCGTACTTGTCCAGGGAACTCTCTTCATCGTCCATCTTGTCCGGCACCAGGATCCAGGCGGCCATGGCGATGAAGGCGCCAGCGACCAGCCAGGTCATCACCTTGGGATCCATCCAGCGACTGATGAATTCCCCTATCCAGGCGGCCCCCGCGTGGTTGAGCAGGGTGGCAGCCAGCATGCCGGCGATGATGGGCCAGGGTTTGCGAAAACGACAGATGAGCAACAGGGCCAGCAGCTGTGTCTTGTCGCCGATCTCGGCGATGGCAACGCTGATGGTGGAGGTTAACAAGGCTTCCATAAAAATGACCGGGGGACGGAATTGTTATAAACCAAAGACAAGCCTGCGCCATCCGTCCCCGGTTTTGGCACTGGCCCGTCAAAGGTCTTGTCAAATCCGGCATTGCCCGGATCACCCTGACCATGGTGAGTTGGCACCAAGTATGTTGATCAGGATCGCGCACGAAACGGGTCCGTGGCGAGACTACTCCCCCTCGATGGGAGCGGGCATTCTAGGGAAAAACCCCCGGTGAGGCAAGGCGCGGGATGGGGAATTATCCCCCCACCAGTTTGACCTGAAAGCCGGCCTTCTCCAGTTCGGCCTTGATAAGGTCCCGTTTGTCCCCCTGGATCTCGATGATCCCCTCCTTGAGACCGCCGCCGGTACCGCACTTCTTCTTGAGCAGGGTAGCGAGGGCCTTCTGCTGGTCGGCGGGAACGCCGTGGATGCTGATGACCCCGGCCCCCTTGCGTCCCTTGGTCTCGCGGCGGATGCGCACGACCCCGTCGGCGGGGAAGGGGGAGGCGTGCTGGGCGGGGGCGGATTCCTTGATCATGCCGCCGTCCGTGCTGTAGACCAGGCGGCTGTTGTTGTCGTGACTCATGGCAATACTTTGTCGGTTAGCTAAGCGGAGTTTGATTTTACGCAAATAAATGTTGAGGGCACAGCTTATAATCCCCCCATTAAAAGCGAATTATTCTTGTTTAACTTCAGGAGCCCGTCATGGTACTCACAGAGCTGTCGCCGGGACAGAGCGCTCGCATCACGCACATGAACCACCTTGGCCGCGCCTTGCGGCGCAAGCTGATGGTGATGGGGCTGCTGCCCCAGACCGAGATCCTCTATCTGCGGGCCGCCCCCCTGGGAGACCCGCTCCAGATCCAGTGCCAGGGCATCTGCCTCTCCATGCAGCGGAGTCTGGCCCAGCAAATCGAGGTGGAGCCGGTATGAGCTACAACCTGGTCACAGTGGGCAATCCCAACAGCGGCAAGACCTCCCTGTTCAACGCCCTGACCGGCTCCCGCCAGCAGGTGGGGAACTGGAGCGGGGTCACCGTCGACAAGAAAATGGGGGCCTTTGCTGCCCGCGGGCAGGAATACACCCTGGTGGACCTGCCCGGCATCTATGCCCTGGCCAACCAGGAGGCGAGCCTGGACGAGCAGATCGCCAGCCGCTTCGTCCAGCGCCAGCAGCCGGATCTGCTGCTCAACGTCATCGATGCCGCCAACCTGGAGCGCTCCCTCTACCTCACCCTGCAACTGCGGGAGCTGGGGCTGCCCATGGTGGTGGTGCTCAACAAGATGGATCTGCTGCAAAAGCGGCGCATCACCATCGACGAGGCCTTGCTCGCCAAGGCGCTGGGGTGCCCCGTGGTGTCGCTCTCGGCCCACAATCGCCAGCAGGTGGCGGCCTTCAAAGAGGGGATCCACCAGTTTATCGGTCAGTCCCAGCCCGCCCTGGTGCTCGACTACGGTCAGCCCCTCGAGGGGGACATCGCCGAGCTGGAGACCCTGCTCGCCCCCCATCATCTGCATCGCCGTGGCCGCGCCCTGCGCCTGCTGGAGGAAGACATTGCCATGCAGGAGACCCTGGCGGCGGGGCAGCAGGCGGCGGCCGACAACGTGGTGAGTCGCGCCCACCACGCCCAGGACATCGACCTGCAACTCGCTGATTTGCGCTACGGCCATATCCACCACTGGTGCCAACAGGCGTGCCGTCATCAGGACAAGCTCACCGTCGCCCAGAGCGAACGGCTGGACAGGGTGCTGCTCAACCGCTGGGTGGGCATCCCCTTCTTCCTGCTGGTGATGTACCTGATGTTCATGTTCGCCATCAAGGTGGGCAGCGCCTTCATCGACTTTTTCGACATCCTCGGGGGGGCCCTGTTCGTGGACGGAGTGCACCACCTGCTGGGGCTGATGAGTGCCCCCGACTGGCTGGGAGCCGTGCTCGCGGACGGCGTGGGTGCCGGTTTGCAGACGGTGGCGACCTTCATCCCCGTGGTGGGCTGCCTCTTTCTCTTCCTCGCGGTGCTGGAGAGCTCCGGCTATCTGGCTCGCGCCGCCTTCGTGGTGGATGCCCTGATGCGTCGCCTCGGTCTGCCCGGCAAGGCCTTCGTCCCCATGCTGATGGGTTTTGGCTGCACCGTGCCCGCGGTGATGGCGACTCGCACCCTGGGGTCGGAGCGCGAGCGGCTGATGACCTCGGCCATGGCACCCTTCATGTCCTGCGGTGCCCGTCTGCCGGTCTACGCCCTGTTCGCGGTGGCCTTCTTCCCCGAGTCGGGGCAGAATCTGGTGTTCGGTCTCTATCTGTTCGGCATCCTGGTGGCGGTGCTCACCGGCCTCTTCCTGCGCAGCACCCTGCTGCCGGGCAAGAGCGACTCCATGGTGATGGAGATGCCCGATTACGAGTGGCCCCGTCCGGTGGACGTGGGGCTGCGCACCTGGCAGAAACTCAAGGGCTTCATCTTCGGCGCGGGCAAAACCATTGTCCTGATGGTGGCGGTGCTGAGCGTGCTCAACTCCCTCGGGACCGACGGCAGCTTCGGCAACCAGGCTCAGGAGAACTCGGTGCTGAGCAAGCTGAGCCAGTCCGTGACCCCGGTGCTGCATCCCATAGGTGTGCGGGACGACAACTGGCAGGCCACGGTGGGCATCCTCACCGGCATCTTTGCCAAGGAGGCGGTGGTCGCTACCCTCAACAGCCTCTACGCCGGCGGCGCCGGTGATGAGGAGGAGAGTGAATACTCCCTGCTGGGCAGCCTGAAAGCGGCGCTGGCCACCATTCCCGCCAACCTGGCGGACATCGACCCCGCCGATCCCATGGGGATCAAGGTGGGGGATCTGGAGGACAAGCAGGCGGCAGCCGAGGCCCAGGAGGTGGACACCTCCACCTACGGCAACATGCAGACCCACTTCGACGGCGTGGCCGGAGCCTTTGCATACCTGCTGTTCGTGCTGCTCTACATGCCCTGCGCCGCCGCCATGGGGGCTCTGGTGCGAGAGACCGGTCGCCAGTGGGCCCTGTTCACCGCCGCCTGGTGCAACTACGTCGCCTTCCTGTGCGCCACCCTCTTCTATCAACTGGCGACCTTCGCCGCCCACCCGGCGCAGAGCCTGGTCTGGAGCCTGAGCTATCTGCTCTCCCTGGTGCTGCTCTGGTGGCTGGGGCGTCGTCACGGCGACATCGTCGCCCGCAAGGTGGTGACCCTGTGAAGGGGCTCATGGTCAGGGGCGAGTGCGCCGAGAGGGAGGGTATTCTGTGATCCTGCGTGAACTGGGGGACTATCTGGCCCTGCACAAGAAGGTGAGCCGGCGGGCGCTGGCCCGCCACTTCCACACCTCCGAGGATGCGGTAGAGGCCATGCTCGGGGTCTGGATGCGCAAGGGGCGCGTCGCCAAGCGGGAGAGCCGCCTGTGTGGCGGCTCCTGCTGCGGCAAGCACGAAGAGGTGACGTTCGAGTGGTGCGAGCCCGGCCAGATAGGGCTGGTCCAGAAGGGGTGATGCCTGCCCATATGCAAAAGGGAACCCAAGGGTTCCCTTTTTCGTGGCCGCCGGGCCCGTCTCAGAAGAGGTCGCCCTCGTCCTTGGTGGGCTCCAGGCTCCAGCCGCTCGCCGCCGCGCTGTTGCCTATCTGACCCTTCTCCCGCCAGAGTTTGATCTTGAGGCGCAGGTTGTTCTGGGAGTCCGCGTTCTTCACCGCCTCCTCCTCGCCGATCACCCCCTCGACCACCAGATCGAACAGAGTACTGTCGAAGGTCACCATGCCAAGGGCCCTGGATTTTTCCATGATCTCCTTGAGGCCGCCAAACTCGCCGCGCTTGATGAGATCGCGCACCGTGTGGGTTCCGAGCATCACCTCCACCGCCGCCCGGCGCCCGCCGTCCGTGGTCTTCACCAGCCGCTGGGAGACAAAGGCCTTGAGGTTGTTGCCAAGGTCGTTGAGCAGCTGGGGTCTGCGCTCTTCCGGGAAGAAGTTGATGATGCGATCCAGCGCCTGGTTGGCGTTGTTGGCGTGCAGGGTGGAGATGGCCAGATGCCCGGTTTCCGAGAAGGCGAGGGCATGCTCCATGGTCTCCCGATCGCGGATTTCACCGATGAGGATGACGTCCGGCGCCTGGCGCAGGGTGTTCTTCAGGGCCGCGTGGAAGCTGCGGGTATCCACCCCCACCTCCCGCTGGTTGATGATGCTCTTCTGGTGGCGATGGACGAACTCCACCGGATCCTCGATGGTGATGATGTGGCCGCCGCTGTTGCGGTTGCGATGATCGATGAGGGCCGCGAGCGACGTGGACTTGCCGGACCCCGTGCCGCCGACGAAGAGCACCAGACCCCGCTTCTCCATGATGGTGTCGAGGAGCACCGGAGGGAGTTTGAGATCCTCGAAGCGGGGGATCTCGGTCTTGATGTTGCGCGCCACCAGGGAGACTTCATTGCGCTGCTTGAAGATGTTGACCCGAAAACGGCCTATCTGGGGCAGGGAGATGGCGAGGTTCATCTCCAGCTCTTTCTCGAACTGCTGTTTCTGCTCGAGATCCATGATGTCGTAGGCGATGCGGGCCACCTCGCCCGGCCCCAGGGGCTCCTGGGTGAGGGGGCGCAGGGCGCCGTTGAACTTGGCGCAGGGGGGGGCGCCGGTGGAGAGATAGAGATCGGAACCGTCCTGTTTGGCCAGGATCTGCAGCATGTCTCTCAATTCCATGAGGGGCCTCGTCGCTCAAAGGGCTGGGGGATGATGAATGGCTTGAGTGTACAGCCTCAGGCGCCGGTCAGTTTTTCGCGGAACACAAAAAAGACCGCGCCCAGGATGCACAGACCCGCCCAGAGGTAGTCCCACTTCAGATCTTCTTTCAGATAGAAGATGGAGAAGGGAACGAACACGGTGAGGGTGATCACCTCCTGCAGGATCTTGAGCTGGCCGACGGAGAGCACGGTGTGGCCGATGCGGTTGGCGGGCACCTGCAACAGGTATTCGAACAGGGCTATCCCCCAGCTCACCAGGGCGGCGATGATCCAGGGTTTGTGATTCATGCTCTTGAGATGGGCGTACCAGGCAAACGTCATGAAGACGTTGCTGCAGATGAGCAGGCCGATACTGGTCATGATGGGGTTCATTAGGTTCTCCTTTTAAATCAATGCATTTTATCTCGACTCCATGGGTTTTCATAAGTGGTGCTTGAGGGTATTTTTAGCTCACAAGGATGTAACAAAAGAAGGCGAAAGCTGGATGGGCAAGACAAGCTGGGGTGCGCTTTGTCTGTTGTTTGCCTGCTGGGCGCAAGGTGCGCCGACCCTGACGGTGGCCACCGATGTCTGGCCGCCGTTTCGCATGCTGGCAGAGAACGACGACTTCCAGGGGCTGGATATCGACATTCTGCGCCAGTTGCAGGCACGCAGCGGCATTGTGCTCACCCTCAAACGGGTGCCCTGGGGACGGGCACTCAAACAGATGCAGACCGGTCAGGCGGATCTGATGATAGGGCTGGCTCACACCGAGGAGCGGGCCGCTTTCATCGACTACCTGCAGCCGTCCTATTACCAGTGCCGGCCTGCCTTCTATGGCAAGCCCGCCGCCGTGGCCGGCCTCAGGCGCTACGAGGATCTGCGGGGCCGCGAGATAGGCTATGTGCTCAACTCCGCCTACTTCCCCCCCTTTGATGGCGACACCCAGCTCGACAAGCACGGGGTCCCCACCGAAGACCAGTTGCAGCGCATGGTGGAGCGGGGCCACCTGCCCCTGATGATAGGGACCGACTGCCAGGTGGATTACGCCCTGAGCCAGCGCAACGACGCCGGCCTCGTCAAGGCGCCCTTCCAGCCCCCCAACCCGGTGGTGCTCTACCTCGGGATGAGCAAGCACTCACCCCACCATGAGCTGGGCCCCAAGCTGGCGCAGGCGTTGCAAGCCATGGTGGAGAGCGGCGAGATAGCGGCGCTGGCCAAGCCCTACCAGCCTTGACCTTGGGTGGTAACGCGCTGTTATCATGCAGCTTTCCTGCCTGCCCCCCGGCGGGCCTCGCTTCTTGGGGATCCCGTGTATCTCGCTCTCATCCGTCGCCAGCAGCGCTGGCAGCGCCGCTGGCTGCTCCTGCTGTCGTTGCTGACCCTGGCCCTGTTCCTGCTCTCCCTCGCCCTCGGGGAGTTCGTGCTGCTGCCCTGGCAGCCGCTGGGGGATCTGGAGCTGCGCATCCTGCTGGAGCTGCGCCTGCCGCGCGCCCTGCTGGCCCTGCTGGCGGGGGCCTCCCTTGCCTGCGGCGGTGCCGTGCTCCAGGTGATGCTGCACAACCCGGTGGCGGAACCCGGCCTGCTCGGCGTCTCGAGCGGCGCTGGCCTCGCCGCCATGGTGGCGATGGCGGTGGCCAAGGGGCTCGGGCTCTATCTGCCGGGCTGGGGGCTGTCGCTGGCGGCCTTTGGCGGTGCCCTGGTGGTGACCATGCTGCTCATCCGTCTCGCACGCCGGGCACGGCTCGGCCATGGGCGGCTGCTGCTGTTCGGGGTCGCCATCGGCATCCTCACCAATGCGGCCATGACCTGGCTGATGTATTTCGCCGACGACGGCGCCTTGCGGGAATTCATGTTCTGGATGATGGGCAGCCTCGCCTACGGCAGCCAGCAGCTCGCCTGGTGGTGGCTGGTGCTGCCCCTCACCCTCGGCTGGCTCTGCTGGCAGGGGCGGGCACTGCAACAACTGCTGCTGGGGGAGACCCAGGCCCGCCTTATGGGGCTGAACGTGGACAGCATGCGGGTACGCCTGGTGCTGGCGGTCTGTCTGCTCACCGGGGTGGCGGTCTCCCTGTGCGGCGTCATCGGCTTCGTCGGCCTGGTGGTGCCTCACCTGCTGCGCCTGTGCGGTGGCAGCGATCAGCGCTTCCTGCTGCCCGCCTCGGCGCTGGGGGGCGGCGCCCTGCTGCTCGGGGCCGATCTGGTGGCCCGCTCGGCGCTGCACGCCGGTGAACTGCCCATCGGGGTCATCACCGCCTCGGTGGGCGCCCCGCTCTTTATCTATCTGCTGCTGAGGCAAGATGCCGATGTGTCCCGCTGATCCCGCCCCCTGGCGGCTGGAGGCCCGCGCCCTGGCCATCCCCCATCGCCTCGCCCCCCTGGATCTGGCCTGGTCCGGTGGTCAGCTGGTGGCCCTGCTCGGCCCCAACGGCAGCGGCAAGTCCTCCCTGCTCGGGGCCCTGGCGGGCCTGCTGCCCGCCGATGGCGCCGTCTTGCTGGGGGGAGAGGCCATCACGACCCTGAGCTGGCCCGAGCTTGCAATGCGGCGCGCCATGCTGCCCCAGCGCCAGCCCCAGCTGTTCCACATCCCGGTGTTCCAGGTGCTGAGCCTGGGGCTGGAGGAGGGGGGCCCCGATGCCCAGGCGCAGGCGGTAGCGGATGTGTGCGACGCCCTGGAACTGGCTCCTCTGCTGGCACGGGACTTCAGCCGCTTGTCCGGGGGGGAGCAGCAGCGGGTGCTGATCGCCCGCACCCTGCTGCAACTGTGGCCAAGCCTCAATCCGACCGGGCGGGTGCTGCTGCTGGACGAACCCCTGGCGGGGCTGGATCTGCATCACCAGATGGCGCTGCTGCGACTGCTCAAGCAACTGGCCGCGCAGGGATTGCTGGTGGTGGTGGCCATCCACGACATCAATCTGGCCATCGACTGGGCGGATCGCGTGCTCTGCCTGCAACAGGGCCGCGTGGTGGGGGAAGGGGACGTCGGGATCATCGACGAGGCGCTGCTGGAGCGGGTGTTCCAGATCCGTACCGATCGTATCGAGGCGGCCGGCCGCACCTGGTTTATGCCGAGTCTTTGAGAACGGGGCGCAGAGGAGAGATAGCGTTTGTAGGGGCGATTAGCGAAGCGTAATCGGCCGCCTGCAAGAATAAGGGGCCAGTATCAGGAATACTGGCCCCTTTGCTTTTATTCGCTGTTCAGCCCAGCTTGTCCAGCCGCACCTGGGCGGCTTCTGCCAGCATGGCCAGCAGGGTTTCGGTGTCACTCCACGACAGACAGGCATCGGTGATGCTCTGGCCGAAGGATGATGGCGCAGCCGTTAACCCTGGCGGGTTTTCTCCAGCCGCACCTGGGCGGCTTCTGCCAGCATGGCCAGCAGGGTTTCGGTGTCACTCCACGACAGACAGGCATCGGTGATGCTCTGGCCGAAGGTGGCGGCACAGCCGTTCTCCACGTCCTGACGCCCTTCCACCAGGAAGCTCTCGGCCATGATGCCGGCGATGCCGGTGCGGCCGCGGCGCAGCTGATCGCAGATATCCTGGGCCACCAGCAGTTGGCGGCGGTGATCCTTCATGCTGTTGCCGTGGCTGAAGTCCACCACCAGGCGCTCAGGCAGGCCCACCTGGGCCAGAGCCTCGCACGCCTCGTCGATGCTGGCGGTGTCGTAGTTGGGCCTGTGGCCGCCGCGCAGGATCACGTGGCCGTAGGGGTTGCCGGCGGTGCGGTAGATGGTCATCTTGCCGTCCTTGTCCGGGGAGTAGAAGATGTGGCTGTGACGGGCGGCGCGCACCGCATCGATGGCGATGCGGGTGTTGCCGTCGGTGCCGTTCTTGAACCCCACCGGGCAGGAGAGGGCGGAGGCCATCTCCCGGTGAACCTGGGACTCGGTGGTGCGCGCGCCGATGGCGCCCCAGGTGATGAGATCGCTGATGTACTGGCCGGTCACCATGTCGAGGAACTCGGTGGCGGTGGGCATGCCGGTCTCGTTGATGTCCACCAGCAGTTTGCGGGCCAGTTTGAGCCCTTCATTGACGTCGAAACTGCCGTCCAGGCGCGGATCATTGATGAGCCCCTTCCAGCCGACGATGGTACGTGGCTTCTCGAAGTAGGTGCGCATCACGATGCACAGGCTCTCTTTGTACTCTTCACGCAGGGTGTTCAGACGCAGAGCGTATTCGTGGGCGGCGGCGGGATCGTGGATGGAGCAGGGGCCGACGATGACCAGCAGGCGCTGATCCTCACCGGACAGAATGGCTTCCACTTGGCGGCGGGCATCCAGCAGGTTCTGGGCGATGGTGTCGGTTAACGGGAAGGCGTGCGCCAGCTCGCTGGGGGTGATCAGGGCCTCCAGGCGACGGGTGCGCAATTCATCGGTGTGAATGGACATACGACTCAATTCTCGAGTGGATAAGGTGGGCGGGATGCCAAAATGCAAGGGAATAAAATAAAGCAAAAGTCACCCGATGGAAACCTTGGGCGGCTCTGATAGGATGTGAACCCAAAAGCCATTTCAAATGAGGTAGTTATCGTGGCAAAGCCAGGCGCGACCGGGATCACCCGCATCATCAACGCAACCGGTTACAGCATGAAAGGTCTCAAATCGGCCTGGATCAACGAGGCCGCCTTCCGCCAGGAGCTGCTGCTCATCCTGCTGCTGATGCCGCTGGCATTCTGGATAGGTGACTCCCTCAACGAGATCCTGCTGCTCGTCTGTATCAGCTGGCTGGTGGTGATCGTCGAGGTACTCAACTCCGCCGTGGAGGCGGTAGTGGATCGCATCGGCTCCGAGCATCACGAACTCTCGGGCCGCGCCAAGGATCTGGGCTCCGCCGCCGTCTTCATCGCCCTGGCCCTCAATGCCCTGGTGTGGGGCGCCCTGGTGGGCCGCAACCTGCTGGGCTGGTGGTAGGTTGCGAGAGCAAGCTTTCTTCTGACATAAAAAAGCCCGTCATCACGACGGGCTTTTTACTGCGCAGATAAGGGCTTATCAGTGCAGGATCCGGGCACGGATGGTGCCATTGATCTCTTTGAGACGGGCCAGGGCCTTCTCGCTGTGCTCGGTTTCGACGTCGATGACTACGTAACCGATCTCGCTGCTGGTCTGCAGGTACTGACCGGCGATGTTGATCCCCTCGTCGGCGAAGATCTGGTTGATCTGGTTCATCACGCCGGGCTGGTTGCGGTGAATGTGCAGCAGGCGGCTGGAGCCCTTGTGGCCGGGCAGGGAGACTTCCGGGAAGTTGACCGCGGAGAGGGTGGAGCCGTTGTCGGAGTATTTGACCAGCTTGTTGGCCACTTCCAGACCGATGTTCTCCTGGGCTTCCTGGGTGGAGCCGCCGATGTGGGGGGTCAGGATCACGTTGTCCAGGCCGCGCAGCGGGGTGAGGAACTCCTCGTCGTTGGACTTGGGCTCCACCGGGAAGACGTCGATGGCGGCGCCGGAGAGGTGGCCGCTCTTGATGACGTCGGCCAGGGCGTCGATGTCCACCACGGTGCCGCGGGAGGCGTTGATGAAGATGGCGCCCGGTTTCATCATGCGCAGTTGCTCTGCACCGATGAGATCCTTGGTGGAGGCGGTTTCCGGTACGTGCAGGCTGATGACGTCAGACATGTTGAGCAGCTCCACCAGGTTCGGCACCTGGATGGCGTTGCCAAGGGAGAGCTTGTTCTCGATGTCGTAGTAATAGACCTTCATGCCGATCATCTCGGCGATGATGCCAAGCTGGGTGCCGATGTGGCCGTAGCCGATGATGCCGAGCTTCTTGCCGCGGGCTTCGACGCTGCGGTTGGCCAGCTTCTCCCAGACGCCGCGATGGCACTTGGCGTTCTTCTCGGGAATGCCGCGCAGCAGCAGCAGGATCTCCCCCAGTACCAGTTCGGCCACGGAGCGGGTGTTGGAGAAGGGGGCGTTGAAGACGGGGATGCCGCGCACGTGAGCGGCGTCGAGGGAGACCTGGTTGGTGCCGATGCAGAAGCAGCCGATGGCCACCAGCTTGGTGGCAGCATCCAGCACCTTCTCGGTGATCTGGGTGCGTGAACGCAGGCCCACGAAATGCACGTCACGAATGCGCTCGATCAACTCCTCTTCCGACAGGGACGTCTTCAGATATTCCACATTGGTGTAGCCGGCTGCCCGAAAGGTCTCCACCGTGTTGGGATGGACTCCCTCCAGCAGCAGTACCTTGATCTTATCCTTGTCCAGCGAAAACTTGGCTGTCATGACGTTCCCTCTATTGTTTTGAAAAATGCGTTCAGGCTTGCAGTGTGAAGAAAACCGTAAAGTAGCAAAAACGTTTGGGAGAGGGAATATTTGTGACGAAAGTCAAATTCTTTGAAGTTATCAACGATTGTTGCAGATGTGCTGCTACAAGCCATTGAGGGATAACCAGAAACGGCGCCATGAGGCGCCGTTGTCCATTTGGGGCAGTCAGATTGACTGACCTGGGCGGGGGCTTGCCCGGAGGGAGAGGTCCGGGGAGCGGGCCTTAGTTGGTGATCACACCCTCGGGGGTGCCGATCAGCACAACGTCGGCGCCACGGTGGGCGAACAGGCCGTTGGTGACCACGCCCACGATGCTGTTGAGGCGGGTTTCAAGAGCCTTGGCATCGGTGATGGCCATGCCCTTGACGTCCAGGATGATGTTGCCGTTGTCGGTCACCACCCCTTCACGCCACACCGGGTTGCCGCCAAGGGCGCGGATCTCGCGGGCCACGTATTCGCGGGCCATGGGGATCACTTCCACCGGCAGGGGGAAGGTGCCCAGCACGTCGACGGTCTTGGTATTGTCGATGATGCAGATGAACTGGTCGGCCACGGCGGCGACGATCTTCTCGCGGGTCAGGGCGGCGCCGCCCCCCTTGATCATGTCGCGGCTGGCGTTGATCTCGTCGGCGCCATCCACGTAGACGGAGAGGGCATCGATGTCGTTGAGGTCAAACACCGGGATGCCGAGACCCTTGAGGCGCTCGGTGGAGGCGATGGAGCTCGACACCGCGCCCTTGATCTGGTCTTTCATGGTCGCCAGTGCGTCGATGAAGTGATTGACGGTAGAGCCGGTGCCCACCCCGACGATGGTGCCGGGTACCACGTATTTGAGCGCAGCCCAACCGGCCGCCTTCTTCATTTCATCTTGAGTCATGATGGATCCTTATGGAAAAAGCGGGCGCATTATATCCAAGCATCCCCCCCAGAGCGACCATGGTGCTCACGTTCCGGCGCAAAAATCCCCAAGATGTAAATCGTTTGCCTGTTTATTGAACCGAAGGGGGCGCCCCGTCTGATCAGGCAAAGTGCCAGCTGCGGCTGGGGGTGATGATCTGGGGGAGCGGCACGTCCCACTGCTCCCGGGGGACGGCATCCACCTGCTGGCAGTCGTGGGCGAGCCCCAGGGGTCTTGGGCCGAGCTGGTGCTCGTGCCAGCAGGCGAGGGTGCGATCGTAGTAGCCGCCCCCCATGCCGAGGCGGTTGCCAGCCTCATCGAAGGCCACCAGCGGGGTGCAGATGATGTCCAGCATGCTGTGGGGCAGCACCTGCTGCACGTCGAGCTCGGGCTCGGCGATGCCGTAGCGGTTGCGGGTCATGGGGGTGGTGGCGGTGTAGCGCAAGAAGAGCAGGTGACCCGGGGTGAAGGGGTGTAGCACCGGCAGGTAGACCTCCTTTTGCCGGGCCCACAGCCAGTGGATGGCGGGCAGGGGATCGAGCTCCCCGTCGTTGGCCAGATAGAGGGCGATGCGCCTGGCCGCGAGGATGCCGGGGTGTTCCTGGAAGCGTTCGACCAGCTGTTGGGCCGCCGCCTGCTGCTCGGCCTGGCTCAGGCTTTTTCTGCGCTGGCGAATGAGCTGGCGCAGGTTCTGGCGTTCGGGTTGGGTATCCGGCATGGGGACTCCTGGGCAAAGGTGGGCTGGCGCTACCTTAGCAAGGGGCCGACGGGATGAAAAGCCGATGGCGGGGCCGCCAGCCGGGCGGCCCCTGAGGTCGGGCGTCAGGAACGGTGGGGGGCGGGAGCCACTGCCCCCATCTGGTGCTTGAGGAAGACGGCCACGATGGCGGCCAGGGCCAGCGCCATGGGGTAGAAGCTCATGCTCACGACCAGGATCGGCGAGAGGGCGAAGATGGAACCCAGCAGCAGCGCCTGGGCGCCCCAGGGGATGAGCCCCTGTACCACGCAGGAGAAGATGTCCAGCATGGAGGCGGCGCGGCGCGGGGTGACCCCGTGATGGTCCGCCAGATCCCTGGCCACCTTGCTCGCGACTATGATGGCCACGGTGTTGTTGGCGGTGCACAGGTTGGTGAGGCTCACCACGCCGGCGATGCCGAGCTCGGCCGCCTTCTCGTTCTGTTCGCCATCGTGGTGGCGGGTGAAGCGGGCAATCAGGGCGGCGATGCGCTCACTTATCCAGGCGAGCCCCCCCTGGCGTTCCATCAGGGCACCCAGACCGCCGATGAGCATGGAGAGCAGGAAGATCTCCTGCATGCTGGTAAAGCCCTGATAGATGTCCTTGCTGAACTGGCCGAGAGAGTAGCTGCCAAGCAGCCCCACGCCACCGGCCGCCAGGATGCCGAGCCCCAGTACCATGAAGACGTTCATGCCAGAGAGGGCCAGCACCAGGATCAGCAGATAGGGGGCGACCTTGAGCAAGTCCGCCTCGGCGGTGGGGGCCGGCGCTTCACCGGTGGAGCCCAGCACCAGATAGAGCAGGATCACCAGCACGGCGGCGGGGGCGGCAATCTTGATGTTCTCGCGAAACTTGTCCTTCATCTCGCAGCCCTGGCTGCGGGTGGCGGCGATGGTGGTGTCTGAGATGATGGAGAGATTGTCCCCGAACATGGCGCCGGAGAGGATGGTCCCCGCCATCAGCATCGGATCGATGCCGGCGGCCTGGGCGACGCCCAGCGCCACCGGTGCCACGGCGCCGATGGTGCCCATGGAGGTACCCATGGCGGTGGCAATGAAGGCAGAGATGAGGAAGAGCCCCGGCAGCAGGCACCAGCCCGGAATGAGGGAGAGGCCGAGGGCGACCGTGGCATCCACCCCGCCGGTGGCCTTGGCCACGGTGGCGAAGGCGCCCGCCAGCAAATAGATGAGGCACATGGCCATGATGTTGCTCTCGCCCACCCCCTTGAAGAAGGTCTCGAGGTTCTTGTTGAACCCCTCGCGTCCCATCAGCAGGGCCAGCATGACGGCGGGCAGGGCGGCAACGGGGGCGGGGAGCTGGTAGAAGGCGAACTCGACCCCCTGCAGGGTCAGCCAGGTACCGGTACCGATGAAGAGGGCAAGAAAGACCAGAAGGGGCAGCAGGGCTCTGGCACGGGGTTGGGTCTGGATCATGTGTTCCTCGAAACTTGAACAATGACCTCCTGTCGTTGCCTGTGGCGCCTCCAGGGCGGGCACAGGGCGGGCATCCTGCCACCATGGGGGGCCAACAGTAGTGAGTCGGCCCGCCCGGGTCAAGATAGCCGTCCAGATGGATAGGGCTTTTTGCTTCGTGATTCTGACTTGTCTGGTTATTTCGTTATTTATTCTGTTTTTATTGAATTTATCGTTTAAATGTCGGGGTGGTTTGGCGGGCCAGATCGGGCTTTTCAAAGGGGACGCGGGCTGGTAAAACGGTCTCTTTCCATAATAAAGAGATGAGAGGGTGGAGATGGACAATCCGATCCGTGTGGCCGTGATGGGCTGTAATGGTCGTATGGGCAAGGTGTTGCTGGAGGCTATCGCCAACGCCGAGGGCGTGGTGGTGGGAGCGGCGCTGGAACGACCGGGCTCTGCCGTGATCGGTCTGGATGCGGGTGAACTCAACGGCCTGGGGCGCCTTGGCGTCATCATCAGCGACAGTCTGGAGAAGGTGAAGGACGAATTCGATCTCATCATCGACTTCACCCGCCCCGAGGTGACCCTGGCGAACCTCGCCTTTGCACTGGCGCATGGCAAGCGGATGGTGATCGGCACCACCGGCTTTAACGAGGCGGGCAAGGCGGCCCTGCACGAGGCGGGCAAGCAGATCGGCATCGTCTTCGCCTCCAACTACTCGGTCGGGGTCAACCTGGTGTTCAAGCTGTTGGAGCAGGCGGCCAGGGTGATGGGGGAGTACACCGACATCGAGATCATCGAGGGGCACCACAGACACAAGGTGGATGCACCGTCCGGCACCGCGCTCTCCATGGGGGAAGTGGTGGCGAAAACCCTGGGCCGGGATCTGAAAGAGTGCGCCGTCTATGGCCGTGAGGGGATCACCGGTGAGCGGGATCGCAACACCATCGGCTTTGCCACCATCCGCGCCGGCGATCTGGTGGGGGAGCACACCGTCATGTTCGCCGACATCGGCGAGCGGGTCGAGATCAGCCACAAGGCTTCCAGCCGTCTGACCTTCGCCAACGGTGCAGTGCGGGCGGGCAAGTGGCTCGGCCAGCAAGGGGCTGGTCTCTATGACATGCAGGATGTGCTCGGTCTGAAATAAACCGTCTTCAGGGGGAGTGCAGACTCTCGTACTGGTTGCCAAACCCCGGTCCGCCGGGGTTTTTTGTCACTTTTTTGTAGAAATGAGCCTTAATCATCGCTTTTTGAGTGAACCTCGCTAAATCCTGCCATTCTTACAAGCCTGCCACCCTCTTGCGACAAAAATGTCATCAAGGGGTAACGGGTTTGGGTCTCAATATTCCCCTGCGGGGGGCATTTTGCCCTGATGTGAAATAGACTAAAAATGCAATCTAGGAAAAACGTTTTCTATTCTTTGCGTTCACTTTTCTGGCTTCAAATGGTGTTTTTGCTGTTGTGTTGTTTGTTTTTTAATTTTCTATCTTGCTGTTTATTAAGTGATAAATATGGATTTTTGTGCGTTGCATGGCGTCGGGTGCCGCTTTGTGGTCTGTGTTTGGCTTTTCTTTTTGAAGAGGGGGTTGCAAAGCGAGTGAGTGCATAGATAATGGGTAATGTTGCTTGTTTATTGAATTTAGATGCATTTCAAACGAGAAAAGACGTTGAAATGAGATCGTTTTTAAGTAGAATGCGCCCAATTTGCCAGAAATCTGCCGGGTTCGAGTCCTGTCAAAGACCGGAACCGAGCCCGCAACACCCAGGTAAATTGCTGAATTTAAAGCTAAATAACTGGAGGTTGTCTTGAATCACACTGCATTGCTAGTGCTGGAAGATGGAACTGTGTTCAAAGGCGTGTCGATAGGCGCCGAGGGATGTTCCGTTGGTGAAGTGGTTTTCAACACGTCGATGACGGGTTATCAGGAAATCCTCACAGATCCCTCCTATTCCCGTCAGATCGTTACCCTCACTTACCCCCATATAGGCAACACCGGCACCAACAGCGAAGATGAAGAGTCCAGTCAGGTCCATGCTCAGGGCCTCATCATCCGGGACCTTCCGATACTGGCCTCCAACTTCCGCAATCAGCAATCCCTCTCCGATTACCTCAAGTCTCACAACATCGTTGGCATCGCCGACATCGACACCCGCAAGCTGACCCGCATCCTGCGTGAAAAAGGCGCCCAGGCCGGTTGCATCCTGGCCGGCAAGCAGCTCGATGAAGCCCATGCCCTCGAACAGGCCCGCGCCTTCCCCGGTTTGAAGGGGATGGACCTGGCCAAGGAAGTGACCGTGAGCGAATCCTACAGCTGGACTGAAGGCAGCTGGCAGCTCGGCAAGGGTCACGTCACCCCGGCGGCCGATGAGCTGAAATACCACGTGGTGGCCTACGACTTCGGCGTGAAGCGCAACATCCTGCGCATGCTGGTGGACCGTGGCTGCCGCCTGACCGTGGTGCCGGCCAAGACCCCGGCCGCCGAGGTACTGGCGATGAACCCGGATGGCATCTTCCTCTCCAACGGCCCCGGCGACCCCGAGCCGTGCGACTACGCCATCGAAGCTATCAAGGCTTTCCTTGATACCAGCACCCCTGTGTTCGGTATCTGCCTGGGCCACCAGTTGCTGGGCCTGGCCTCCGGCGCCAAGACCATCAAGATGAAGTTCGGCCACCACGGTGCCAACCACCCGGTGAAGAGTCTGGACGACAACACCGTGATGATCACCGCCCAGAACCACGGCTTTGCAGTGGACGAGCAGACCCTGCCCGAGTGCCTGCGTGCCACCCACGTCTCCCTGTTCGATGGGTCGCTCCAGGGCATCCATCGCACCGACCGTCCGGCCTTCAGCTTCCAGGGTCACCCCGAAGCGAGCCCGGGCCCGCACGATTGTGCCGGTCTGTTCGACCACTTTATTGAATTGATTAAGCAGTATCGCGCCTAAGAGGATAAAGAGAGCCATGCCAAAACGTAACGACCTACAGAGCATCCTGATCCTCGGCGCCGGCCCCATCGTCATCGGTCAGGCCTGCGAATTCGACTACTCCGGCGCCCAGGCGTGCAAGGCCCTGAAAGAAGAGGGCTACCGCGTCATCCTGGTGAACTCCAACCCGGCCACCATCATGACCGACCCGGAGATGGCCGACGCCACCTACATCGAGCCCATCACCTGGGAAGTGGTGCGCGAGATCATCAAGAAAGAGCGCCCGGACGCCATCCTGCCCACCATGGGTGGTCAGACTGCGCTGAACTGCGCCCTGGCGCTGGAGCAGCATGGCGTGCTCAAGGAGTTCGGTGTCGAGATGATCGGCGCCACCGCCGACGCCATCGACAAGGCCGAGGATCGCTCCCGCTTTGACAAGGCCATGCGCAGCATCGGTCTCGAGTGCCCCCGTGCCGGCATCGCCCACAACATGGAAGAGGCCTGGGGCGTGCAGCAGATGGTAGGCTTCCCCTGCATCATCCGTCCCTCCTTTACCATGGGTGGCTCGGGCGGCGGCATCGCCTACAACACCGAAGAGTTCGTGGAGATCTGCGAGCGCGGTCTGGATCTCTCCCCGACCAAGGAGCTGCTCATCGACGAGTCGCTCATCGGCTGGAAAGAGTACGAGATGGAAGTGGTGCGGGATCGCAACGACAACTGCATCATCGTCTGCGCCATCGAAAACTTCGACCCCATGGGCATCCACACCGGTGACTCCATCACGGTCGCGCCAGCCCAGACGCTGACCGACAAGGAGTACCAGATCATGCGCAACGCCTCCATGGCGGTGCTGCGCGAGATCGGCGTCGAGACCGGCGGTTCCAACGTCCAGTTCGGCATCAACCCCAAAGACGGCCGCATGGTCATCATCGAGATGAACCCGCGGGTGTCGCGCTCCTCTGCGCTGGCCTCCAAGGCGACCGGCTTCCCCATCGCCAAGATCGCCGCCAAGCTCGCCATCGGTTACACCCTGGACGAGCTGATGAACGACATCACCGGCGGTCGCACCCCGGCCTCCTTCGAGCCGGCCATCGACTACGTGGTGACCAAGGTGCCGCGCTTCAACTTTGAGAAGTTTGCTGGCGCCAACGACCGTCTGACCACCCAGATGAAGTCCGTCGGCGAAGTAATGGCCATCGGCCGCAACTTCCAGGAGTCCCTGCACAAGGCCCTGCGTGGCCTCGAGACCGGCAAGACCGGCTTCGATCCCATGGTTGACCTGAACGCCCCCGACTCCCTGACCCGCATCCGTCACGAGCTGCAGGATGCCGGTGCCGAGCGCATCTTCTACATCGCCGACGCCTTCCGCGCCGGCCTCTCCATGGACGGCGTGTTCAAGCTGACCAAGATTGACCCCTGGTTCCTGGTGCAGATTGAAGAGCTGGTGAAACTGGAAGAGCAGGTGAAAGAGCGCGGCATGGCCGGTCTCGACGCCGACTTCCTGCGCGCCCTCAAGCGCAAGGGCTTTGCCGACGCCCGTCTGGCCAAGATCCTCGGCGTGGCCGAAGGGGAAGTGCGTAAATTGCGTGCCCGCCACAACATCTTCCCGGTCTACAAGCGGGTCGATACCTGCGCGGCCGAGTTCGCTACCAACACCGCCTACATGTACTCCAGCTACGACGAGGAGTGCGAGGCCAACCCCACCAACCGCGACAAGATCATGGTCATCGGTGGCGGCCCGAACCGTATCGGTCAGGGCATCGAGTTCGACTACTGCTGCGTACACGCGGCCCTGGCCCTGCGCGAAGACGGTTACGAGACCATCATGGTCAACTGCAACCCGGAAACCGTCTCCACCGACTACGACACCTCGGACCGTCTCTACTTCGAGCCGGTGACCCTGGAAGATGTGCTGGAAATCGTGCGGGTCGAGCAGCCCAAGGGCGTCATCGTCCAGTACGGCGGCCAGACTCCACTGAAACTGGCGCGGGCATTGGAAGCCAACGGCGTGCCGGTGATTGGTACCAGCCCGGATGCCATCGACCGCGCGGAAGATCGCGAGCGCTTCCAGTCCGCCGTCGAGCGCCTGGGGCTCAAGCAGCCGGAAAACGGCACCGTCACCGCCCTGGAGCAGGCCGTGCAACTGGCCACGCGCATCACCTATCCGCTGGTGGTTCGCCCCTCCTACGTGCTGGGTGGCCGCGCCATGGAAATCGTCTATGACGAGCAGGACCTGCGCCGCTACTTCGCCGAGGCAGTGAGCGTCTCCAACGAGTCGCCGGTGCTGCTGGACCGCTTCCTGGACGACGCCACCGAGGTGGACGTGGACGCCATCTGCGACGGCGTTGACGTGGTCATCGGCGGCATCATGGAGCACATCGAACAGGCCGGTATCCACTCCGGTGACTCCGCCTGCTCCCTGCCGCCCTACACCCTGTCCAAGGCCATTCAGGACGAGATGCGCGAGCAGGTGCGCAAGCTGGCGCTGGAACTCGGCGTGGTGGGCTTGATGAACGTGCAGTTCGCGGTGAAAGACAACGAGATTTACCTCATCGAGGTGAACCCCCGTGCCGCCCGTACCGTGCCCTTCGTCTCCAAGGCCACCGGTGCCCCGCTGGCCAAGATTGCCGCCCGCGTCATGGCCGGTCAGAGCCTGAAAGAACAGGGCTTCACCACCGAGATCATCCCGCCCTACTACTCGGTGAAGGAAGTGGTACTGCCGTTCGCCAAGTTCCCGGGTGTGGACCCGCTGCTGGGGCCGGAAATGCGCTCCACCGGTGAAGTCATGGGGGTGGGCAGCAGCTTCGCCGAGGCCTATGCCAAGGCGCAGCTGGGTGCCGGTCACCAGGTACCGAGCGAAGGTCGCGCCCTCTTGTCCGTTCGCCACGGCGACAAGGAGCGGGTGGTCAACCTGGCCGCCAAGCTGCTGGAGCTGGGCTATGACCTCGACGCCACCCACGGCACCGCCGTGACTCTGGGCGAGGCGAGCATCAACCCGCGTCTGGTCAATAAGGTGCACGAGGGTCGTCCGCACATTCTGGATCGCATCAAGAATGGCGAGTACACCTACATCGTCAACACCGCCGAGGGTCGTCAGGCCATCGAGGACTCCAAGCAGCTGCGCCGTGGCGCCCTGCAGCACAAGGTGGCCTACACCACCACGCTGCACGCGGCCTTCGCCACCTGCATGGCCATCAGTGTCGATGCCACCGCCAATGTGAACTCGGTGCAGGAGCTGCACGAGAAGGTGAACAACCGCTAAGAGCTCCGGCAGCACGCTGCCCGCTCGATGCACGCAAACCCCGCCAGCAACGGCGGGGTTTTTTATTGCCTGTGCCCTGCCACTTCCGGGGAAACGCCTTCAAGGAAGATGGGTGAGATGGCGAATAATCCATCAGGGATGGTGAGACTCACCCCGTTATTGGACATTCACTGCATCAACATTGCTCAATTGGCTCGGTGGGGTGCAATCTTCGCAATCTCTCGCCCCCACGATATCCCTATACTGGGTGCTCATACAAACAAGGTCGTCTGCGCCGACACACCAAAAGGTGGCGTGCGAGAGGATCAGCGCCCGCAGCCCGATCCGGCTGCCGTGGCCGGCCCCGGTGACCGACGGGGGCCGCAGGAAAACCGGTCGCGGGGTTACCGCCGCGCGACTCGTCAGGGACGGTGTTACCGCACCAACCCGCTTCCCCTCCTTGCCCCACCCGCCTGTCGGCCCGGTCGTCCGGCGCCTCGCCCATCCGTCAAGGGAATCTGAATATGAGCTTCGATCATCGCAAATACCGCCGTGCCCCCGTGATCAACCTGGCGGATCGCCAGTGGCCCAACCGGGTACTGGAGCGGGCACCGCTCTGGTGCGCCGTGGACCTGCGCGATGGCAACCAGGCGCTGGTCGAGCCCATGACGGTGGCCCAGAAGCTGCAAATGTGGGCGCTGATGACCCACATCGGCTTCAAGCACATCGAGGTGGGTTTCCCGGCGGCCTCCCAGCCCGACTTCGATTTTGTGCGCGAACTCATCGAGCGCAACCTCATCCCCGATGACGTCACCATCCAGGTGCTGGTGCAGGCCCGGGAAGATCTGATCGCCCGCACCTTCGAGGCCCTCAAGGGGGCGAAGCGGGCCATCGTCCACGTCTACAACTCGGTCAACCCGACCCAGCGCAACTATGTGTTCAACTCAGGCAAGGACGGGGTCAAGGCCATCGCCGTGCAGGGGGCGCGCTGGGTGCGGGAGTATGCGGCCCGCAATCCGGACACCGAGTGGAGTTTCCAGTATTCCCCGGAGAGTTTCAGCAGTACCGAGGTGGAGTTCGCCGTCGAGGTGTGTGACGCCGTCATCGACGAGTGGCGTGCCGCTGCCCGTCCCATGATCCTGAACCTCCCCGCCACGGTGGAGGTGAGCACCCCCAACGTGTTTGCGGATCAGGTGGAGTGGTTCTGCCGACACCTCAAGGCGCGATCCGAGGTGAGCATCTCCATCCACACCCACAACGACAGAGGCTGCGGGGTGGCCGCCGCCGAGCTGGCGGTGCTGGCGGGGGCGGATCGCATCGAGGGCACCCTGCTCGGCAACGGGGAGCGCACCGGCAACATGGACATCGTCACCATGGCCATGAACCTCTACAGCCAGGGGATTGACCCCGAGCTGGACCTGTCTGACATGGATGCCATCGTCGCCACCGTGGGGGCCTGCACCCAGATTGCCCTGCACCCGCGCCACCCCTATGCCGGCGAGCTGGTCTACACGGCGTTTTCCGGCAGCCACCAGGACGCCATCCGCAAGTCTCTCGCGGCAGAAAAACCGGATCACTACTGGGACGTGGCTTACCTGCCCATCGACCCTGCCGATCTTGGTCGCAGCTACGAGGCGGTGATCCGCATCAACAGCCAGTCCGGCAAGGGAGGGGTGACCTATCTGCTGGAGCGTGACCTCGGTCTGCAACTGCCGCGCTGGCTGCAAATCGACTTCAGCCGCCGGGTGCAGGCCGAGGCTGAGGCGAGCAGCAGCGAAATCAGCCCGGAGCAGATCCGCACCCTGTTCGAGCAGCACTATCTTGAGCCGGCCCACGGCTATCGCATCGGGCGCTTCCAGCTCGGTCATGACAGTCAGGAGAGCCTGCGCCTGGAGTTGCAGACCCCCCACGGCACCCTGCAACTGTGCGGTGAAGGGGAGGGTGCCATCACGGCCCTGGTCAACGGCTGGCAGCGTCAGACCGGCATGCACATCGATGTGCTGGATTACTCCGAGCATGCGCTCACCGCCGGCACCGAATCCCGCGCCGCCGCCTATGTGCTGCTGAGCGTCGAGGGCACCCGGATGTGTGGCGTCGCCGTCGGTCGCGACGTGGTCAACGCCTCCCTGCAGGCGGTGATCAACGGCGCCGCCCAGCATCAGGCCCTGCGCCAGAGCGCCTGAGGCTGCACGGCCCGCTCGCCGTGAGGGCGAGCAGGGAAGGGCCGCCCACCCCGATGTCACGGCAGATCGCGCCGTCCCCGTTGCAACAATCCCCTGACCCATATGGTGAGGGGATTGTTTTTTATGGAAAAATCGGCCCACAATATCAGTGATTTGCCACCAGGAATGCCGTCGGGGTTCGCTGGCGATGGCAGCCAACGGCTGCCATTCGGGATAGAAGACATACGCGCTTGGAGCCCAAAACATGATGAAGACTCCCCTCAGGTTATCCGTTCACCCCGCCCGGTTCTTCTCGCTTCCTCCCTGCCGTCGTCTCGCGCTGGTGAGCCTGCCCTGTCTGCTGCTGCTGACGGGGATCCTGGCCGGGGTCAGCTTTGATCCCCTGGCAGAGCACAACCTCTATACCGTCGGGGCTCTGGCCGAAGCGCTCAACGTGCTGACCCTGCTGTTCATGTTCTGGGTGGTGCAGTGTGCCCAGATCACCTTGAGAACCTATCTCTCCCTCACCGGCGGGCTGACCCTCTGGCTCGTCTCCGGCGTCATCGATCTGATGGATGAGGTCTATTTCCAGCCCTGGTGGCTCTCCACGGTGGAAGACAGCCTGCGCACGATCGGCATGCTGGCCTCGGCCTGGGGTGTGCTGCTGATGGTGCAGCAGATGTATGGCACCCAGATGCGGCTCTCCTCCCTCGCCATGTCAGACGAGCTGACCGGGCTCTCCAATCGCCGGGCGTTTCGCGCCGTGCTGGAGGCGCACGGAGAGGAGGGGACGCCGCTCCTGCTGCTGGATCTCGATCACTTCAAGCTGATCAACGATCGCTATGGCCACGCCATCGGCGACAATGTGCTGCGTGAATTCAGCACCCTGCTGCGCCAGCTCTGCCCATTGGATGGGGTGGTGGCGCGCCTTGGGGGAGAGGAGTTTGCCATCTGGCTGCCCGGCATGACGGGCGACAAGGCCCGTGCGCTGGCGGAGCAGATAAGGTGCGCGACCGAAGAGCTGGTCTCAGGTGACGGGGTAAGATTCACCGTGAGCCTTGCCCTGGGTATCAGCCAGAGCGGGGAGGGGGTGGATGCCCTGCTCCAGCGCACCGATCTCGCCCTCTATCAGGCCAAGCATCTGGGACGCAATCGGGTGGAGCTGGCGTGATGGCGCCAGGGGATGCCGCAGCCAGCGGGCCAGCAGGTTCATCCGCCTTCATCTTGTCAGACTTGTTCCCTACAATGTCCGCCTCCATGCATTCGAGCCCTCTCATTCGCGATGAGGGGCAGGTCCCGCTCTTCAGGAAGCCTTCATGATCCCCTCTCACTCCTTGTTTGATGCCCATTGGCGCTGGTTGTCACTGCTTTCCCTTGCCCTGCTGTCGGGTTGTGCCAGCGAGCCTCCCGCCCCGACCAGCCCGGCGACGCCGGCGGGGCGCCCCATTCCCAAGGCGATGCAGCCGCAAAAACCGGCCGACATGAAGAGCCGCATCGTGCGCTTCCTGCCGCGCAACGTGGTGGACAAGCCGGGCTGGGCCAATGACGTGGTGACGGCGCTCACCACCCAGGGGCTGACGGTGAGCGATCACAACGTCTGCAGCGTGCTGGCGGTGGCTGAGCAGGAGGCGACCTATCAGGCGGACCCCGTGGTGCCCAACCTCAACAAGATTGCCTGGAAGGAGATCAATGCCCGGGCCGGCAAGCTGCTCATCCCCGAGTTCATGGTGCGCACGGCCCTCTCCATCCAATCCCCCACCGGCAAGAGCTATGCCGAGCGCATCGACAAACTTCGCACCGAGCGGGAGATGAGCGAGATCTTCGAAGACATGATAGGCAGCGTCCCCATGGGCAAGCAGCTCTTTGGCAATCTCAACCCGGTACGCACCGGCGGCCCCATGCAGGTGAGCGTCGCCTTTGCCGAAGCCAACGCCCGTGGCTACCCCTATCCCGTGAAGGAGTCCATTCGCCACGAGGTGTTCACTCGTCGCGGCGGCATCTGGTTTGGCACCAAACACATCTTCGGCTATCCCGCCGACTACCCGGATACCCTCTATCGCTTCGCCGACTTCAATGCGGGCTGGTACGCGAGCCGCAATGCGGCCTTCCAGGCGGCGGTAAGCCGGGTGAGTGGCAAGCCCCTGGCCCTGGACGGGGATCTCATCCGCTACGACTCGGATTTGCCCGGCAAGACCGAACTCGCGGTCCACAGCATCGCCAGCCGCGTCAACATGAGCAAGCAGGCCATTCACCAGAGCCTCAAGCTCGGGGCCAGCAGCGACTTTGCCAAAAGCGATCTCTACCACAGGGTCTTCGCCCTGGCCGACAAACAGGCCGGGACACGGCAACCCCGCGCCATCCTGCCCGGCATCCAGCTAAAGAGCCCCAAGATCACCCGCAACCTCACCACCGCCTGGTTTGCCAAGCGGGTGGATGACAGGGAGCAATCCTGCGTACGGAAGATGGCGACAATTAAGTGATGAGGCGTTTGGTCAGTAAGAAATATAACAGCCGGTTGCCATGATTAATGACAACCGGCTCAAGTCATTAATAGGCTCTCCAGCGATACCCCTTGGCCTGCATACAATCGGTGATGACTTCGTTTTTTTCCTCATCAGAGATATTGTTCAGACGGATCTCATATTTGCATTGAGACAATGCAGTGAGAGTGTCATCGTGTGACACGCCCTCTTTTCTCCATGTTGGCTGCGGGTCAGATGCGCAGGATGTCAGCAATATACTCATGCTGGCGATCACCATTGTTACCGATATTTTTTTTATGCTCATTCATCAATTCCTTTGAATAGAGGTTATCTGGGTTTGTGATTATGGCCCCATGGTTGCCAGGTCTGTACCGCGGTTATTTTTCTAGCGTGTAATTTTGAATGATGTCATCCCCCTGCATTTTGGATATCCGCTGCATCCCCAAAACTGGGTGCCTTTATGCTCCCCTCGGCTGGCGGTACGCAATACCATAAGGTTGCCACATCGGGGGCATGCAGGACTCTGCTCCGTGGGAGCAGGCAGGATGCGAGAGGAGGCAGTCGTGTTGTCAGCCAGAAGGGTAGCAGAGGGTGATTTTCGTGAGGGCGCCAGGTGGCGCGCCTTTAGTTGTGCAACATGTTGTCTGTGGGTCTGCCAGTTGGGAGTCAATCGTGTTTGCTGGATGGTCTTGACCACCTGGATGATGTCTGCAGGGGTCAATACCTGTGTGGTCTTCTCCTTGATATATCGGATCAATCCACGGTTCATGACGTTGTCCGGCATTGGCGTCTTGAAAGTACAGTCGCCAATAAAGTAAATCACTGAGTGCAGTTGCTGATCCGCTAGGCCCAACAGGGCCTTCAGGGTCATGACGTGCAGATGATTTTGATGCAGCGGGTTTTGAAAGTGGTGTCTGCGGCGATATATCTGCTGAGTCCAGCTTTTATGGGCCGGATTGCCGAATATCCATCCTTTCATGTTTTTTGTTTCGATCACGAACAGGCCAAACCGCGAAACAATCACATGATCTATCTGGGTAGTGCCCTGAGAAATCGGCAGGGTCACATCCTTGAGCAGGTGATATTCCCGTTTGTCGAGAAAGAGCCCGAGGCAAAGATTGAGAAACCACTCCCCGACCATCCCTTTGAACCAGGGGCTTTTGACTATCGCGGCCAGCAACAGCAAGGGGAACACAAACCAGAGTTTGGTCAGCAACGGTGCCAGCAGACTGGTCACATCCATCTCATTCCTCCTCGGCTGTCGAAGCCATATCCGGCGCTACTAGCCAGTCCTGTTGGCTGGCAATGAACATGGGGCCCACTGGTGCCAGATGGAGTTGAGTGGGCGACAAAGCATGACTGTAGTGAGTGGTGTGCAGGAACGAAGAACAATCTTTATCAACTGGGCGGTACATCACGCAATTTTGGCTCCAGAGGGGCATCCACCATGGCGTACAGGCAGAGAAGGCCAATGGCGTGAGAGGGCTAAAAACTCATCGCCAGTCCGATGGAGTAGCCGCTGGTACTGTTGCTGAACATATAGCGGGCCACCAGCCGGGTGCGGGTGATGAAGATGTCGTACTTGCTGCTGTCGAGTTCGAGGCCAAGTCCCAGGGAGTTGAGGCTGTTGAAACCGAGCAGCCCCCGTTGCTGCCCCAGGTATTCGGTTCTGGCCCCTTCCAGCACGTAGCGAAGGGGCCTGTCCAGCAGGGTCCAGTCCCACAGGGGGGCGCGGCGGCGCAGGTAAAGCCCGAGGTTTTCCGCATCGGCCTGACCGCTGACGCTCTCGGCGGTGCCGGTGAAGCTTTGCAGATGCTGGTAGGAGTAGCGCAGCTCGGCATCGATGTCCTGGGCGGCGGAGAAGAGCTCATAGTCCAGCATCAATGAGCCGCCGAGGCCATAGACATTGAGGGTGCCGCCGTCGAGGAAGTCCAGATTCTGGCCGCTCCTGTGCTCGAGCAGGGCGGCCCCGATGCGAAGGTCGCTGGCCACCGTGCCCAGGGTGACATTGGCGATGGGCCGCAGCACCAGATTGCCACCAAAGCGATCCCGGTGGACGCCGACATCCCAGCCGATGCCGCCGGTGGCGCTCAGGCTGTTCCATTTGGTGGGAATGGTGCGGGTCTCGTTGCCATCGGTGAACACGAACTGGGGATCGTAGCGGCTGTAGCCCAGGGTGCCCTCCAGATAGAGGGGAACATCCTCGCTCAGGGTGGCGCCACCCCCGAGCTGGGTGATGGTGAGGGCGGAGGTGTCGTTGGTGCCGCTGCCGATATCAAGGTTGCTGGCGGTGATATCCGGCACCACGGCGTAGCTCATCAGGGAGACGACGGCGTTGGCGCGCTGTTGCACCAGGCTCTCGTCGCTGGCACGGGCCTTTGTCACAAGACCGGCAGAGACGCCGGCAAGCACCGCCAGCAAGGAAAGTGTGTGAGAAGAGAGCTGTCTTGCCATACCTGGCTCCATGAGTACCCCGTCCATTGGGGCATGTTCACACTGTAACGGGTTTCATCTGGCTTGGCAGCCTGGCAAGGGCAGGCCCGTCCTGTTTTGGGGGCATGCACACTGGTCTGATGGGCCAAGCTGCCCTCGCTTTGGCGGGGGCAGGGGGGGCGAGAAGGGTGAACCGCTGGGCAGAAATCACAGACATTAATTTATTGTTCAGTTCCCCGGGTGTATAAGAGGCCTCCCATACGAACATTGGGGTGGTAGCAGGGATGGATTACCAGACGGGGCCTTCGGGTCATCATGACGAATGCGCATTACGTTGATGGGAGTCACACCAGATGCAGGACATGCTGCTTGCCATATGGCATCAGGATTTTGATCAGCTTATACAAATGCAGGCAATCGGTCTGCTCGTCACCTGTCTGGTGGTGATCCTCTTCCTTGAATCGAGCTTCGTCTTTCTGCCCCTGCCCGGTGACAGCCTTGTGCTGCTGGCGGGCGGTCTGGTGGGCATGGGGGTGCTGGGGCCCGAGGTGACCTTGCTCTATCTGCCGCTCGCGGCCGGGATAGGGAGCGTGCTCGCCTACTGGCAAGGGCAGGCACTGCATGGCACCCGTTTCATGGGCCATGTGGAGCGGATGATCCCGGAAGGGAGCCTGCCCAGGGCCTCCCGGCTGCTGGATCGTTACGGCTTCTGGGCCATGTTCGTCTCCCGTTTCATCCCCTTCGTGAGAGTGTTGACCCCCATGTTGATGGGAGTCTCCCGCCTGCACCTGCTGCGGGTGGCAGTGGCGAGTTTTGCCAGCGCCTTCCTCTGGTCCCTGGTGCTGAGCATGGCCGGCAAGATGGTGATGGCGACCCCGGTCTTTGCCCATCATCAGGAGCTGCTGACCAAGTGCCTGCTTGTCACCTCTTTCGGGTTGTTCGTCATCGCGGTGGCGGCCATCGGCATGCGGCTGCTCAAGCGTCCGAGCAAGCGGGTGCGCTGATCTCACTGCCCGGGCTGCGCCTGCTGCTGCGTCTGGCGGGCGCAGCTCCCGAAAAAATACAGGCCATTTGAGGCGGTATTCCTGCCGCCTATCTGTTACACTTCGCGCCCGCCATTTTCCGGCTCATCTTCTGATCTGATGTCAGACCCAGCCGTCCTTGGCTTCATGCCTCGCCGATGCCAGGCCACACGCCGGTCCAGGCCATCCACGCCAACTACAGCTCCGCTGGAACACAGGAACCCAACATGAGATTTGAATCGTTCGATTTTGCCCCCGAGATTTTGCGCGCCATCTCAGATTGCGGTTATCAGGAGATGACCCCTGTGCAGAGCCAGGCCATCCCGGCCATTCGCCGTGGCCGCGATGTGCTGGCCAGTGCCCAGACCGGTACCGGCAAGACCGCCGCCTTTGCGTTGCCCATCCTGCAACGCATGGTAGACAACCCGGCACCGGTGCAGCCTTCCAATGCCCGCGTGCTGATCCTGACCCCGACCCGCGAGCTGGCGGCCCAGGTGGCGAGCAATATCAACGATTTCGCCAAGTATCTTGATATCACTACCCTCACCATCGTGGGTGGCGGCAAACAGGATGTGCAGGCCAAGAAGCTCAAAGCGGGCGCACACATCATAGTGGCCACCCCTGGCCGTCTGCTCGAGCACCTCACCGCCTGCAACCTGAGCCTCTCCGGGGTCGAGACTCTGGTGCTGGACGAGGCGGATCGCATCCTCGACATGGGCTTTAGCGCCGATGTGCAGCAGATCCTGCAGGCGGTCAACAAGACTCGCCAGAACCTGCTCTTCTCCGCCACCTTCTCCGAGGCGGTGAAAAAGCTGGCCAACCTCATGCTGGACAAACCCCAGGTGGTGGCCGTCGACAAGCAGAACTCCACCGCCGACACCGTGAGCCACACCGTTTATCCGGTGGAACAGAAGCGCAAACGCGAGCTGCTCTCCGAGCTTATCGGCAAGCAGAACTGGCAGCAGGTGCTGGTGTTTGCCAGCACCCGCGAGAGCTGCGATGAACTGGTGGAGGAGCTCAACCTCGACGGCATCAAATCTGCCGTGGTGCACGGTGACAAGGCCCAGGGGAGCCGTCGCCGCGCCTTGCGTGAATTCACCGAAGGCAAGCTGCGGGTGCTGGTGGCCACCGAGGTGGCCGCCCGCGGCCTGGACATTCCGAGCCTGGAATACGTGGTCAACTATGATCTGCCGTTCCTCGCGGAAGATTACGTGCACCGTATCGGCCGAACCGGTCGCGCTGGCAAGAGCGGCATGGCCATCTCCTTCGTCAGTCGCGAGGAGGAGCGCACCCTGCTGGAGATCGAGGCCCTCATCGGCCAGAAGATCCGCCGCATCATGGTGCCGGGTTACGAGGTGAGCAGCCGTGACGACCTCATCAAGCAGTTGCAGGAGCGCCGCCGCTTCGGCAAGCGCCCGCAGCGTGAAGACAATGCCGCCGCCCAGGCCATGGCCGAGGCGAAACTGCAAGGTCAGCGCCTCAAGCGTCTGGCGGCGGCCAAGAAGCCCCGTCAGCCGAAATAAGGCAACGTCGCACCCTCCCGGTCGGGGAGGGGCGTTTACTCTCCAAAGGCGCCACTGGCGCCTTTGTGCTGTCGATGACGCGGCCCCTTGGCCGCCCCGTTTCAGAGGATCCGAGATGACCCTTCCTGCTTACAATCAGGCCCTGCTCGAGATGGCCCGCCAGAGCCTGGCGGAGCTGGAGCGCACCGCCGCCCAGAAAACGGGCAAACGCACCCCCGCTCAGGAGAGCCACTTTCTCTGTACCTGGATGGCGGATTCTCTCAAGGAAAAACGCTTCTCCCGGCTGGTGATGGAGGATCTCAAGACCTGGGTGCAACTGGGGCGGACGCTGGGGGCGGGGGCCGATCTCAAGGGGCTGCTTGAGCGGGTGCAGCGCCAGTATGAGCGTGCCATGTATGAGCCGGTACAGCTGGGGGCGCGCCTGGCCGATCTGCTTTTGGCGCTGGAGGGGGCGGGCTGGCTGGTGTTCACCGACAGCGAACTGAACACCCGGCAGCGGCTGCTGAGCCAGGGGCAATCCAGCCTGATCATCTCGGCCAGCGAGTATCAGGGTCATATCGAGGGGGGTGAGCTGGTCAAGCCCCTCACCCTCTATGTGCGCGGGGACGAGCAGGTACTGGCCGAGGCGGCATTTGCCCGGGGCCTGCTGCTGAGCCAGGGCAACAAGAAAACCACCTTGGTCAAGCACCACAAGGCCTATCGGCTGATGCCGGGCAACGCGCAGCCGGCCCTGGCGCTGCTGGCCTCCTGATCCCGCCTTCTCATCCCGTCACCCGGCCCTGCGCCGGGTTTTTTTATGGCAAATGCACCCCACGGGGTTGCCTGCACGCCCGGGCCGGGCGGGCAATCTTTGTCGCAGCCAAGGGGCTCCCCCTCTGATGGGGGGCGTCCCCCATATGGAGGGATGGTGGGGTGGTGCTTCTGCTCTAGGGTAGATGGGCCCCAAAGAGGGCCTTAAAGGAAGCAGACCGCCTGACAAGGCGACACTCAATGAATGAGGAAACATGATGAAAGCGACTCCAATTGCCCTGTTGCTGGCCGGCGTGCTGGCGTCCCCGCTCTGCGCCGCCGGACTCGATGCCCGGCTCACCCTGGTGGAGGGCAGCACAGACGATGTGCGCGTCAACCTGACCCTGACCAACACCGGGGAGAAGCCGGTTCGTCTGCTCAAATGGCAACTGCCGGGTAGCGAGGATGCTCCCCTGTTCCAGGTGGAGCGTGACGGCCAGCCGGTGGATTACGAAGGGGCCCTGATCAAACGGGCCGCACCGAGTGACAAGGACTACCAACTGCTCAAGGCGGGCCAGAGCCTGACAGTGCAGGCGGAGGTCTCCGGTCTCTACGACATGAGCGCCCAGGGCCAGTACAGCATCCGTTACCTGCTGCCGACCGTGGCGCAGGAGGGGAAAGCGGCCAAGGCCAAACAGGCCCAGGCGAGCGAGTCCAATGCCGTGACCCTCTGGGTGGACGGGGTGAGCGACGATCGGGTACTGGCCAAGGCTGCGGTGGCCGAGCCCCAGGCGGTGAGCGCCTCGGTCAGCTTCAGCGGCCGTTGCACCAACACCCAGAAGAGCGACATCCTGGCGGCGCTCGATGCCGCGAGTGGCATCGCCAACAACTCCAGCAGCTACCTCGCGGTGGACAAGCCGAATGGGCAGCGCTACCGCAGCTGGTTTGGCGCCTATGACGCCACCCGCTGGAACCAGGCCGAGACCAACTTCAGCAAGATCAAGGATGCCATCGACAACAAGCCGCTCACCTTCGACTGCGGTTGCAAGCAGAGCTACTTTGCCTATGTCTATCCGGACCAGCCCTACAAGGTCTATCTGTGCAAGAGCTTCTGGACAGCGCCGGTCACCGGGACCGATTCCCGCGCCGGCACCATTGTCCACGAGTTGAGCCACTTCAACGTGGTGGCGGGCACCGACGATCTGGGATACGGTCAGGCCAATGCGCGCAATCTGGCGAGCACGGATCCCCAGAAGGCCCTGAACAATGCCGACAACCACGAATATTTCGCCGAGAATACCCCGAGCGAAAATTGAGTTGCAAACAGGGGCCGGATGGCCCCTTTTTGACGGAGGCACCATGATGACACTCTTGCTCACCACCCTGGCACTGGCGCCCTTGCAGTGCGAGCTGTCGGTCAGCGCAGAGAGCGGGGTGAACGAACCCCTGCCCCTGGTGATGACCCTGACCAACCGGGGGGAGACGCCCCTCGAGGTATTGACCTGGTTCACCCCCTTCGAGGGGTGGTTTGCCGATGTCATCGACCTGACCCGCGATGGGCAGCCGCTGGACTATCGAGGGCCGCTTGCCAAGCGAGGTACCCCCGGGGACGGCGACTTCTTGCACCTGGGGGCGGGGGAGCAGAGCCAGGCCGATGCGGATCTGGCGCAGGCCTACGATCTGTCCCAACCGGGCCGCTACCGGCTCAGCTATCGTGCCCAGCCCCTGACGCTCACCAAGGGCGTGGCGCCCAGCTGCCCCGCCATCGACTTTACCCGGGTGGCCCCCTAGGCGATCTGCGGCTTGCCCTTGGTATCCAGCTGCCCGACGGCGCGGGGGGCCCCCGCCAGACCGCGTGACGATTGGCTTTCCCGCCAGCAGCAGTGCACCAGCGTGATCACATGGTGAGCCAGGGTGTTGTCTTTATCCGGATGACGCAGGGGATGGGCCACCGAGTGGGTCGATAGCAAAATGATGAACATGAGGGGCGGTCCAGCCATGCCATGCACCGGGCCGACTCGTTTACACCGTCAAGGAGGAGACATGGCACTGGAACAACTGAAACGGGAGCTGGAGCGCTTTGGCGAGCAGAATGACGGCGCGCAACACTCCCGTGGCAGCAAGATGCTCAACATTACCCGCGACACCGGCGAACTGCTGGCGGTGCTGGTGCAGACGAGGGGGGCGCAGGCTGTGCTGGAGATCGGCACCTCCAACGGTTACTCCACCCTCTGGCTGGCCGAGGCAGTGAAACGGCTGGGGGGCCGGGTCACCACCATCGAGCTGGACGAGGGCAAACGGACCATGGCGGCGACCAACTTTGAGCGGGCCGGGCTCACTCCCTGGATTGAGCAGTTGGCGGGGGATGCCGGCAGCCTGTTGCCCTGCCTGCCGACGGCGGGCTATCAGCTCATTTTTCTGGACTCCGATCGCCGCCATTACCAGGCCTGGTGGCCAGAGATCCAGCGCCTGCTTGCCCCTCGTGGCCTGCTAGTGGTGGACAATGCCATCTCCCATGAGGACGAGATGAGGGAGTGGATGGCACAGGTGCGGCGTGACCCCGATTTCCTGACTTCCCTGGTGCCGGTGGGCAAGGGGGAGTGGCTGGTGGTGCGGTGCTAGAGCGCACCACCAAAGCCAGGCATAAAAAAACAGCCCCGCACGAGCGGGGCTGTTTGCATGACAGCGTGGTTGCGACGGCAGATCACACGGCTAGGTAGTCCATGATCCCTTCGGCCGCCTTGCGACCCTCATAAATGGCGGTCACCACCAGATCCGAGCCGCGCACCGCGTCACCACCGGCGAACACCTTGGGGTTGCTGGTCTGGAAGGCGTACTCGGCCTTCTCGGGCGCCTTGATGCGATCCCGGCCGTCGAGCTCGACGCCGTGCTCTGCCATCCAGGGCTGGGGGTTGGGCTGGAAGCCGAACGCCATCACCACCGCATCGGCGGGCAGCACCTGCTCGGAGCCTTCAATGACTACCGGATTGCGGCGGCCATTGGCATCGGGGGCGCCGAGCTCGGTGCTCACCACCTTGATGCCGCAGGTGCGGCCGTGGGCGTCCAGTTCGACCCCGACAGGTTGCAGGTTGAACATGAATTCCACCCCTTCCTCCTGGGCGTTTTTCACCTCCCGCTTGGAGCCTGGCATGTTCTCGGCATCCCGGCGGTAGGCGCAGATCACCCGATCGGCCCCCTGGCGGATGGCGGTGCGCACGCAGTCCATGGCGGTGTCGCCGCCCCCCAGCACCACTACCTGCTTGCCGGCGAAGTCGATGTAATCGGCTTGCGCCTTCTCAAAGCCCAGCAGCCGGTTGGCGTTGGAGATGAGGTAGGGCAGGGCGTCGTAGACCCCCGGCGCCTCTTCGTTGGCAAAGCCGCCCTTCATGTACTTGTAGGTGCCGACCCCGAGGAAGACCGCATCGAACTCACCGAGCAGATCGGCGAAGGTGACGTCACGGCCCACTTCGGTCTCGAGACGAAACTCCACTCCCATCCCCTCGAAGATCTCGCGGCGGCGCTGCATCACCTCTTTCTCCAGCTTGAAGGAGGGGATGCCGAAGGTGAGCAGGCCGCCGATCTCCGGGTACTTGTCGAACACCACAGGGGTGACGCCATTGCGTGCCAGCACGTCGGCACAGGCAAGGCCCGCGGGGCCCGCGCCAATGACGGCGACCCGCTTGCCGGTCTTGACCACCTTGGAGAGATCCGGGCGCCAGCCCATCTCGAACGCCTTGTCGGTGATGTATTTTTCGATGTTGCCGATGGTCACGGCGCCGAATCTGTCGTTGAGGGTGCAGGCACCCTCACACAGTCTGTCTTGCGGGCAGACGCGGCCACACACCTCCGGCAGGCTGTTGGTCTGGTGGGAGAGCTCCACCGCCTCCAGAATGCGTCCCTCGTTGGCCAGCTTCAGCCAGTTGGGGATGTAGTTGTGTACCGGGCACTTCCACTCGCAATAGGGGTTGCCGCAGTCGAGGCAGCGATCAGCCTGCATGCCGACCTGGGCCTGGTTGAAGGGCTCGTAGATCTCCACGAACTGGATCTTGCGGATCTTGAGCGGCTTCTTGGGCGGGTCGACCCGCTGGACATCGATAAACTGGAATACGTTCTGGCTCATAGGGTTCCCTCCTTATTGCGCCTGGATTCTGAGTTCTGCACTGGAACGGCTGGTGTGGCCAAGCAGCGATTTGACGTCGCTGGACTTGGGTTTGATCAGCCTGAACTTGGGCACATAGGAGTCGAAGTTGGCCAGGATCTCCTCGGCACGCGAGCTGCCTGTCTCGTTGAGGTGCGCCGTGATGATACCGCGCAGGTGCTCCTGGTGGATGGCCAGATCCGCCACCTCCAGCAGTTCGACCAGCTCGGGGTTGGTGCGCTTGGCAAAGTTGCCGCACTCGTCGAGCACGTAGGCGAAACCGCCTGTCATGCCCGCCGCGAAGTTGACACCGGTCTTGCCGAGCACGGTGACGATGCCGCCTGTCATGTATTCACAGCCGTTGTCGCCAATCCCCTCGACCACCGCCAAGGCCCCTGAGTTGCGCACCGCGAACCGCTCGCCGGCGGTCCCTGCGGCATAGAGCTTGCCGCCGGTGGCGCCATAGAGGCAGGTGTTGCCGATGATGGCCGCCTCGTGGGATTTGAACGCCACGCCGACGTGGGGTTTGATCACCAGCTTGCCGCCGGTCATCCCCTTGCCCACATAGTCGTTGGCATCCCCGGTGAGGATCATCTCAAGGCCACCGGCGTTCCAGACGCCGAAGCTCTGGCCGGCGGTGCCGTTGAAGTGCACCTTGACCGGATCGGCCGCCATGCCCTGGTTGCCGTGGCGCTTGACGATTTCGCCGGACAGACGCGCACCCACGGAGCGGTCGGTGTTGCGGATGTCGTAGCGGAACTCGCCGCCACTCATGTTTTCCACCGCGTCCAGCAGGTCTTCCACCATCTTGAGGTTCAAGGGCCCCTTGTCGAAGGTGGGGTTGTGCTGCTGGCTGAACAGACTGGAGCCTGCCGGTGCAACCGGGGCCGCCAGGATGCCGGACAAGTCCAGCTTGGCCTGACGGGCGGTGAGGCCGGGCAGGGCTTCCAGCAGGTCGGTACGACCGATGAGGTCGGTGAGCTGGGTGACGCCAAGCTCGGCCATCAGCTCGCGCGTCTCCTCGGCGATGAACTTGAAGTAGTTCATCACCATCTCCGGCAGGCCGGTGAAGTGTTCGCGGCGCAGCTTCTCATCCTGGGTGGCGACGCCGGTGGCGCAGTTGTTCAGGTGGCAGATACGCAGGTATTTGCAACCGAGCGCCACCATGGGGCCGGTACCGAAGCCAAAGCTCTCGGCGCCGAGGATGGCCGCCTTGATGATGTCCAGACCGGTCTTGAGACCGCCATCCACCTGCAGACGCACCTTGTGGCGCAGGCCGTTGGCCACCAGCGCCTGTTGGGTTTCGGCCAGGCCCAGCTCCCAGGGAGAGCCGGCGTATTTGACCGAGGTGAGCGGGCTTGCGCCGGTGCCGCCGTCGTAGCCGGAGACGGTGATGAAGTCCGCATAAGCCTTGGCCACGCCACAGGCGATGGTGCCGACGCCAGGTTCGGACACCAGTTTCACCGACACCAGGCAGTTCGGGTTGATCTGCTTGATGTCGAAGATGAGCTGGGCCAGATCCTCGATGGAGTAGATGTCGTGGTGCGGCGGCGGGGAGATCAGGGTCACGCCGGGCACGGAGTAGCGCAGCTGGGCGATTTGCGCGGTGACCTTGTCACCGGGCAGCTGGCCCCCTTCGCCGGGCTTGGCGCCCTGGGCGACTTTTATCTGCACCACGTCCGCGTTCATCAGGTAGTGCGGGGTGACGCCAAAGCGACCGGAAGCCACCTGTTTGATGCGAGAGTTCTTCTCGGTACCAAAACGCTTGGGATCTTCACCGCCTTCGCCGGAGTTGCTCTGACCGCCGAGGCGGTTCATGGCGATGGCCAGGGCCTCGTGGGCTTCAGGGCCGAGGGCGCCGATGGACATGGCCGCGGAGTCGAAGCGGGGGAACAGCCTAGCGGCTGGCTCCACCTGATCCAGCGCAACCGGGGTGGTGCCCTGTTTGATCGACAGCAGATCCCGCAAGGTGGCGACCGGCCGCTCGTTCACCAGACGGGCATACTCCTTGTAATCGGCGTAGTTGCCGGAGCGCACTGCCACTTGCAGGGTCTGCACCACGTCCGGGTTGTAGGTGTGGTACTCGCCACCGTGGACGAATTTCAAGAGGCCGCCCTGGGTCAGCGGCTTGCGGCCGAGCCAGGCCAGACGGGACAGATTGATCTGATCCTGCTGGATGTCGGCAAAGTCGGCACCCTGGATGCGGCTCGATACGCCGCGGAAGCAGAGTTCGACCACGGCCCTGGAGAGGCCGACGGCTTCGAACAGCTGGGAGCAGCGGTAGCTTGCCACCGTGCTGATGCCCATCTTGGACATCACCTTGTAGAGGCCCTTGTTGATGCCGTTGCGGTAGTTGAGCATGGCCTGGCGCAGGCTCATCTTGAGCACGCCTTCTTCTACCTGCTTGGCGAGGGTCTCGTAGGCGAGATAGGGGTAGATGGCGGTAGCGCCAAAGCCCAGCAGCACGGCGAAGTGGTGCGGGTCGCGCACGCTCGCGGTCTCCACCAGGATATTGGCGTCGCAGCGCAGGTTGTTGTCCACCAGGGTACGCTGCACCGCCCCCACCGCCATGGCGGCCGGGATGGGCAGGGTATCCGGGCTGATGTCCCGGTCTGACAGGACCAGCAGGACGGCGCCGCTGCGGGCCGCTTCAGCTGCCTCGTGGCAGAGACGCTCGAGGGCGGCTTGCAGCCCCTCTTCGGGCAGGTAGTTGAGGCTCAGCACCGCATGGCGGTAGTGCTCCCCTTCCAGGGCCAGCAACTGATGGAAGTCGGAGTAGAGCAGGATCGGCGACTGGAACAGCACCCGGTGGGCGTGACCGAAGGTCTCGTTGAACACGTTCTGTTCGCGGCCGATACAGGTGGCCAGGGACATGACGTGATTTTCCCGCAGGGGATCGATGGGCGGGTTGGTCACCTGGGCGAACATCTGGCGGAAGTAGTCGTACAGGGTGCGCTGGCTGGAGGAGAGCACCGCCATCGGGGTGTCATCCCCCATGGAGCCCACCGCCTCCTGGCCATTCTCGCCGAGCACGCGGATCACCTGATCCAGCTCTTCAAAGGAGTAGCCGAACAGCTTCTGGTAAGTCTTGAGCCGGTCATCCGGGAATTCCCGCGATCCCGTGCTGGCATCGTCCATCTGCTCGAAGGGCACCAGGCGCTTGCAGTGCTTGTCCATCCACTGCTTGTAGGTGTGACGGCTCTTGAGATCGTCATCGATCTCGAAGCTGGTCCAGATCTTGCCGTTGCTGGTATCGACCACGAACAGCTCCCCCGGGCCGACACGGCCCTTCTCCAGCACTTCGTCCGGGGTGTAGTCCCAGGTGCCCACTTCGGAGGCCAGCGTGATGAACTTGTCCTTGGTGATGACGTAACGTGCCGGACGCAGACCGTTTCTGTCGAGTGCGCAGGTGGCGTAGCGACCGTCGGTCATGACGATGCCGGCCGGGCCGTCCCAGGGCTCCATGTGCATGGAGTTGAAGTCGTAGAAGGCGCGCAGGTCGTCATCCATGTTCGGGTGCTTCTGCCACGCAGGCGGGATCAGCAGGCGCATGGCACGGAACAGGTCCATGCCGCCGGCCAGGAAGAGATCCAGCATGTTGTCGAGGCTGGAGGAGTCCGACCCCGTGGTGTTGACGAAGGGGGCGGCCTCTTGCAGATCCGGGATCAGCGGGGTGGCGAACTTGTAGCTGCGCGCCTTGGCCCACTGGCGGTTGCCGGCAATGGTGTTGATCTCGCCGTTGTGGGCGAGGTAGCGGAACGGCTGTGCCAGCGGCCAGCGCGGGCTGGTGTTGGTGGAGAAACGCTGGTGGAACACGCAGATGGCGGCCTGCATGCGGATGTCGGCCAGATCCAGATAGAAGCGCGGCAAATCCACCGGCATGCACAGTCCCTTGTAGACGGTGACCAGGTTGGAAAGGCTGACCACATAGAAGTAGTCGTCGCTGATGCGCTTCTCGATGCGGCGGCGCACGATATAGAGGCGGCGCTCGAGATCCTTGTCGACCCAGCCCGGGGGCGCGTTGACAAAGACCTGTTCAATACTGGGCAGGGACGCCTTGGCGATGGAACCGAGTACGTTGGTATCGATGGGCACCTTGCGCCAGCCGACCAGACTCAGGGTCTCTCTTTCTAGCTCCTCGTCGATGATGTCGCGAGTTGCCTGGGCCAATACGGGGTCCGGGTTGAGAAACAGCATGCCGACCGCGTAGTTGCGGCCCAGGTGCCATCCCTTCTCTTCGGCAACAGCTCTAAAGAAGCTGTCGGGTTTTTGCAGCAACAGGCCGCAGCCGTCGCCGGTCTTACCATCAGCGGAGATACCGCCGCGGTGCTGCATGCGAGCCAAGGCTGACATCGCGAGACGGACAAGCTTGTGGCTGGCTTCCCCTTCCATGTGGGCCAACAGGCCGAAGCCACAGTTATCCCTCTCCAGCTTTGGATCATATAGTGACATTGCATTTCTCCCTTGCTCGGCCTTCCATCGCACTGTCATCAACAGACTGCATAAATTGCGATTGGCTCTTGTGGTTCCGTCCGCCTGAGGTGGCGAATCTCCAAACTAATGGGATTTTCGGGCAAGGTCAATTGGACATCCCGCTTGTTTGCAATGTTACATCGCTATAACAAAATGTGGGTTTTTGAGACTCAATCAGCATTTTTGTGTATTTATAACTGCTTTTTATTTATTTGTTGGATTTATATTCTGGTTATGGACGGTTTAGTGGTTGACTGCATGGTGGCGGGAAACTGTAGTAATTTTACAAAGTCATCTCTGGTGTGCTTGCCGGGGATCACATTTCAGGATCCTGCGTCTTGCATTTGTCCATAAGCAGACTAAACAGGATTTTTTCAGTAGTTACAGCCGGTTATGGGCGAGAGGTTATGGCACTTTTCTCCAGGTGGCAGGAGTGACAGGTTGTCAAAAGTGACCGTGAATGCTGACTGTTGGGTATTTATCGCATCTAACGTGAATATTTATATGATTTTTGGGTAGAGAGCGGGATTGATCCAGCGCAGCCTGCCCGCCGGGCTGCGTCGCTAGAATGGCACCTCATTTCGGAGGTGTCATGCAGTTACACGAACTCATCAATACATTTGGCCAGGATCTCAAGCAGCGCCACGGCCAGAAGATCCACAAACTCTCCATCCACGGGGCCTTTACCTGCCCCAACCGGGACGGCACCCTGGGCCGGGGTGGCTGCACTTTCTGCAATGTTTCCTCCTTTGCCGACGAGTCGGCCCAGCAACTCTCCGTGGTGCAGCAACTGCTGGCACGCCGGGACGAGGTGACCCGGGCCAGGCGCTATCTGGCCTACTTTCAGGCCTATACCAGTACTTATGCCGAAGTGGAGTACCTACAGCGCATGTATGAAGAAGCCTTGTCGGTGAGCGACATGGTGGGGCTCTGCGTCGGAACTCGCCCTGATTGTGTACCCGATGCGGTGCTGGATTTGCTTGCAGGTTATCAGGCCAGAGGTTACGAGGTGTGGCTGGAGCTCGGGCTGCAAAGTGCCAACGACAAGACGTTGCAACGCATCAATCGGGGTCACGGCTATGCCGCCTATGTTGACGCTGTAACCAGAGCCCATCTGCGAGGCATCAAGGTGTGTGCCCACCTCATCGTCGGCCTGCCCGGCGAGGTGCCGATGGACAGCCTGGAAACCCTGCACCGTATCGTGGAGACCGGCGTCGAGGGGATCAAGCTTCACCCACTGCATGTGGTGGAGGGGAGCACTCTTGGCAAGGCGTGGCAGGCGGGGCGGCTGGATGTGTTGACGATGGAGCAGTATGTGGCGGCGGCGGTCGCCATGATCCAGTACACGCCTCCCGAGGTGGTCTATCACAGGGTCTCGGCGTCGGCGCGCCGCCCGACCCTGCTGGCCCCCGCCTGGTGCGAGAATCGCTGGAGCGCCATGACCGCCATTGCCGCGGAGCTGGCACGCTCAGGCCCTCAGGGGCACTGCCTGGGACGCCCTTTTTCTCTCCCTTCCACGGGCGAGTGCCAACTCTAATTTCGTCAAAAAAACAGTGGGTTATTAGATGAAATTCAGTCTTTGGAGTATAGTTTCGTTCAAGTCACCTTGATAAGATGGTCGGCTTGAAAAAAGATATAGTTATCAATAACTCTTTGCAGTTTGTATACCGGGCGGGCTTTCTTCGTACCGGGTGGCATATTTCTTGGCAACATCAGGTGCCCGGCATGTCCCCTCCGTTTCCGGCATGAAAATCTGTGAGGGAGGCGAGACATGCAGTGTCCCGGCTCTGTGCGCTAATCGGGTTGTGGGTCTGGGTGGCGAGGTCTGTTCTGTTTTTCCGGATCGCCGCCGGGCTTTGGATATTCGGCCCCGAGACAACCTTCTGAATCATGTTTGATGGGATGCTATGCAAGCAGAAACCAGCCATATAGATGAACTGTTGGAGTGCCTGGTCTTTTTGACCCGCTTTTACGGGGTGCCCAACAGTCAGGATGCTCTCACCACCGGCTTGCCACTGGTCTCCGGGCGTCTCAGCACGGCGCTCTTCAGTCGTGCCGCCGAGCGGGGCGGTCTCTCTGCCCGCGAAGTGATCCAGCCCCTTGAACAGATCTCCTCCCTGCTGCTGCCCTGCGTCTTGCAGACGCGCAATGGCGGCGCCTGCATCTTGCTTGAATGGAATGAAGAACGGACCCAGGCGAGGGTCATCTTTCCCCAGGCCGGAGACGCGGCCCAATGGGTCAGTCTTGCCCAGCTGGGTGACGAGTACAATGGTCGTCTGTTCTACGTCAAGCGGCAGTTCAAGTTTGATGAGCGCTCGCCCAAAGTGCTGGAGACCCGTGATGGTCACTGGTTCTGGAGCACCTTGTTCGAGTCCCGCGGTATCTATCGGGATGTGCTGGTGGCCTCGATCCTCATCAACCTGTTTGCCATCGCCAGCCCCCTGTTCACCATGAACGTCTATGACAAGATTGTGCCCAACCTGGCATTCGACTCCCTCTGGGTGCTGGCGGTTGGAGCCATGGTGGTGTTCACCTTCGACTTCGTGATGCGCCAGCTGCGCAGCTACTTCATCGATATTGCAGGCAAGAAATCCGACGTGCTGTTGTCGGCCAAAATCTTTGCCAAGGTGATGGGCATGAAGATGGAGTCCAGGCCTGCGTCGACCGGTGCCTTTGCCAAGCACTTGCAGGAGTTTGAATCGGTGCGCGAGTTTTTCACGTCGGCCACCGTCTCCACCCTGATCGATCTGCCGTTTGCCATCTTCTTCCTCTTCATCATCTGGATTTTCGCCGGTGTGATGGTGGTGGTGCCCATCATCGCCATCCTGATCCTGGTGGCCTACAGCTTCTACATTCAGGCACCGCTGAAGCAATCCATCGAGGAGGGCTCCCGACTCGCCTCTCAGAAGAACGCCAATCTGATCGAAAGCATCTCGGGCCTTGAGACCGTGAAGATTTTCGGGGCCGAGAGCATGTTCCAGCACCGCTGGGAGCAGGCGGTGTCCCACATCTCGACCTGGGGCGTGCAGACCCGGCGCATCACCAACTCCATGTCTTCTCTGGCGAGCTACATCCAGCAGGTGGTGACAGTGGGACTGGTGATCGTCGGTGTTTACCAGATCTCGGAAGGATTGGTGACCATGGGGGGCATGATAGCGGCCGTGATGCTGTCGAGCCGGGCCATCGCCCCCATGGTGCAGCTCTCGGTGCTTTCCACCCGCTACAACCAGGCCAAGTCGGCGCTCGAAATCCTGGAGAAGATCATGATGACGCCGGGTGAGCAGGAGGAGGGCAGGCAGTACATCCACCATCCGGTCATCCAGGGGCGCATCGAGTTTGAAAATGTCTCCTTCAAGTATCCGGGCATGGAGAGCAGCACCCTGCACAACATCAACCTGCGCATCGAGCCGGGTGAGAAGGTGGCCATCATCGGACGCATCGGTGCGGGTAAAACCACGCTGGAGAAATTGCTGATGGGCCTCTATCGCCCGACTGACGGCCTGGTGCGTCTGGACGGCTTTGAGCTGGACCAACTGCCGCCGACCATCATTCGCCGCAACATCGGCTGTGTGCCGCAAGATGTGACCCTCTTCTTTGGTTCAGTTCGGGACAACATCATGCTGGGCAATCCCCTGGTGGACGATGCCCGTGTCTTGCGCGCCGCCAAGCGGGCCGGGGTCACCAACTTTACCAACCGGGATCCCAACGGTCTCGACAGACAGATTGGCGAAGGGGGACGTCAGCTCTCCGGTGGCCAGCGTCAGTCCATCCTGCTGGCTCGCGCCCTGCTCAACGATCCCCCCATTCTGGTGATGGACGAGCCGACCTCCAACATGGACAACCAGTCAGAGATGCACGTGAAGCAGGAGCTGGCGCGGCTCGGCCCCGAAACCACCCTTATCCTCATCACCCACAAGACCTCCATGCTGGATGTCGCTTCCCGGGTCATCGTCGTGGAGCAGGGGAAGATAGTGGCGGACGGTCCCAAAGAGGTGGTGTTGCAGCAATTGAAGGAAGGCAAGGTGCGGGTGCAGGAGACGGCGAATGGCTAACCACTGGTTCAAGAAAACGCCCTCAGATACGGTCTTGCCTGCACCCGAGCATCTCGAGTACGTGGATGACGGCGCTGCCGCCGTGCTGCTGACGACACCCACCCGTGCCAGAGTCCTGCTGTGGGCCTGCTTCCTGTTTTTTGTCAGCGCCATCGTCTGGGCAGCCTGGGCAGAGCTGGATGAAGTGACCGTCGGCCAGGGCAAGGTGATACCGTCGCGCCAGTTGCAGGTGATCCAGAACCTGGAAGGGGGGATCGTCAAGGAGATCTTCGTCAAGGAGGGGGACATCGTCGAGAAGGGACAGCCACTGCTGCGCATCGACGATACCCGCTTCAAGTCGGATTTTCGCGAACGGGAGCAGGAGCTGGTCACCCTCAAGGGGGATATCGCCCGCCTGCGCGCCGAAATTCGCAGCGTGGTAGTCAAGAACGAGCCCAATCTGGGCTGGCGTGAACAGGTTGCCATCGACAAACAGGCCATCGAGTTCCCCGAAGGGTACGAGAATGTCTTTGCCGAATATGCCGCCCGTGAAAGATCGGTGCAGGAGGCGCGGTTAAACAACCTCAAGAACCAGCTCTACATCCTGGGACAGCAGATCGAGCAGAAAGAGCAGGAGACCATAGAGCTCAATGCCAAGATCCGGACCGTAGGTCGCAGCGTTGATTTGGCTCGTCAGGAGCTGAACATCAGCCGTCCTCTCGCAAAAGAGGGTATAGTTCCTCAAGTGGAGCTAATTAAACTGGAGCGGCAGGTCAACGAAATGCAAGGGGAGCTGGAGGCGAACCGCCTGCTGGTGCCCAAGCTCAACTCGGTACTGCGGGAGACCATCTCGAAGCGAAATGATATCGCCCTGAAATTCCGGGCGGACTCCCAGACCGAGCTGAACGAACGTCAAGGCAAGTTGAGCCAGTTGTCGGAGGGCCAGGTCGGCCTCAGGGACAGAGTCGATCGTACCAGTGTGATCGCGCCTCTCAAGGGGACCATCAAGAAGCTCAAGATTAATACGCTGGGTGGGGTCGTTCAGCCGGGCATGGACCTGATGGAGATAGTGCCGCTGGAAGATACCCTGCTGGTTGAAGCCAAGGTGTCGCCCAAGGACATCGCTTTCCTCAGACCCGGACTGGAGGCCGTGGTCAAGATAACTGCCTATGATTTCACTATTTATGGAGGTTTACATGGCAAGGTTGAACAGATAAGTGCCGACTCAATCCAGGATGAGGAGGGCAATTCCTTCTATCTGGTGCGAGTACGAACCGAGAAGAGTTATCTGGGCGATGAGCTTAACGCACTTCCCATCATCCCCGGTATGTTAGCCAGTGCAGATATTATTACTGGTAAAAAAAGTGTCCTAGACTACTTGCTGAAACCCATCTTGAGGGCTAAGCAGTCGGCACTGAGAGAACGATAAGCCAACAATCTAAAAACAACATGACTGGAGATACCATGAAGAAGACGATTGTTGCCATGCTGGTTAGTGGCACCATACTGTTCCCGGGCCTGAGCCAGGCACAGACGCTGGAACAGTCAGTGGCGCAGTCACTGGCTACCCATCCGAAAATCAAGGAAGCTTTTGATCTCTATCAGGCACGACTGTATCAGCATGATGGAGCCAAGGGCGGCTATTACCCCACCATCGATCTGCGTGGTGGCGTCGGTTACGAGAAGACTGACAGTCCCTCGACCCGTGCCGCAGGTCCGAATTCACAGACGATCGATGACTCCATGACGCGCAAGGAGGCCGGGATCAGCCTTCGCCAGATGCTGTTTGACGGCTTTGATGTCAGCAGCAACGTGGCACGGACCGATGCCGCCGCCCAGGCCCAACGCCTGGCGATGATCTCCGAGGCGGAGAACACGGCCCTGCGCGTGGCCGAGGTCTATCTCAACATGCTGCGTCAGCAGGAGATCCTGGAGCTGTCCAAGCAGAACCTTGAAACCCACGAGCAGATCCGCAGTGACATCCAGAAACGGACCGACTCCGGTCTAGGGTCGACCGCTGACCAGACCCAGATCGACGGTCGTGTGGCTCGGGCGTACTCCAACCAGGCGGCGGCGGAGAACAACTATCGGGATGCCGAGAGCGAGTTCATCCGTGTCGTCAATGAAGTGCCCAAGGATCTCGTTCAGCCCGTACCGAACACCCAACTCCTGCCCGCAACACTGGAAGATGCTCTGAAGACGGCAACAGAGGTTCACCCGACCCTGCTGTCATCCCTGCAGGACATCGAAGAGGCGAAGTACCAGCATGAAGGCTCCAAGTCCGGGTTCTACCCGAACGTAGCCTTTGAAGTGGATCAGAACTGGAACGAGGACATCGATGCGGTCAAAGGCCGTAACGACGATCTCACCGCCATGGTCCGGATGCGTTACAACCTGTTCCGCGGTGGGTCCGATCTGGCAGAAAGCAAGGCAACCTCAGCGCTCTATTCCCAGGCCAAAGACATTCACATGAATGCCTTCCGTCAGGTGGAAGAGGGGACCCGCCTCGCCTGGAACGCCAAAGAGTCGCTGGCCAAGCAAAAAGTCTTCCTCAAAGAGCACGTGGACGCCAGCTATGACACCGTACAGGCGTACAAGAAGCAATTCGGCCTGGGCCAACGGACCTTGCTGGACGTGCTGAACACGGAGAACGAACTGTTCGAGGCTCGCCGCAGCTACATCACGGCCGAGTACGACTCCCTGTTGGCGGATTATCGTATCCTCAATGCCACCGGTGGTCTGCTCAATGCCCTGAATGTGCAGCAACCGGCTGAATGGCAGGCCAACAACAACTGATGGCCCTGCCACTGATGTCATATCAGGCAAGGGGAATGGCTGCAGCGTGCTGCAGTCATTCTTTTATGCGTCCGGCGCTCAGGGGATGATGGCGGCGTCATGACACAGAAAGAAGTGGCATCGACAGGCTGGAGCCGACGTGATGGGTATCGAGCTGTCGCAGGTGCACGTGCGCCCTGGCGGGTTCGCCTGCTGTGGCTGGCCCTGCTGGCGATCCCCCTGCTGCTCAGCGCCAGCCAGCCTCTATCACCGGAGGATATGAAACTGGTCAAGCGCGCGGAGGAGACCTATGGCCCCAGGGCCGGCAAACGGGTCACCAACTGGCGCACTTTGGCAATGCAGAACAAGGCGGCGGGGCTGACGGATCGGCAGAAGCTGGAGAAGGTGAACCAGTTCTTCAACCAGATGCGTTTCATCGATGACATCAAGTTGTGGCACAAGAAGGATTATTGGGCGACACCGCTGGAATTTCTGGGCGCAGCGGGAGGAGATTGTGAAGACTTCAGCATTTCCAAGTATTTTACCTTGCTGGAACTTGGCATCCCTGATGAAAAAATGCGAATGGTATATGTCAAGGCATTGGATTATAACCAGTTTCATATGGTCGTTGCCTACTATGAGACGCCTGCGGCAGTACCCCTGATTCTGGACAATCTTGTCGGATCAATTCGCCCGGCGACCCAACGGGCGGATTTGTTGCCAATTTACAGTTTTAACGGTAGTCACTTGTGGCTGATGAAGGCGCGTGGTCAAGGGGAACTGGCCGGGCAATCATCCCGCTTGGGATTATGGACAGACTTACGCAATCGCATGACATCGGGGCGATTGGCTCGGCCTGCGGTCAATTTGGATGATTAACCTATGACGCTCTACAAACAACTATTGGCAACCATGCTGCTGCTGTTCGGATTGCTGTTTGCCGCCACCTATTGGGTGCAATTCAATTCGACCCGCAACTACCTGGCGCAGCAGCAGGAGACCACCGTCATCAATACGTCCACCGCACTGGGTCTGGCGCTGACCCCCTATCTGGAGAACGGCGACAAGGTCAGTGCCGAATCCGTGATCAAGGCGGTGTTCGACGGGGGTTACTACAAGCTGGTCCGTCTCGATCTGCTGGCCTCCAAGGATGTCATCGAGCTGGAGAACAGCAGCCATATCGAAGGGGTCCCACAGTGGTTCATTGGGCTGGATCTGTTCCCTGAAGTGGCCAATGAATCGATTTTGACGTCGGGTTGGCTGCAACTGGGCAAGCTGAAGGTCGTCGGCCACCCTGGACAAGCCTACTACGAGCTTTGGAAAGGAATGAGCGAACTGGCCACCTGGTTCCTGGTTGGCTTTCTCGTCACCACTCTCTTGCTGATGCGGGCGCTCAATTATCTGCTCAAACCGCTCAAGCTGATTTGCGATCAGGCGGTTGAAATCGAGCTGCACCATTTCGGCCACGCCATTCCCGAGCCCAAGACCCGCGAGCTGCGGCAAGTGGTACAGGCCATCAATACCCTTTCCAGCAAGCTTGCCGTGCAGTTCAAAGAGCAGGCCGACGAGGCCGAGAACCTGCGAGCCCGCGTCTATGTGGATGCCGTCTCCGGGCTTGGCAACCGCTCTTACTTCGTCGGGCAGGTCAATGCCTGGATTGCGGAGGCCGGGCAGGGCGGGGTCATGCTGGTGGCCGTCGACATGCTGGACGATCTCTATCGGGAAGAGGGCTTTGCTGCAAGGGACAACATGGTCAAGTCCATTGCACAGGTGCTCAGGGAACTGCTGGATGGCTGGGATGGCGCGGCACTGGCCCGGATCTCGGCGACGGAGTATGCCTTGCTCTGCCCCACCGATGATCTCTCTCAGCTCAAGGAGCTGGCGGAGCTCATCAACAGCCGTGTCGCCGATCTGGTTGTCAATCCCATGGGGGAAAGCGGTGCGCTGTCCGTCGTCGGCATCGCCGGCCGTGATGGCAATGACGATCTCTCGGCCCTGCTGACGAAGGCGGATAACGCCCTTGGCAAAGCGCGCAATGAGCGGCGCGGTGCCGTCGTGATGGAAGGCGGCAATGAGCAGGGACTGATGGGACGCCTTGCCTGGCGAGACCTGGTGCAGGATGCCATTGTCAGACATCTCTGGCGCTTCAAGGCACAGCCTGCATGCCGCTTCGATGATGGTACCCGCCTGCATGCCGAGTTGTTCGCGGCCATCTCGCGAGATGGAACGGATTACTTCGCAGGGCAGTTCTTGCCTGCGATCGAGCAGTTCAAGATGGGGGCCGAGTTTGACAAGGCGGTGCTGGAAGCCTGCGTCCCCTTGTTCAAGCAGCAACCGGAATTGGTGTTGGCAGTCAATATCACGGCGGGTTCTCTCTGTTCGGATGAGTTCCTGACATGGCTCAGAGGCTATCTGTCGCTGAACGTGGAGCTGAAGGAGCGACTGCTGTTCGAGATCCCGGAAGCGGCCATCATGAAACACAAAGAGTATGTGACTCATCTGGTTGAGCTGTTGCGAGAGCACGGCTTCTTGTGGGGGGTCGATCACTATGGCCGGCACTTCCAGTCCCTCGGCTATCTGGAAGAGCTGACCCCCGCTTATGTCAAGGTGGACCACGGGTATACCAGCCAGGTCATGGAACCAGGCGCCGATACCTCCTTCCTGGCGGCTGTCTGTCGGGCTGCCCACAACGCGGGTGTCACGACCATCGCCACCCGGGTGGAAGATAAACGGCAGGTTGAATTGTTGTCCAGTTTGCATATCGATGGTTATCAGGGGTTCGTTCACCCAGCATTTCCACTGGCATAAGCGGTACAACTCGATAGAAAGGGGCCCATTAAGGGCCCTTTTTTATATCTGTTTAGAATATGTACATCATTTTTACGCGACATATAGGTAATATCACTAAAACTCGCGCTGTTACTTATTTGATTTTTATATGTAAAAAATATTCGTTCGATTCGCTGCATCGGATGAAGTCAAAGAGACTCAACCCTGTACATTTTTGCAACGGAAGCAGGACGGGGGCGTATCTAGAGTGTAGGCATCAAGATCTGTCACCCTGGAGCAATGGATATGCGCACCCAAATCATCGACAAAACCGTGGTCGTCTCTTCCGTAGAAGGCAACGTTCAGATCCTGCTTGCCGATGGCAGCAGTCGTCCTCTCCAGCCTGGCGAGATACTGCAGCCTGGCGCCAGACTCAATATCGCTGATGATGCTAAATTGATGCTGGCTCCCTACGATGACAAACCTGCAGCGGACAATGGTGTTCCGGCAGGAACAGAGATGCCTCCAGAGGGGCAATCTTCCTCATCGGTTGCCAATCATCAGCAAGGCTCGCCTGAAGTGTCGCCAGAAATTGCGGCGTTGCAACAATCCATCCTGCAAGGGGTTGACCCGACCAAGAACTTCGAAGCCTCTGCTGCCGGTGGGGCACCTGCCGCCGGTGGTGGTGGCGGTATCGGCGGGGTCGCTGGGGCCAGTGGCAATGGTGGTTTTGTTGTCATAGACCGCATCGGAGATGCGACCATAGCCGAGGCCGGATTCGATACCGGCTATGACACGTTGATCGATCAGAATGTGCTGCAGGAAGACGATCTTCTGCCCGAGAATCAGCTCGATGATCAGGATGAGTCTGCTGTTACCCAGGAAGATCAGGCCATCAGTGGCAATGTGCTCGACAACAGCAACAATCCGGATGGTCCCCTTGATACGTCTGTCATTTCCTATAGCTGGGGCAGCAATCAGGGAATTGCCGCCGGCGTTGAGAGCACGCTGGATGGGATTGGTACGCTGATCATCAATGCCGACGGCTCCTATACCTTTACCCCTGCGCTGAACTACACAGGCCCTGTACCTGCGGTCAATTACACCGTAACGGATGGGGATGATACCAACGACTCCACTCTGACCATCACCATCACCCCTGTAGATGAGCCTGTCTCGCTGAATGGATTGCAGGTCGAGGGTGGTGAGCTTGTCCTTGATGAAGCCGCATTGCCGGATGGCTCAGCCCCCGATGGCGCCGCCTTGACCAAGAGCAGTACCTTTACATTCAATGCGGCAGATGGAGTACAAAGCCTGACGCTGGGAGGTGTGACGCTGATCAGCAATGGCCAGGTCTTGACCACCTTCCCCCAGGGGATCCCCAGTCCTTTGGGAAATCAACTGCTGGTGACCGGCGTCAGCTACAACCCGGTGACAGGGGTTGGCAGCGTGACCTACAGCTACACCCTGAACGATAACGAAACACATAACAAACCTGCAAATGATGGGGCTCTGACGGAGAGCTTCAACGTTGTGTTGACGGACTTCGATGGCGACACGACCAGTGCAGGGCTGGATGTCGTGGTGCTGGATGACGTGCCGACGGCGGTGAGCGACGTCAACCCGACGGCGGCGAGCGAGAACAACCTGGTCCTCAATGGCAACGTCATCACCAACGACGTGCAGGGGGCGGATGGTGCGGCGGTGACCGCGGGCACCCTGAGCGGGACCTACGGCAGCCTGGTGCTCAATGCCAACGGCACCTACACCTACACCCTCAACCCGAACGACGGTGACTTCAAGGCGCTGACCGGGGGCGGGGTGGGCAGCGAAGTGTTCACCTACACCCTGACGGATGCGGACGGAGACGTGAGCACGGCGACCCTGACCCTGACCATCAAGAACGACGATGACGGGGTGACCATCACCAACCTGACGCCCAAGGGCGAGGGCGGGGATGTGAAGGTGTACGAAGACGACCTGCTGGCGACCCGCGGCGAGAACGAGTCGGCGGGGTCGGACAGCAGCAAGGAGTCGACCACGGTGACGGGGGACTTCACCATCAGCGCGCCGGACGGGGTGAAGACCCTGAGCGTGGGTGGCATCAACATCGTGGTGAACGGGGTGGTGGCGGGCTTCCCGCTGAGCGGGGTGACCACGCCGCTGGGCAACACCCTGACCATCACCGGGTACAACCCGGCGACCGGGCTGGTGAGCTACAGCTACACCCTGAACGACAACGAGGCGCACCCGACGGCGAACGGCAACAACAGCCTGTTCGAAGACTTCGCGGTGAGCCTGGTGGACAGCGACGGGGA
>NZ_JBFODF010000040.1:0-2264 GCF_040908165.1 Aeromonas sp. R6-1
CAGGCAGTGACTGCGAGCGGCACCCTGGTGCTGACGGTGACCCTGCCGAGCGTGCCGGGGCGCATCGAAGCCCACACCCAGGCAACCCTCGATTACCAGGTGACGGTGCACACCAACCTGGATCACGGGGCGGATGACAAGCTCAACCTGAGCCTGCCGGTGAAGGTGACCGACAGCGACGGCAGTGTGATCACCGACAGCACCACGGCGGTGATCACCGATGCCGCCGATCCTCACCTTGGCAACGACAGCGGGGTCACCTTGCAGGAAGGGGCCTCGGGCCAGACCCTGGATGGCCAGTTGCCGGTGAGCGTGGGCAGCGATCGCCTGGTGTCGCTCAATTTCGAGGCGAACCAGCCCGGCCTGAATGGCCTCACCAGCGGCGGCCAGCCGACCCACTATCAGGTCAACGGCAACGTCATCACCCTGCTGGATGCGGGCGGCAAGACCATTCTGACCGTGACCCTGGGGCTGGATGGCAAGTACCAGGTGGTGCTCGACGGCGTGCTGGATCAACCGGTCAGCACCAACAGCGTCAACCTGGGGCTGCAGGTGCAAGGCACCGACTTTGACGGGGACAAGAGCAACCTTGGCACCCTCAATATTCATATCACCGACGGCGTGCTGCCCCAGGTCGACCCCGTCTCCCTCACCCTGGTGGAGGACAGCGACTGGAGCGCAGCCCAGACCCTCACCGGGGATCTGGCCATCACCGCCGGGGCCGACCCTCTGGTCAACATCGCATTCGATGCCAGCCAGCCCGGCCTGCAGGGGCTCACCAGCGGTGGCCAGCCCGTGGTCATCACCATCAGCGGCAACAGCATCAGCGGAGCCGTCAACGGCCAGAACGTCTTCACGTTGACGCTGGATCAGAACGGTCACTATGTCTTTACCCTTAACCAGCCGCTGGATCAGGGGAGTGCAGACAGTCTGCTCAAGGCGGGCTTCACCCTCACCGACAGTGACGGAGATAAAGTCTCCTCCACCCTGACCGTTGCCATCGGCGACGGGGCCAATCCAGTCATCAGCGCCGTGACCGGCACCGAGATGACGGAGGCGAACCAGGGGGCGAAGGATGTGGTGAGCCACATGAGCTTCACCGTGAGCCACGGGGCTGATGCACTCGATACGAGCAGCCTCAAATTCGATATCGCCGCCATTCAGCAGAGCCTGGATGGCAAGTACAGCAGCCATGGCAGCCCGGTGACTTTCACCCTGGATGCCAACGGCGAGCTGGTGGGGACCAGCGCGGACGGCCGCGAGGTGCTGCGGGCCGAGCTGGATCTGGTGGAGAGCAACGGCAACTGGAGCGTCACCGCCAAGGTGACCCTGGGGGCCGAGCTGGATCACCAGGGGAGCGAATCCCTCGATCTGCCGCTCACCGTCACCCTGACCGACAAGGACGGAGACAGGGTCTCCACCGACTTGCCGCTCACCATCAAGGATGGCCATGCGCCGAACTTCGTGGCGGGCAGCGGGGTGAGCCTGGATGAGCGTGGGCTCGACGGCAGCAATACCCTGACTGGCACCGGCCACTTCCAGGTCAATGCGGGCTCTGATCGGGTGAGCGAGGTGTCGTTTGCCGACATCAGTGAGCAGCCGGCCCTGACCGCCCTGGGTCAGAGCGTCAAATACGAGCTGGTGGACGGCGATGCCAGCATCCCGGGCAATCAGGTGCTGAAGGGCTATGTGGAAGTCAATGGCCAGCGCGTCGAGGTGCTTCAGGTCGAACTGGTGGGCAAGCTGGACAACGCCGCCAGCAACGGTTTTGACTACAAGGTGACCCTGTTCGAGGGGGTTCACCAGAGCGGTGGCAACGCCACCGACCTGCCGTTCAAGCTCAACATCGTCGACAGCGACAAGGGCAGCGGCAACAACGACAGCACCACGGGCACCCTCAACATCCGCATTTCGGAAGGGGACAAACCGACCCTCACCCTGACCGGTGTGACGGTGAGTGAAGGGCGCTTCGATGGCGCCGCCAACAACCAGACCGGCGATGATCAGCATGCCACCGGCACCCTGACCATTACCGCGGACTCCGATCCCGTGGTGGACGTGCGGCTGACCCTCTCGGGCCAGGTCGTGGATGGGAGTGGCAAGGCCATCACCCACAACGGTGAGACCCTCACCTGGCAAGAGGTGGCGGGCAGCAATGGCCACGGTTTCCAGGCAGTGACTGCGAGCGGCACCCTGGTGCTGACGGTGACCCTGCCGAGCGTGCCGGGGCGCATCGAAGCCCACACCCAGGCAACCCTCGATTA
>NZ_JBFODF010000041.1:0-125410 GCF_040908165.1 Aeromonas sp. R6-1
ATTCGGACGCGGGGTGGAGCAGCTCGGTAGCTCGTCGGGCTCATAACCCGAAGGTCGTCGGTTCAAATCCGGCCCCCGCAACCAACCATTTGTGTCTATGGCAAGCGCATCGCGCAGCGGTGGAAGCGAAGACAGCAAGAAGCAACTGCTCTGCTTTTTGTGGTGGCAATACAATTCGGACGCGGGGTGGAGCAGCTCGGTAGCTCGTCGGGCTCATAACCCGAAGGTCGTCGGTTCAAATCCGGCCCCCGCAACCAACTTCTGACTGCTTTTCTTCTGCATTACCTCTCTGATCCCCTCCAGCACCTGTTGCTTGCACACAATAATGTGTGTTTTTCCGATCCCTCTCGCCATTTGTTCGGTATCATCCTGCTTTCTGTTCATGGATGAGGCCGCACCCTGTGATGACCCCTTTTAGCTATTCTTCTCCCCAAATCACGATGCAGAGCACCTCCCTCGCCGAGGTAATGGCAGGGCCGACTGCCGTCAAACTCCTGCTCATTGCCGACTCAGCGCGCGATACCCTGCTGGCGACGCCTCCCTTTGCCGCCGTGGCAACCCAGATGGCCCTGGGTCAGAAGGCCCCCTATTCCCTCGACGACAGTCAGGGGCTGCAACGGGTGATCTTCATGGATGCCCGCCCGGTCCTGGATCATCGGCTCTACAAGCAGGTGCGCAGCTGGGTGGGCTCGCTGGCGGGCCTCAAGGCGACGCACCTGGCGCTCCATCTGGAGGGCTTTGACGATGAGCATCGCGCGCAACTGGCAAGGGTGGTGCTCGCCTGCCTGCTCGCCGCCGATGTGACCCTGCCGACCCAGAAACGGAGTGAGGCGACAAGACCGGGTTATCAGCAGTTGCAACTTTCCCCCCCTTGCGAGCTGGACATGGCCCGCCTGAGCGCAGAAGCCGAAGGCAACGGTCTGGCTCGCCACCTGGCAGTGCTGCCAGCGTCCGAGCTCAATGCCCGCCATTACCGGGCCTATGCCCGGGAGCTGGCGCAGCAGGAGGGGTGGCAGTGGCAGGAGTTTGATGAGACGACCCTGGCACAGAAGGGGGCTGGCGCCTTCCTGGCGGTGGCCCGTGGTTCGGCGGATGGTCAGGCCGCCATCGTCAGGCTCAGTTACTGTCCGGCCAACCCGGTGCGTCGCGTCGCGCTGGTGGGCAAGGGGATCTGCCACGACTCCGGTGGCTACAACCTGAAAGTCGGTGGCAGCATGTATGGCATGCACCTGGACATGGGAGGCAGCGCGGTGGCCCTTGGCACGCTGCTGGCCATCAGCCGGGCGAAACTCCCCGTTGAGGTGCATTGCTGGCTCGCCATCGCCGAGAACCACATCGGCCCGCAGGCCTTCCGGCCCGGTGAGGTGGTGACCGCGCTGAACGGCACCACCATCGAAGTGGTGGACACCGACGCCGAGGGTCGCATGGTGCTGGCGGATGCCCTGACCCTGGCGGCCGGGGACAAACCCGACTTGTTGATCGACTACGCCACCCTGACCGGCGCCTGCAAACGGGCGCTCGGCAGCCGTTACAGCGGCGCCTTCACCAACCGCCCCGAGTGGCTCACCACTCTGATAGCGCTGGGACAGCAGAGCGGGGAGCGAGTCTGGCCCTTCCCCCTGGACGAGGATTACGATGACAACCTCGATAGCGAGTGGGCCGATCTGTTACAGTGCGCGCCGGGCGCCTCCCCGGATCACATCGATGCCGCCCGTTTTCTCACGCGCTTCGTGCCCGCCGAGCTTCCCTGGTTGCACCTCGACCTGAGTGGTTTTCGCAACAAGGGGGGCAATGGCGTGGTGGGCAGCGAGGTAACCGGCTTTGGTGTCAGGCTGACCCTGACCCTGCTCGACAGCCCTCTGGGGATGGGTGCGCCCGACGCATGACAACGTGGCCAAGCACAATCAATAAGGACAAGCGTGAAACAAGCAAGCTATGACTGGGTGCTGTTCGATCTGGACGAAACCCTGCTCGATTTTCCGGTCGCCAGGGCGCTGGAGCGGACCCTGCAGATCTACGGCGTGGCGCCGACTCCCCCCAAGATGGCGGAGTACCATGCCCTCAACCAGCGGCTCTGGCAGCAGTACAACTCAGGGGAGATTGACGCCACCCACCTGCAGCAGACCCGTTTTTCGCTCTTTGCCGAGCAGGTCAACGTGGCGCCCATGGCGATGAACGAGACCTTCCTGCAGCAGATCATCGCCCTGAGCGTGCCGCTGGAGGGGGTGGAGGAGACCCTGCAGGCCCTGAAGAGCAAGGTCAGAATGGGGATCATCACCAACGGCTTCAGCCTGCCCCAGCGCGGGCGCCTCGACAAACTGGGCTGGAACAGCTGGTTTGAGCCTCTCGTTATCTCTGACGAGGTGCAGGTGACCAAGCCGGCGGCGGCCATCTTCCAGCATGCCCTGGCGCAGATGGGTCAGCCGAGCCCGGCGCGGGTGCTGATGGTGGGGGACAATCCCAAGACCGACATCGCCGGTGCCGCCGCCCAGGGGCTTGCCACCTGCTGGTACAACCCGGGACGGGAGACAGGCCCGTGCGAGGCGACCCACGAGATCCACCACTTCGCCCATCTCTGCGCGATTGTGCTGGGAGAGTAGGTCCCCATGTCCGCAAGGGTGTAAAAAAACAAGGCAGCCCATGGGCTGCCTTGTTTGCATCCGGCGTCTGCTAGCGGCCGAGGCGAGCGAGCAGCCAGGCCTCCAGCAAGGCCACTCCGGGGGCCAGCACGGCTTCGTCGAAGTCGAACTCCGGATGATGGTGGGGGGCCGCGAGGTTGGCTCCCAGGATGAGATAGGCGGCCTCGCCGCCGTGCTGCTGTACCCGCTCGATGAGGAAACCGGCATCCTCGCTGGCCCCGAAGCGGCGGGTGTGGATGGTATCAAGGGAGATCCCCTCTGCGAGAGGCACGATTTCCTCGATGAGGGCTGGGCTGTTCTCGATGCCGATCGCTTCCCCCTGTTTGCGAATGTGGTAGGTCGCGCCCTGCATCAGGGCCGCCCCCTCCACAATCTGCTGCACCTGATTGAACATGTAGTCGTTGAGGGCCGGCGTCGCGCCACGGGTCTCCCCCATCAGGCGGGCATGGCCCGGGATGACGTTGCGTCCACTGCCGCCGTTGAGCTGTCCCACGTTGATGCGGGTCATGCCGTCCCGATGGCGGGGAATGCCGAGCATGGCGGTGGTGGCCATGCAGGCCGCCGCCAGGGCATTGTGGCCCGCGTTGGGCTCGAGCCCCGCATGGGCGGCTTGCCCCATGAACTCCACGTCGAATTTGGTTGAGCAGAGAAACTCGGTGGGGTTGACCACCAGCTCACCGCTGCTCGCGTGAATGCCGATGTGCAGTGCCAGCAGGGCGTCCACGTCATCGAGCTGCCCCCCTGCCGCCAGCGCCTTGCCGCCTCGGCAGCCCTCTTCAGCCGGCTGGAAGAAGAGCTTGATGCGGCCAGTGAGGCGATCGGCGAGGGCCGCGATCCGCTCGGCCAGCACCAGCCCGATGGCGGTGTGACCATCGTGGGCACAGGCGTGCATCCAGCCCGGGTTGGCGGAGTGCCAGCCTCCCTGGCCGGGCAGGTGTGACACCTCCTGGCTCTCTTCGACCTCCACCGCATCGATATCGAAGCGAAACGCCAGGGTGGGGCCGGGGCGCCCGCTCTCCCAGAGTCCCATCACGCCGGTGAGTGCGTCGATCCGCGTCAGCCACTCCGGATGCGCCCCCTGGTGCAGGGCACGGGCCTTCTGGGCCTCGACGTCTATTTCCCGTCCCATGATGAGGGTGCTGGCGAGCAGTTGATCCCCCAGCATGATGGAGAAACCGAGTTCACTGAGGTGTTGAGCGATGAGGGTGGTGGTGCGAAATTCACACCAGGCGGCTTCGGGGTGACGATGAAGGTCGCGGCGCCAGTGGCGCAAGGCATCCTGAGTCATGGTGGTTCCTGCGTGGCAAATCCAGCGGCCATTGTGACGGGCAGGGGGGCAAGAGTAAATCCCGCAGGGGGAGATGCGACAAGGGGAGCCCGGGCTCCCCTTGAAAGATGGCATGGATGTCGACGAGGTCGTTTTGTGTGCGCAGATCGCACTCAATGATGGCTTGGCATCATCCTTTGCCAGAGCACGTCAAAAAACCATGTTGCAGTCTGTTTTTTGAACCACCCCTCTGGTGCAGAGGTGGCAGATGGCTGATTGACCGACTTAGAGCTGTGCCAGCGACGGCATGGAGACGGCAACCAGAGTGAAAAACACGGTGAAAACGGCGGTAACTACGAACTCTTTCATGATTTTATCTCCCTTGGTTGGCTCATGATGGAACCAAGATACCACAACAGAACGATAAAACAACGAAAAATGTAATTATGAGGCAAAAATGGTTTGGTGGTGAAATATGCTCGCATTTTCCCAAGTTTAAGGGCGTTTTTTGTCCTGAGAAGGGTTTTATGGTGATGTCAGTGAAAGTGGATACATATAAATCCTTTAAATACATCTAGTTACGTTGTTTTTGTAACTCTCTTCTTGATGGTTTCGATTGGGGTCTTTGTGGTGATTTCCATTTTTCAGCAGCAAAATGGCCTGCGGGATGCGCCGATTGATGTCGTCATAGGGAGGTTGGTGGTTGTCAGCCAGGTTTTGTCATCCCATGTCATGTTTTCTCACAACTTGTTTCCCAACCCCAGTCTGCAAGGTTGTTGCCAGCCAGGGTTATCCGATGAAGCCTCAATTTTCTGCTCATCCCAAACAGGATGGGAGCAAAAAGAGTACGAAAAAACGACAAAACGGCCGTCAAAGGAGCATGGAAGGAAAGGGGGGAAGGCGGGAAAATGGGGGGGCGATCTTCATGGGGCCTTGGGTGGTCGGAAGCCCCGTTTTTCGCTGTTTTCTTGGGGGGACGAGCCACTGGGCCCGCGCGCAGGGAAAGCGGGCGATATCGTCGGCCCACCCGGTTTGCTATATGGCGCCAGTGTGATGGGATGAAGGGCAGGGGAGGCCTGGCGCAGGGCCGTGGCTCTGCGGCACCAAGGCCTTTATCCAGACCCGTCGCGAACAAGGTGAGCAAGCAGAAAAGCGGGGGAAAGAAGTAAAGGAGAAGGTCGTGGGGTCAGAGGCTCAGGGCCGCCGGGCAAGGGGTAAGAGATGGCGACAGTGGCCAGTGGATAGTCGGGCCCCCGCAGAGGGAGGAGGGAGTGAGGAGCCCGCATAAAAAAACCCTCCAGAGGAGGGTTTTTTGTCAGACCACAGCCCTTAGAACAGGGTGGTGGAGAGATCGTACAGCTCCTGGTTGAACGGGCGCTTCAGGTTCTCGATGCAGTCGATGATGTCGTGGTGCACCATCTCGTTGCCCTGAATGCCGACGCAGCGGCCACCCTGGCCCGCCAGCAGTTGCTCGACGGCGAAGGCACCCATGCGGCTGGACATGATACGGTCACGGGCAGTGGGAGAACCGCCACGCTGGATGTGACCCAGGATGGTGGCGCGGGTTTCGCGGCCGGTCATGGCCTCGATGTCTTTCGCCAGGGCGTTGACGTCGGTGACGTGCTCGCAGATGGTGATGATGGCGTGCTTCTTGCCCTTGGCTTCCCCTTCCTTGATCTGTTGCAGCAGCTTCTCCTTGTCGAAGGCTACTTCCGGCACGATCACGTACTCGGCACCACCGGCAACGGCGGCAGACATGGCCAGATCGCCGCAGTGGCGGCCCATGATCTCGACCACGGAGATGCGGTGGTGGGAGCTGCAGGTGTCGCGCAGGCGGTCGATGGCGTCCACGACCACGTTCAGGGCGGTGTCAAAGCCGATGGTGAAGTCGGTACCGGCGATGTCGTTGTCGATGGTGCCCGGCAGGCCGATGCAGGGGAAGCCCTCTTCGGTCAGCTTCTTGGCACCCATGTAGGACCCGTCACCGCCGATGACCACCAGGGCATCGATGCCGTGTTTCTTCAGGTTTTCGACCGCTTCGGCACGGACTTTCGGATCCTTGAAGGCGGGGAAACGGGCGGAGCCGAGGAATGTACCGCCACGGTTCACGACGTCGGAGACGCTGTGACGCTCGAGCTTGACGATACGGTCCTGGTGCAGACCGAGGTAGCCATCATAGATGCCGTAAACTTCCAGGCCATGATGCAGACCGGCGCGCACCACGGCGCGGATGGCTGCGTTCATACCCGGTGCGTCACCACCACTGGTCAAAACACCAATACGTTTGATTTGTTTGGTCATGAGTGCCTCTGGATCTGAGTTGTCGAAAATCAAGATTCTGAAAAATACGGCTGGCCGCTTTTACTATATCGGCTTTCCTATGGCGAGAGGGTCCATAGGAAAGCGATATGCAAAGAGGGGCGGGGCCCCTCTTTGCTTGGCGCTTACTTGGCGGCGCCAGCGATGATCTGGGAGAAGTCGTCCACTTTCAGGGACGCGCCACCCACCAGGCCACCGTCGATGTCCGGCTGGCCGAACAGGTCGGCAGCGGTGGCGCCAGTCACGGAGCCGCCGTACAGGATCTGTACCTTGGCAGCCACGGCTGCATCAAAACCGGCCAGGTATTGACGGATGTGAGCATGCACGGATTGTGCGATCTCCGGGGTGGCGGTCTTGCCGGTGCCGATGGCCCATACCGGCTCGTAAGCGATGACGGCGTTCTCGAAGGAGGCGATGCCGCAGCGATCGATCACGGCCTTGAGCTGGGTCTCGACCACCTGGTTGGTGGTACCGGCTTCGAACTGGGCCAGGGTTTCACCGATGCACAGCACGGGGATCAGGCCGCCCTTCTGGATGGCTTCGTACTTGGCAGCCACCACGTCGTCGGTCTCTGCGTGCAGGGTACGACGCTCGCTGTGGCCGACCAGGGAGTAGGTGCAGCCGAAGGCTTTGAGCATGGAGGGGGCGTTTTCGCCGGTGAAGGCGCCGGACTCGTGAACGTCGGCGTTCTGGGCACCGTAGGCGATCTTGCTGCCAGCGGTCAGCTGTTCAACCAGACCCAAAAAGATAACCGGCGGGCAGACGGCCACTTGCACGGAAGGATGAGCGGCAGCGGCCGGGGTCAGTCCTTTGATCAGGGCTTCTACAGAAGCCTTGGTGCCGTTCAGTTTCCAGTTACCCATTACCAGGTGCTGTCTCATCTTCTATATCTCCTAGGCATTTGATTGCGCAACATTATATGAATTGAACCGAGCCCAAGATAGCTGACCCGGCGGCAAATGACGTAATTTTTTTTCGCTTTCCTGATCCAAATCAGGAATGCAAGGCGCGATTGCTCACTCGGTGACCTGCCCACGCAAACGGGCCCACCATACCCCAATCCACTCGTGAATGGCAGCCTCGGAATACATCAGATAACGCCCTTTGGGGAGGTAGCTGTAGAGGGGTTGTGGCTCCTGACTCTGCTTGGCGGTGTAATCGGTGGGAGCCGGCACCGCATCGAGTCCCTGACTGCGATAGAGGGCCATGGCCCGGGGCAGGTGGGTGGCCGAACTCACCAGCGCCACCCGCTTGCCGTTGAGGTGGGCGGCGATGCTGACCGCCTCGTCATGGGTGTCTTTGTTGTTTTCAAACAACGTCATGCGCGCACGCGGGATGCCAAGGCTGGCCGCCATGCGGGCGTTGACCTCGGCGTTCGACAGGGGATCCCCGGCCACGGCACCGGAGAAGACCAGCTCGGCCTCTGGATAGGCCAGGGCCAGGCGAACCCCTTCCAGGGTGCGCGCCAGGGAGATGTTGTTTTGCCAGGCGCGCTCTGGGATGGCCGGATCGCTCACATGACCGTTGCCCAGCACGACGATGGCCTGGATGCCAGGATGCTGACTCACCTCGAAGGGGGGATAGGTCTGCTCCAGGCTGCGGGCCAGCTCGTAGCTCACCGGCCGCGTCCCCATCAGGGCGATGATCACCAAGGAGAGGGTCGCCAGCAGCCTGCCGGTTCTCTGAAAACGGGTGAACCAGAGCAACGCGAGCGCCAGCACCAACAAGGAGAGAGAGAAGGGGAGCGGCATCAGCAGATGGCCCAGCCATTTCTTGATGACAAAGAAGTTGAGCTCGAACACGACAGACACGTCCTTGAGTTTTCAGCAAATTCGGGATGTGACAGAATACCCCTCTTTTTTCCTGTGGCCCAATCCTGTGTGGTTCCTCCTGCGGCCCTCATGGCGGGGCGGTCGAAGATGAGTGTGTCTTGAAGCAAGATCAGAGTTTTGACGGGCGCGCGGACAAGTTCGCTCGCAACATTTACGACTCCACCAAGGGGCGCATTCGCACCACCATTGTCTGGAGTGACATCGAAGCCTGCCTGGCGCGCCTGGGCAACCGGCCGCTGCGCATCCTGGATGCCGGCGGCGGCTTTGGCTACTTCGCCCAGAAACTGGCGGCCATGGGCCATCAGGTGGAGCTGTGCGATTTGTCGGCAGAAATGCTGGATCTGGCCCGGGAGCAGATCGCCCAGAAGGGCTTGGAAGACAGAATTCGTCTCATCCATTGCCCCATTCAGGATCTCAAGCACCAGGTGACCGGCACCTTCGATCTGGTGCTCTGTCACGCGGTACTGGAGTGGCTCGCCGAGCCGCGCCAGACCTTGCTGGGTCTGTTCCCTTTCGTCAAGGCAGGGGGCATACTGTCGCTGCTTTTTTACAATCGTCACGGCCTCCTGTTCCAGAGCCTGGTGGTGGGTAATTTCGACTATGTGCGCCTGGGCCTTCGCAAGAAACGCCAGACCGCCCTGACTCCCACCAATCCCCAGTTGCCGGAGCAGGTCTATGACTGGATAGGCCGGGGGGGATTGCGGATCATCGGCAAGACCGGGGTGCGTGTCATCCACGACTACATGCGCCACAAGCAGGATCAGGTCGAGAAGTTCGAGGACCTGCTGGCCATGGAGCAACAATATTGCCGCCAGGAGCCCTTTGTTTCCCTGGGGCGCTACATCCATGTGATGGCCCAGAAACCGGCCGGTTGAGACACACCGGCGTGAATACGATGCGGGATCCAGCCGCCGGGGCGCCACCGACCCCGGCCTATATCACCACGGCGGGCGAAGACCTGCCGACTATAACAACGAGATGATAACGTCATGATGAGTACATCCCGTACCCTGCCAGAGACGGTGGGATGGGTCAGACAGGAGGGGTTGGCGCTGAACCTCCCCACCGACAGGCTGGCCTTTCTGATAGCGATCAAGACGCTCTCCGAGGACGAGTCTGATCTCTCTGAGGCCGCGCTGCACGATGCCTTTGGCTATGTCAGCAGTGCCTTCGGCCAGATGGACGAGACCCTCACCGGTCGCGCCAACAACGCCATCAACGATCTCATTCGCCAGCAACTGCTGTCGCGTTTCACCACCGACATGGTGGCGGGGGAGAGCCTCTACCGCCTGTCGCGCCTTGGCATGAGCATCGTCGATTTCTTCATGGATCAGCGCCAGGTGGACTCCATCAAGCTCTCCATCCTGCTCGAGCACCTGGCGGCCGAGCTCGACACCGCCCGCAAGGCGGCGCTCGAGACCAACACCCGGGAGCAGTGGGACGCCGAGGTGCTGCCGCGCCTCTCCTTCTCCCTGGAAGAGACGCTCGGGCGCATCGATCTCACCCAGCGCGCCATGGACGAGCAGCAAAACCAGGTCAAGAGCGAGATCGCGGCCCTGCTGACCCAGAACTGGGTCGATGCCATCCACAGCTGCGAGAAGCTCCTGCACGAGACCGGCCAGACCCTGCGCGAGTTGCAGGACACCCTGGACGCCGCCGGCCACCGCCTGCAGGCGGGGCTGCTCAACATTCAGGAAGCGGCCCAGGGGCGCGATGATCTGTTCCATGTCGAGGAGCTGACCCACGCCCTGCAGGGGCGTCTGGACGTCATCACCGCCTGGGGCCAGCAGTGCATCGAGCTCTGGTCCCGTTATGACAGGCACGTCCACAAGTTCATCCGCAACGCCATCGACATGGACAAGAACCGCGCCTTCAGCCAGCGGCTGCGGGAATCCATCCGCAACTTCGAGCAGCACAGCTGGTTGTTGCGGGTGGCCGAAGAGCCCCGTTTGCTGGAGCTGCGGGATGAAACCATCGCCATCCACGACGAGGAGGTGACCGGCGAGGTGCCCCTCGAGATGGAGTACGTGGAGATGGTGGACATCAACCAGGAGCTGGCGGAGCGCATCGAGCGCTACCTGGCCCGCTACCCGGAGCAGGGAGATCGGCTGGATCTTGCCGACGTGCTGCGGGAATACCTGCTGGACTACCCGGCCCATGCCCACTTCGACGTGGCGCGCCTCCTGATCGATCAGGCCGTGCGTCTCGGCCATGCCAGCGGTGAGCGCGAGCACCACCGCCAACCCGCATGGAAACCCATCAACCAAGCTGGATCCAAGGTTCAGGCCTATGTCATCGATCAATACTGAATTCCCCTTGCCCCTGCGTCTCGCAGAGGCCATCGCCAACCCCTTGTTTCCGCGCATCGACACCGCCCTGCGCTCCGGTCGCCACATCAGTGCCGACGAATTCGAGCAGCACTCTGCCCTGGTGGAGTACCACCAGGAGCTGGAGATCTTCTACGGTCGCTATCAGGTGGAACTCATCAAGGCGCCGGAAGGCTTCTTCTACCTGCGTCCGCGCCCGAGCGCCGACATCGGAACAACAGTGTTATCTGAGCTCGATATGCTGGTGGGCAAGGTGCTCTGCTACCTGTTCCTGAGCCCGGACAGGCTCGCCTCTGAAGGGGTGTTCGCCATGGGCGAGCTGCAAGAAGAGGTGCTGAGTCTGGCGGACGAGAAGCAACTGCTGCGCATGGTCAACAGCCGCTCCGGCGGCACGGATCTGGACAAGAAGAAGCTCCTCGAGAAGATCCGCACCTCCATGCGTCGCCTCAAACGCCTCGGGATGATCACCCCCCTTGGCAACAGCGACAAATTCCGGGTCAACGAGTCCGTGTTCCGCTTCGCCGCCGATGTGCGCTCCGACGAGGATCCCCGCGCGGTGCAACTGCGGATGATCCAGGAAGGGGAGGCCATTTTCCACGACGACGAGATGCCGAGCAGCGATTCCCTGTTCGAGGATATCGAAGAGGATCTGGACGAAGAGCAGCTGGAGCTGGAGGTGGAAGATGATCTGCAACGTTAATGTGCCGGCACTGATGGTGTCTGCCGGTTTGATGGAGAGTGTGGCGTGAGAGGCAAATTCAAATCCCTGACCATGGTCAACTGGAACGGCTTCTTCGCCCGCACCTTCGATCTCGACCAGCTGGTCACGACCCTGTCCGGCGGCAACGGCGCGGGCAAGTCCACCACCATGGCGGCCTTTATCGCGGCCCTCATTCCCGACCAGTCACTGCTTCACTTCCGTAATACCACGGAAGCGGGTTCCAGCAGTGCCTCCCGCGACAAGGGGCTCTACGGCAAGCTGCAGCGTGGCCACTGCTATTCGCTGCTGGAAGTGATGAACAGCCGCGAGCAGCGGATCTGGGTCGGCGTCCACCTCGAACAGGTGGCCAACCGTGACAACAAGGTCAACATCACCCCGTTCGCCCTGGTGGATGTACCCGAGCACCTGGCGCCCACGGATCTGCTGCTGGAGAAGCTCGATGACGGCAAGGGCCGGGTACGTGCCTTCGCCGATCTGAAGGGGGCGGCAGCGGAGCTTGGCGCCATCAAGGTCGCCAAGTTCAATACGGTGACCGATTATCACAACTTCATGTTCGAGTTCGGCATCACCCCGAAGAAGCTGCGGGATCAGAAGGATCGTGGCAAGTTCTATCGCCTGATCGAAGCCTCCCTCTACGGCGGTATTTCGTCTTCCATCAGCCGCTCCTTGCGTGAATACCTGCTGCCGGAGAACTCCGGGGTACGCAAGGCGTTCCAGGACATGGAGGCGGCCATCTACGAGAACCGCCGCACCCTGGAAGCCATCAAGGAGACCCAGGGTCAGCGGGATCTCTTCAAGAATCTCATCACCGAGACCACCCACTATGTGGCCGCGGAGTATGTGCGGGGCGCTGCCGAGAAGAGCCGCCTCTCCGAGCTGGCCCTCAAGGCACGCTCTGAGCTCGCCGGCAAACGCCGTCTGCTGGCCGAGGAGAAGCAGCGCGCCATCTATCTGGCGGACGAGGTGGATCAGCTCACCAACCGCGAGAAGCTCCTGACCGACGAGCTTGAGTCCGCCGCCGAGCACCTGGCCAAGGTGATGGCGGCCGTGGCGCTGCAAAAGAAGATTGCCCTCTATCGCGCCGATCTGGCGGAGCTCAACGACAAGCTGGAGCAGCAGCAGGCGGTGGTGGAAGAGATCCACGGCCAGTTGCTGGAAGTGGAGGAGCGCAAGGAGCTGGCCCAGGCAGAGGTAGACAGCCTCAAGACCCAGCTGGCCGACTACCAGCAGGCGCTCGATATCCAGCAGACCCGCGCCATCCAGTACCGTCAGGCGGTGCAGGCCCTGGAAAACGCCCGCGAGCAGTGCGAGTTGCCGGGGCTCGAGCCTGCGCAGGCGAGCGACACCCTGCATCAGTTCCGCGCAGCCGAGCAGAGCCTCACCAGCCGGGTGCTGGGGGCCGAGCAGCAGTTGGCGCTGGCCAAGGCGGCGGTGGCCGAACACGAAGCGGCGCTGGCGCTGCTTTTGAGCATCGCCCCCGAAACAGTGCGCGAGGCTGCCTGGCCTACCGCGCAGGGGCTGCTCAAGCGCCACATCGAAGACAAGGCCCGCATTGCCCAGGGGCAAGGACTGCGCGCCGCCCTGGCTCGCCTTGAGAAAGAGAGCGAGAGCCAGAAGACGCTCTTGCGGCTGCGAGACGAGCTGGCCCAGGCGTCTGGTCAGCACATTGCCAGCCAGGACGAGCTCGAGATCTTCCTCGAAGCCCAGCGCACCCGCCAGGAGGAGCTCGCCGAGCAGCAGGCGGAGGCCAATCAGCGCCGCGCCAGCCTCGAGCATCAGGGCACTCAGCTGGGCCGCGATATTAGCGAGCTCACCAAGCTGGCCCCGCGCTGGCTCAAATCCTTTGAAAAACTCGAGCAACTGCGCGAGCAGAGTGGCTTGACCTTGGCCACCGCCGAAGAACTCTCTTCCGGCATGCAGAGCGTGCTCGACAAGGAGCGGGAGTTCGAGCAGGAGAGCAACCGCATTCAGGGCCAGAAACAGGCGCTGGAGATGCAAATTCGCAACCTGCAGCTGGGGGCCGGCGAGGCGGATCCCCGTCTTGCCCGCATCGCCGAGCAGGTGGGGGGCGTGCTGCTCTCGGACGTCTATGACGACATCTCCATCGACGATGCCCCTTACTACTCCGCGCTCTACGGCCCGGCTCGCAGCGCCCTGGTGGTGCTCGACCTCGAAGGCGCCATCGAGCGGCTGAAAAAGCTGGAAGATTGCCCGGAAGATATCTACCTCATTCAGGGCAACCCCGACTCCTTTGACGAGGATCTGGTGGAAGCGGACGAGCTGGGGGACGCCGTGCTGGTGCGCACCAGCAAGCGTCAGGTGCGCTTCTCCCGCTACCCCGATCTGCCGCTGTTTGGCCGCGCCGCCCGGGAAAAACGGATCGAGCAGCTCGATCTTGAGCGGGAAAACCTCATTGAGGGCTACGCCAAGGCCGCCTTCGAGCAGCAGAAGTATCACCGTCTCTACGGCCACTTCCGCGACTTTATCGGTCAGCATCTGGATATCGCCTTCCGCCCGGACCCCGAAGCCGAGGTGCAGGCCAAGCAGCACGAGCAGCGCAAGCTGCAAGAAACCATCGCCGAGTGCGACAAGCAGCTGAGTGATGCCAAAGCAGCCGCCGCCCAGCTGACCCGCCATATCCAGCTGGTGCAGGGGATGCTGCCCTTTGCCCACCTGTTTGCCGAGGCAGACCTGGCGGCCCGCCTCGAGGCGGCTCACGCCGACGTGGAGGCGCTTAAAACAGCCGAAGCCTTTATCGCCAAACACGGCAAGGCGCTGGAAAAACTGGAAACCATGGTGCAGGTGCTGCGCCAGGATCCCCAGGATCTGGCGGCCCTGCAGGCGGCCTTTGACGAGGTGAGCGACCTGCTGGCCGAGCAGAAGCGCCGCTGCTACGCCCTCGATCAGCTGGTGGCCCGTTTGCCGCACTTTGCCTATCAGGATGCGCAAGACCTGCTGGGCAAGGCCTCCGAGATGAGCGAGCGACTCAAAGAGAAGCTCAAGGCGGCGGAGCTTGCCGCCCGCACCGCCGGTGAGCAGCACAAGCAGATCACCCAGCGCCACACCGAGGCGCTGCAACTGCGCACGGCGCTCGATTCCAGCGCCTCGGCCAAGGGGCAGACCCTGGCGGAGTTCGAGCAGGAGCTGGCGGCCATGGGGCTGACCCTGTCGGATGACATGGAAGAGAAGGCCCGTGCCCACAAGAAAGAGATTGAAGAGCTGCTTATCCGCACCCGGACCCGCCGCACCAGCGCCGAGGCCCAGTTGCAGGTGTGCAAGCGCGAAATCGAATCCCTTGGCGGTCGTCTCAAGCTCGAAGGCAAGGATTACTACAGCGCCCGCAAATCCCTGGTGGGTCACAAGGCGAGCTGGTCGCGGGTGGTGCGTCTGGCACGGGAGACCGACGTCGAGAAGCGTCTGAACAAGCGCGAGCTGGCTTATCTTGACAGCGACGAGCTGCGCTCCATGTCGGACAAGGCCCTCGGCGCCCTGCGGGTGGCGGTGGCCCACGACGAGGCCCTGCGCGATGCGCTGCGCCTGTCGGAAGGCAACCGCAGCACCGAGCAGAAGGTCGCCTTCTACGTGCAGGTCTACCGTTACCTGAAAGATCGCATCCGCAACGACATCATCCGCTCGGACGATCCGGTGGAAGCCATCGAGGAGATGGAGATCGAGCTGGCGCGCCTCGCCGACGAGCTCAAGCAGCGGGAAACCCATCTGTCCCTCTCCTCCCACGAGGTGGCGGCCAAGATCACCAACATCATCCGCCGGGAGCAGAACCGCATCCGGGTATTGAACCAGGGCCTGCAGAACATCGCCTTCGGTCTGGTGCGCGGGGTGCGTCTCAACGTCAATATCCGCGAGGCCCACACTCGCCTCCTGACCGCACTCGCCGATCAGAGCGCCATGCACAACGATCTCTTCGCCGACAAGGAGCTCAGCTTCTCCGAGGCCATGGCCAAGCTCTTCCAGCGTCTCAATCCGCAGGTGGAGCAGGGGGAGCGCAACTATCAGGTGATGGGAGACGTGCTGCTCGACTATCGCAACTACCTGGAGCTGGAGATCGAGGTGCAGCGCGGGGCCGACGGCTGGCTGCGGGCCGAGAGCGGCGCCCTCTCCACCGGCGAGGCGATCGGCACCGGTCAGGCCATCCTGCTCATGGTGCTGATCAGCTGGGAGGAGGAGTCCCGCCGTCTGCGCGGCAAGGACATCGCTCCCTGCCGCCTCTTGTTCCTGGACGAAGCGGCGCGGCTTGATGGCAAATCCATCGCCACCCTGTTCGAGCTGTGCGAGCGGCAGGACATGCAGCTCCTCATCGCGGCGCCGGAGAACATCAGCCCCGAGAAGGGCACTACCTACAAGCTCATCCGCAAGGTGCAGGGCAAGCACGAACATGTGCATGTGGTGGGGCTGCGCGGCTTTGGCTTCGCCGACGACAAGCTCATCGCCTGACTCTGATGGGCAAATAGCAAGAGAAAAGGGAGGCATTCGCCTCCCTTTTTATTGGAAGAATATGGCAAAGTAGCGGCGCTGCCTGTGATGGGATAAGGCTACGGATGAACGGGTTTGCCCGGTTCTGGTTAATAAGTATCCCTCTTGTTGTGCTGGGTTGCGGACGCAGATCGGAGGGTGTTTGTGTGCGCGAGTTGGCAAACGCGAGCAGAGAAGTGGCACCTTGATTGTCTCTTGGGTGTAACAGTGGTGATTTAAAGCCTATGTTTATTGCAACAATCGCGGCGACCACTGCGTTGGCAACTGGGCTGGCCCCATGATGGCAAGGGGCCGCCTACATTGCGGTGGCTTGCCGGTATGGGGAGAATCTACCCGTTACTGCGACGCGATATGATCAGCCGGGCTATCTATCCGGCAAGGTGAGCGAGGAGAAGTAGATGCGCGGCATCGGGAGAGAAGGAGTGGTGCAATCGGCCTGCAAAGGGGGGCTGTTGCTTGTCTGCCTGCTGCTGGCAGCCTGTAGCAGCCGTTATGACGAGAGCCGCGGCGGCAGCTGGCGCGGCTAAAGCGAGACCGGTTACGCCAGCTATTATGCCGACCGTTATCACGGTAAAAAGACCGCCAGCGGCTAGAGCTATCTCAATAACCTCAGTAGCGCTGCCCATATGGAATTGCCCTTTGGCTCCATGGTGCGACGGGTCACCAACCTCGCCAACGGCAAGAGCGTAGTGGTCAAGGTCAATGATCGCGGCGCCTTTAAAAGCGTGCGAATTATCGATCTCTCCAAATCCGCCTTCGGCTCCATCGGCAATATTCGCGAAGGTGTTATCAAGGTAAAGGTTGAGGTGTTGTGACCACTTACGATGTCGCAGAGTCTGGTGGAATATGGTGGGCTCTGCAGATCGTAATGTCCTTGCAGCAGATAGCGGCTGGAAACATACACAGGGATGAATAAAGCATGGCTATGGACATTTTCGCGTTTCGCAAACAATGGCGCATGACGAAGGCGCGCATTCAAGCCACCTGGTTCTGGCGTGTGTTCGGCGTCCGTGCCATGCAAAAGGGGTGGACCAAGTTTCTGGTGGCGGTAGCCATCATGGCCGGCTTCTGGAGCGTGTTTTTTTACGTTGAATTGCTTAACCCCATCCTGCCGCTGGAACAGTTGACGAAAAATGAGGGGGTGCTTGTGCAGGTTTATAAGCCCCTCCGTACTGCACATAACTCCGCGATCAGGATCCTGACGGACCCGGGAGAGGAAATAGCCTATCGAGGTAGTATCTATAACAAAGCAGCGTTGCTTGCCGCAAAAGGAAAACGGGTCACGGTCTGGAGTCAGCCTTATTACAGATTTTGGTGGCCCTTTTATTTCGAACAGGCGTGGCAGGTGCAGGAAGGTGAGCAGGTCTTGATAAGTTATGAAAATACGTACAAAAGCCTACTGCGTTATAAGCCAAGCGACGAATGGCTGGCCCAGCACTTGTTGATATTGACCATCCTCTCCTTAGCTATTGTGGCTTTGGCTTGCCACAAGGGAGCGACAGCAGAGTAATTGTTATTTTTAAATCGTTCATCGCCAGTGATGGGGAAATGATCTCTATGAATCACACAATGCCGGGTGAATTTATCCAGTTTTACGGGTAACCAGAGGGCGGTGCAGTTTTATGAGCGCCTTGGTTACAAGGTGGAGGAGGGGGATCAGGGATAAATACAGTATGACTATGGAATTTTTTGAATTACGCAAACAATGGCGCATGACGAAGGCGCGCATTCAAGCCACCTGGTTCTGGCGTGTGTTCGGTGTCCGTGCCATGTAAAAGGGGTGGACCAAGTTTCTGGTGGCGGTAGCCATCGTGGCTGGCTTCTGGAGCCTTTTTTCATACGTTCAATCACTTAACCCAGCCTTACCGCTGGAACAGTTGACGAAAAATGAAGGGCTGATTGTGCATGTTTACCAGCCCCTTCGTACTGCACACGGCTCCACGATCAGGATCCTAGCGGACTCAGGAGAGGTGTACAGATCTCGTTATCACCTGACAGGGGCTGACGGGTGAACACACAAACGGGAGGCCTGGGCCTCCCGTTTTCCATGGGAAATGTGAGAGAGTAGGCCCCTGTTAACGGAAGCCTGACTGGCGATGCTGGTCGCTCTGTCCCATCGAGGAAGCAACGCATGACGACGCGACAAAAAGGGCTGCTGGCCTCCCTGTGCCTGCTGCTGGCAGCCTGCAGCAGCCAGCCTGATGCAGGCAGTGCGGGCAACTGGCGAGGCTATACCCAGACGGGGCTCGCCTCCTATTACGCCGATCGCTACCACAACAAGCGCACCGCCAGCGGGGAGCCTTACCAGCGCCACGCCAACACCGCCGCCCACATGGAGTTGCCCTTCGGCGCCCTGGTGAGGGTCACCAACCTCGCCAACGACAAGAGCGTGGTGGTCAGGGTCAACGACAGGGGCAATTTTCCCCGCGGGCGCATCATCGATCTCTCCAGGGCGGCGTTCAGCGCCATCGGCAATCCCCGATCCGGGCTTATCAAGGTCAGGATTGAGGTGCTCTAGTCGCCGGTTCTGCATGTGCCCGAGCCCCTCCATACCCGGGCCGCTGGAAGAGGATGCTTCCCAGTGATCGCGGGCCATCTTCTTCATTCCATTGGTGAGGTTGCCGACGCGGCTTCCCATTTTCCGGTGCGCCATTAAGATAGCCAAACGAAAAACAGGGTGTCTTTGCCATCTGGCGGCAACCGGGCATGGCATGGCGTGCGAGACACTCCTTCAACCCCTGCCCATGTTTCGCCGCTAAGGAGCAGGCTATAAAGAGAGACGTCATTCACAGGGAGGATCAGAACATGACTGACAAACGCGCCATTCAGGCAACGGCCATCCCCGAGCACAAGGCAAAGTCCCTCTATCCGGAGCCCTTTGCCTCCCTGGTCAAGCACCGCACCCGGCGCAGGCTGGGGGATCATTTCGGCCTCGCCAATTTCGGGGTCAATCTGACGACCCTGGCACCGGGGGCCATCTCGGCGCTCAAGCACCATCACGGCCTGCAGGACGAGTTCGTCTATGTGCTCTCGGGCAATCCCACCCTGCGCCACGGGGAGGAGGAGTACCGGATGTCGCCGGGGGAGTGCATCGGCTTCAAGGGGGGCAGCGGCCTGGCCCACCAGTTGCTCAACCACGGTGAGGTGGACGCTGTCTATCTCGAGGTGGGGGACAGGCTGCCAGGGGATACCGTCGACTATCCCGACGACGATCTGGCCCTGGTACAGGGTGCCGATGGCGCCTGGTCAGCCAGACACAAGGATGGCTCCCCCTACTAGGGGGGCCTCTTCGGGCAATGAGAGAGACCTCCATGGTGTTCAGCCCCTTTTCTGCTGTCAGGGCAGAGGATTTTCTGCCACTGCTCAACGACGAGACGCTGCGAAAGCACCTGATCCATCACCCGCTTTTCGATGTGGCCGGGGTGCACGACTGGATGGCGTACAAGCTGGGAGTCGACGCCCGGCCAGGTTGTCGCGTGCGCGCCATCTTCCTCGACGGCACCCTGGCGGGGTGGTGCGGCATCCAGCCCGATGACGAGGGAGTGGAGCTTGCCATTGTGCTCGCCAGGGGCGGCTGGGGAAGCGGCGTGGCGATTTTCAACGAGATGATGGGGTGGGCGAGGGAGCTTGGCCATCGGACGATCCTCTTTCACCTGCTGGATACCCGCCCGCCTTATCGATCCCTCGCCAGACGGGCCATCTGGGTGAGGAAAACGCGCCTGGGCGAACACCCTTTCACCACCTATTGCCTTGACGTTGAGCGCTGGTCTGCTGGCCCTTAGCCTGGACCAGGGGGCAGCAAGCCGTGCCGCCTCCTGGCGGGCCCCGTTGCCACCCTTTGCGCCATGATCCCTCTCACTCGTTTGTTCCTCCGTGCACGGCGTGGTTATCCACCCCGTTGAACACAGTGTTCATTCTGCCCCCCTATATGGCCCCCACCGTCCTGCCTACACTGGGCAACGTCTGATGGGGGGCATCCGGCAGTATAAATCGCTGTCCAGGTTGCACTCTCTGGCGTGTTGACGATGTACAACGGAGAAAACTGGATGAAAAAAGAGACAGACAAACTGGTATCGATCGCGGTGCTCAAGGCCCGTGACGGCATGGGAGAGCGCCTTCGCGATGCCCTGCTTGCCTTGATTGACCCCACTCGCCAGGAGCCGGGCAACCTCGATTACGTGCTGTTCGAGTTGAAGGATGAACCCGGCACCTTCTACATGCGGGAAGCCTTCGTGAGTCAGGCCGCCCTGGATGCCCACTGTGAGACCGCGTATTTCCAGGCTTTCGCCCGCCAGGCGGACGAGCTGCTGGCCGAACCCCTTCGGCTTGTCTTCATGGAAGAAGTGAGCCCCTGATCCTTGCCGCAGAGCCCGATGATCCCCTCATCGGGCTTTTTGCCTTCAGCCTCGCTCCGGCAGGTTCATCTGCTCGCTCATGGTGTCGATGAAGTGGCGGATGGCGGTGGTCGTCGGCTGCCCGGCCAGGGGCGGAGCATGGAGCACGCAGAGATCGGCGGGGATCCCCTGCTCGAGGCGGATGAAGCGCACGTGGGGCCACTTCTGGCGGGCGTAGCTCGCGGGCACAAGGGCCACCTGCTGGCTGGTGGCCACCACGGCCATCAGGGTATTGGGTTCCACCACCTCCTGACGCAGGCGGGGGTAAAAGCCCTCCACCAGGCAGGCGTTGATGATGAGATCCGTGGAGGCTGAGTTGGCGCGGCTCATCAGCACGAAGGGCTCTGCGGCGAGTTCAGGGAGAGAGACCCGCTTGCGATCCCGCAGGGGATGCTCGTCCGATACCACCAGCACCATGGACTCCCGATAGACGGTCTCGGCCTGCAGCGGGTGGATGTTGAGGGTGTCGGCGAAGCGGGCGAGGCCGATGTCTATCTCCTTGCTGGCCAGCGCCTGCTTCTGGCGCTCGGGGGAGAGCTCGGTGAAGGAGATCTCGCACTCGGGGTGGCGCTGGTGACACTGGCGGATCACCTCGCCAAAGCCGGCCCAGAAGATGGAGCTGACCAGCCCGATGCGGATCTGGTTGCGCTCCATGCGCCCCGCCTGCACCACCCGGTTGAGGCCGCTCTCCAGCACGTCGAACAGGCGATCGCATTCGGCCTGCAACAGACGCCCTGTGGGGGTCAGGTTCACCTGGCGGGTGTGGCGCTCAAACAGGGCCACCCCCAGCAGGGATTCGAGTTCCTTTATCTGGGCGCTGAGCGGCGATTTGGAGACATTGAGCCGCAGGGCTGCCCGGCTGAAGTGGCCCTGGCTGGCCACTTCATGGAAGTAACGCAACATCTTGAGGGTGACGCGATCGCGCCATTGGGTGTCCGGGAACATGGTCTCTCCAGGCTTTAAGGGTGAGATCGCCGTCAAAGTTCGGGCACGGGAATGGCGGGGCAGGGAGGCGGGTCCCTCCTGACACCGCGATCCGCATCACATCGGTTTTCCCCCTCCGGCGACCCGTTTGACTGAGAAATGGCATGAAGCAGCGGTTTTTGGGCCATTTCGGGTGCGTCATTACCCCACTACGCCGGTCATTGTGTTGTATATCGGGATAATCAGGCCGATTTTAGCGATTTTTGTCGTCCAATACCTCCCCTAGAGTGAGCGTCATGTCTCATTCACAGCCTCAAGAGGTACAACTCATGCAACACGATCCCGTACTCAACGCCGTCGCCACCATTCTCGCCCGCAAGCCGGGGTTTGCCCCCCGCGCCGCCATGATCCTGGGCTCCGGCCTCGGCGTGCTGGCCGATGCGCTGGAAGAGAAGGTCACCATTCCCTACGAGGAGCTGGACGGCTTCCCGGTCAGCACGGTGGCCGGCCACAGCGGCGAGCTGGTGCTCGGCAAGCTGCACGGGGTGGATGTGGTCTGCATGAAGGGGCGCGGCCACTACTACGAACACGAAACCATGAAGGTGATGACTACCCCGGTGCGCACCTTCAAGCGCCTGGGCTGCGAGCTGCTGCTGGTAACCAATGCGGCCGGCTCGCTGCGCCCGGAGCGCATCGGGGTCGGCTCCCTGGTCATCTTCAACGATCACATCAACACCATGCCGGGCACCCCCATGACGGGTGCCAATGACGAGGCCTACGGCCCGCGCTTCTTCAGCCTGGCCAATGCCTATGACAAGGGGTTGCGCTGCGAGGCGCTGGCGCTGGCCGAGCGGGAGGGGATCGCCGTCAATCAGGGGGTGTTCGTCTCCTACAGCGGCCCCTGTTTCGAGACCGCCGCCGAGATCCGCATGATGCAGATCATCGGGGGCGACGTGGTGGGGATGTCGGTGGTGCCCGAGGTGGTCAGCGCCGCCCACTGCTCGCTGCCGGTGCTGGCCATCTGCGCCATCACCAACATGGCGGAGGGGCTGGGGGATGTGCAGCTCTCCCACGAGCAGACCCTCAAGTGCGCCAAGCTGGCGGAAGCGGACTTCATCCGCCTCATCAACGCCTTCATCCAGCACCACTTCCAGTAAGCAGGGAACGACCAGGAGGTCAGATATGTTTGCAGCAGGATTTCTCGGTATGGCGGCGCTGATCCTCATCGCCGTGTTCGCATCGACCAACCGCAGGGCCATTCGCCTGCGCACCGTGGGGCTGGCGCTGGCCTTGCAGGTCGCCATCGGCTCCCTGGTGCTCTATGTGCCGCTGGGACGCCGGGCGCTGGAGGGGATGGCCCACGGGGTCGAGGCGGTGCTGGCAAGCGGCAAGGCGGGGATCCACTTCCTGTTTGGCAACCTGGTCAACTTCTCGGTAGAGGGCATCGGCTTCGTGTTTGCCCTCAACGTGCTGCCCCTGGTGGTCTTCTTCTCGGCGCTCATCGCCGTGCTCTACTACCTCGGCATCATGCAGCTGGTGATCCGCATCATCGGCGGCGCCATGGCGCGGCTGCTCGGCACCTCCCAGACCGAATCCATGTCGGCGGTGGCCAACGTCTTCGTCGGCCAGAGCGAGGCCCCGCTGGTGGTCAAACCCTACATGCCCAGGATGAGCGATTCGGAGTTCTTCGCCGTCATGTGCGGCGGCATGGCCTCGGTCTCCGGCACCGTGCTGGCGGGCTACGCCATGATGGGAGTGGACATGCAGTACCTGCTGGCGGCCTCCTTCATGGCGGCGCCGGGCGGGATCCTGTTTGCCAAGCTGATCATCCCCGAAACCAGCCAGCCGGATTACGTCTTTGACAACAGCATCCAGTTTGATGGCAAGAAGCCGGAGAACGTGCTGGCAGCGGCAGGCGAGGGGGCCAGCAGCGGCCTCAAGCTGGCGGCGGCCATCGGCGCCATGCTGATCGCCATGATTGGTCTGGTGACCCTGGTCAATACCCTGCTGGGCGGGGTGGGGGAGATGGTGGGCATGCCGCTCTCCCTCGAGCTCATCCTGGGCTGGATCTTCTCGCCGCTCGCCTTCCTGCTCGGGGTACCGCTGGCGGACATCGGCATCGCCGGCGCCATGATCGGCAAGAAGCTGGTGGTGAACGAGTTCGTGGCCTACAGCGATCTGGCGCCCTACCTGAAAGACGCCAGCACGGTCACCGCTGCCGGTCTGCAGGTGCTGGAGGAGAAGTCCAAGGTGATCATCAGCTTCGCTCTGTGCGGCTTCGCCAACCTGGCCTCCATGGGGATCCTGATCGGTGGCCTCGGCACCCTCTGCCCGTCGCGCACCGACTTCATCGCCCGCTACGGTCTGCGTACCGTGCTGGCGGCCACCTGCTCCAACCTGATGAGCGCCGCCATCGCCGGTGTCTTCTTCTCCCTCGCCTGAGTCTCTCACCCTTTGTTTCGGGGCGCTGCGGCGCCCCTCTCTTATCCCGACAGGAGCTATTTATGAACGACGTGACTGCTTTTGAACCTGCCTGCGCTACCACAGAGGCGGCCATCCGGGCCATCCGCTTGATGGATCTCACCAGCCTCAACGACGATGACCACGATGCGCGCATCATCGCCCTCTGCCATCAGGCCCGGACCCATGTCGGCACCACCGCTGCGGTGTGCATCTACCCGCGCTTCGTGGGGCTGGCCAGGCTCACCCTGGCGGCTCAGGGCACCCCCGAGGTCAAGGTTGCCACTGTGGTCAACTTCCCCCACGGCGACGATGATCTGGCAACCGTGTTGGCCGAGACCCGCGCCGCCCTCGCGGATGGCGCCGACGAGATCGATCTGGTGATCCCCTGGCGTGCCTTGATGGCCGGGGACGAGGCCCACGCCCGGGCGCTGGTGCGCGGCTGCAAGGCGTTGTGCGGCGCCCGGGTGCTCAAGGTGATCATCGAATCCGGCGAGCTGCAGGAGCCTGCGCTTATCCGCGCGGCCTCCCTGCTTGCCATTGAAGAGGGGGCCGACTTCATCAAGACTTCCACCGGCAAGGTGGCGGTCAATGCCACCCCGGCGGCGTGCCGCACCATGCTGGCGGCCATCGCCGAGTGCGGTGCGCAGGATCGGGTGGGGTTCAAGGCGGCGGGCGGGGTGAAAAGCGCCCGGGAGGCGGGGGAGTATCTGGCCATGGCGGCCGCACTCTTTGGCGAGGAGTGGCTGGTGGCCGAGCGGTTTCGTTTCGGTGCTTCCAGCCTGCTTGGCCAGTTGCTGGCAACCCTGGGCGAGGGCAAGCTGTCCCCTGCGACCGATCACGGTTATTGATCTCTTCCGTCGGCGCCTGCGGGCGCCCTTGCTGACAGGTGTATCCCATGTCTTCACGTCCCCATGTTGCAAAGGCCCACGGCAAGGTATTGCTGTTCACTCTGCTCATCAGCCTCTCGTTTCCCATCGGCAGCGCCCTCACCGCGGTGCTGGACCCGCTGGTGGTCACCTGGGTGCGCTACCTGCTGGCCTCCCTCATTTTCGTCGGGGTGCTGGGGTATCAGGGGGGCCTGGTGCTGCCTTCCCTGCGGGATCTGGGACGCTACACCCTCATTTCGTTGCCGGCCCTCTGCTACTTCGTCGCCATGTTCGTGGCATTGCAGGCGACCAGCGCCCTCGATGCCAGCGCGCTCTATACCACGGTGCCGCTGATCAGTGCCCTGGCCGGCATGGTGATCTTGCGCCGCGCCATCGGCTTGGGCATGGGGCTGGCCCTGCTGGGGGGCATGGTGGCTGCGGCCCTCATCATTTTTCGCGGCGATCTGGGATTGGTGGCGAACCTCAACCTCACTCCCGGCAATCGCATCTACCTGCTCGGCTGCGTGGCCATGGCCCTCAACCCCATCCTGATCAAGCGCTGCTATCGGGGGGAGTCCTTCCTCCACCTGACCGGCTGGACCCTCATCTGCGCCACTGTGCTGCTCACCCCGATGGCGCTGCCCGGATTGCTTGAAACCGACTGGAGCCGGGTCTCCCTGCCGGTGGGGCTGGGACTTGGCTATCTGGCTCTCTTTGCCACGGCGCTGAGCTTCTTGTTGTTCCAGCAGGGGAGCGTGGCGCTGCAACCGGAACAGGTGTCAGCCTATACCTACCTCATCCCGGTGATGGTGCTGCTCACCGGCATGCTGACCGGGGAGACAGTACACTGGGAACAGGTAGGCTGGGGGGTAGGGGGTGTGCTGCTGACCATGGTGGTCATGGTGCTGCTGCCCCTTCATGCTGGCAAACGGGGGGCGGTCTGAGGGGCCGCCTGTCGCCCTTATCAACCAGGGAGTGCGTCATGAGAAGAACCCTGATCCTGGTACGCCATGGCAAGTCGAGCTGGGAGGACGCATCTTTGTCTGACCGCGATCGTCCGCTGGCGGCGCGCGGGCTGCGCGATGCGCCCCTGATGGGGGCTCGCCTGGCGCACCTGGGGGTGAAGCCCGATCTCATCCTCTCGAGCCCCGCCAGCCGGGCCCTGATAACCGCCCGGCTGCTTGCCGCAGAGTTGGGTTATTCCCCGAACCGCATCGCCATCGACGAGGGCCTCTACGAGAGCGATGCCGGGACCCTTCTCGGGGTGGTGGGGGCGCTTTCAGATGATCTCGCCTGCGTACTGCTGGTAGGCCATGATCCTGCCTTCACCGACCTGGCCCATGGCTTTTCCTCCGGTATCACTCGCATGCCGACCTGCGCCGTCGCCCGCTTCATCTTCGACGCCCACTCCTGGTCGGCGCTCCCGTCCTGCTCGCCGGTGGTGGCCGTGCTGGACTTTCCGAAGAAGGGGTAGAGGGGGGGCAAGCAGGTAGAAACGACAAGGGGAGCCGCGGCTCCCCTTGTCGTGGTGGTGGCTGGGTCATTTGGCCGCGATGGGCCCCTTGGTGCCCGCGTCGTTGTCGACCCAGCCATCTTCTCCCTTGAGGCGGCGATCCCCCTGGATGGTGTAGATGACCATGCCCTCCTTGAACACCAGGGCGCCGTCGGATTTCCTGGCACTGACCTGTTTGTCGTTGACCCACACCTGATCCTTGTCATCGATACGGATGTTCGCGACCGTGGCGCCCGTCTCGGGGAAGGTGGCGACCCAGTTGCCGGTGTAGGGGCTGGCGCTGGCCGCTGCGGGGGCGGCGCCAAATCCGGCGGCGGCGTTCTCGGCCTTGCTCTTGTTGATGTCACAGCCGCTGAGTTCGCTCACCTGGGTACAGCCTGAGCGCTCCAGCTTCTGCTCATAGCTCATGTTCAATCCGCCGTCGGCGGCCGGGGCGGCGGTGCCAAATCCTGCCTTGGCGTTTTCCGCCTTGCTCTTGTGAATATCGCAGCCCTGGGCTTCGGTCACCTGGGTGCAGCCGGAGCGTTCCAGCTGCTCGGCGTATTTGTGGTTGATGGCGTGAACCTGGGCGCTGCCCAACAGGGTGAGGGTCAGGATGAGCGCGGTCTGTCTGAACATGATCAATACCTCTGGCAATGGGTCATTCGGGCTTTCCGCTCCCTGGGCGGCAAGGGGCTTGCGTTGGCGAGCTGCAGCCCTCTCTCACCATAGCAGGAGGGAGCGAAAGACGATGCCTGCGTCAGCTCTGGGGAATGCGGACCCCCTTGTCGAGGTAGAGGCTGCTGTAGTGGGCGCGGTGGGTGACGAACATCACCTGATGGCGACTGCCATCGGAGAGAATGATGAAATCACCGGCCTGTGCCGGGCTTTGCAGGCGGATCTCGTGTTCGGGGGCCGTCAGCTTGTCGGCCTCCTCCCGGAAGGTGAGGGTGTAGGAATACATATGGCGCTCCACCGCAGGCTCATATACAGACACGCCTACAACTCTAGCCCCGGTGGCCGGGATCCGCGGCGCCCAAGCGGCGCCGATGGTGCAGATAATGTCAGCAGCGGTGAGGCACAGGGATCAGGGACGACCACTGAGCAGGATGGCGCCGCCCAGGGTGATGAAGAGCCCGCCGGTGATGCGGCCAACGAGGCGCTCGCCGCGACCTGGCTTGAAGTAGCGACCGGCGCGCCTGGCCAGGGCGACATAGCACAGATGCACCAGGCTGACGATGGCGCAGATGGTCAGGTACATGGTGATGAACTGCAGCGTCAGCGGACTCTGGTGATCGAGGAACTGGGGCAGCAGGGCACAGAGGAAGACGATGGTCTTGGGGTTGCTGGCGGAGACCAGAAAAGCTTCTCGCAACAAGGAGAGGGTGGTTCTGGTGCGTCCCCGCGTGGTGGAGGGAGAGAGCCCTTGGCCACCGATATTGGCCGCGCGCAGCGCCTTGTAGCCCAGATACACCAAGTAGCCACCCCCCGCCAGCTTGAGGGCGACAAAGAGGGGAGGCAGGGTTTGCAGCAGGGCCCCCACCCCCATGGCGACCAGACCGATGAGGATGGCCTGGCACCCCAGGTTGCCGAGGATACTGACAAGGGCGGCGCGCCAGCCGTGTTGCAGACCGTTCTTGACAACCAGCAGCACATTGGGGCCAGGGGTCAGTGTCGCCAGCAGATAGGCCAGCGCAAACAGCATCCAGGTATTCGGGTTCATGAGCACATCCTTGGCGTCAAAGCTGGCATGATGCCAGCCTCTTTGACGAGTCGTCCAGCGGCGTCTCTCCCGGCCCCGAAGAGGATCCAGACGAGAGCAATCAGGTGCAGCATGGTCTGTGGCTGGAAATGCAATAGGCAAGGATATGTATAAAAAAACCGCCATCAGGCGGTTTTAATGGTTGTCAGCCCCTATTTCAGGGCTTTTTTCAGCTTTTTGATCTTGCCTTCGTGCTTGGCGATTTTCGCCTGGCGGGCGGCGATCTTCTTCTTGATCTCTTTCTTGCTGGCCATGGGGCGGCTCCTTGTCTCGTGGGCGCCATGGGGATCAGGGTGCCCGGGGTCTTGCCATGCGTGCCGGGAAGGCCCTCTCCATTGGCGCACTGGCGGCCAGGGGAGGGGGCATACCGCGGAACTGGTTTGCAGAATAGTCCAGTTTCCCGCGGGTGCCACCCGAACGGCAGGAAACAGAGGCAACAAAAAAGCGCCCCTGGGGGCGCTTCTGGCTTGAAGGGTCGGTATCAGGCCTTCTTCAGGTAGGCGGCCACCAGCACGATCTGCATGCCGTTGACCTTGCCCTCGATGTGCAGCGGGTTGTTGGTCAGGCGAATGCCCTTGACCAGGGTGCCGCGCTTGGCGGTGAAGCCGGTGCCCTTGACGTCCAGATCCTTGATCAGGGTGACGGAGTCCCCTTCCACCAGCACGGCGCCATTGGAGTCGACGGTCGGTACGCTGTCGTCATCGTCGCTGGTCACGCCGGCGTCTGCCCAGGCCTTGACTTCGTCTTCCATGTACATCATGTCCAGCATGTCCTGGGCCCAGAGCTCGCCCCGGGCGACGAGGGCCTTCAACTGGCGCCAGGCCATCACCTGCACCGCCGGCACCTGGCTCCACATGCTGTCACCCAGGCAGCGCCAGTGGTTCACCTCCGTGGTGTCCGGCTGCTCCAGCTGGCCGCGGCAGGTGGCGCAGAGGGCCACGCTGTGGTCGTCGTCGCTGGCGGGGGAGTGCGGCACCGGGAAGGCAGTCAGCGCATGTTCTGCGCCACACAGCTCGCATTTGGCATTTGCACGGGCTTGCAGGATGGCATTGATGGTCATGATTGGGTTCCGTTTATAGGGGTAAAGCGGCTCGCCGTGGCGGGCTGCGCGAATGAGGGGGCGGAATATAGCACAAATCCCTGCTTTTTGTCAGGCTACCAGCGGCGCACAGGCGAGTGCTTTTTGACGTCAGATCGCTAGAATGAGCCTCCCTTTTTGCGCCAAAGGACAGGTTCACCGTGCTGGCCCACCGTTTTCGACAACTGGACTGCTTGCTCACCGCCGAGCGACGCTGGTGGCAATACCAGCCCTATCACCACCTGGGAATCGCCTTTGCCCGCGAGGCGCCAGCCCTTGCGAAGTGCCTGGCAGCCCTGACCCTTGACGAGATAGCGCACCTCGACGGGGACATGGATGCGCTCTGCGCCCTGCTCGCCCCCTGGATCCCGGCGGGGGCCGAGTTGCAGGCTCTCGGCGAGCTTGCCCCTTTCGCCCCCGAGCCCGTCCAGTGCGCTAGGGCCATGGCGATGTACATGCCGGGACGCAAGCAGGGGCAGATAGAGGCCTTCACAGGCTGTCTGCCCCCCCACCAAGGTCCCTATCTGGAGTGGTGCGCCGGCAAGGGGCATCTGGGGCGCCTGGTGTCGCTGCACCGTGGCGCCGAGATCCTGAGCCTGGAGTGGCAGGGGGCGCTCTGCGAGGAGGGGCGGCGGCTCGCCGCGCGCGACGGCGCCAACATGCGGTTCGTGGAGGCGGATGCCTTTGCCGCCGAGTCCGGGGCCCTCATCGCCCCGCACCATCACGCCATGGCGCTCCATGCCTGCGGCGATCTGCACACCCATCTGCTGACGCGGGTGGCCGAGGGGGGCGCCCAGGGGGTGACCCTCTCCCCGTGTTGCTACCACCTCATCAGGGGAGAGCACTACGCGCCCCTCTCCCGGGCCGCCAGGGCCAGTGCCCTGCGCCTTGGCAAGAGCGACCTGAAGCTGCCGCTGCAGGAGACGGTGACCGGCGGTGCCCGCATCGCCCGGTTGCGGGAGCGGGAGGTGGTGTGGCGCCTCGCCTTTGACTGCCTGCAGCGCCAGGTGCGCGGGGTGGACGAGTACCTGCCGGTGCCCAACCTGCAAAAGAGCCTGCTGACCGGGGACTTCGAGGATTTCTGCCACTGGGCCGCCGAACGCAAGGGGATGGGCTTGCCCGCGGGGCTCGACTACGCCGCATTGCTGGCACAGGGGGAGCGGCGTTTTGGCGATGTCGCCCGCATGGAGCTGGTGCGCCACCTGTTTCGCCGCCCCCTGGAAATCTGGCTACTGCTCGATCGCGCCCTTTTCCTCGAGGAGCAGGGCTACCGGGTGGAGGTGGGCACCTTCTGCCCCAAACCCATGACCCCGCGCAATCTGCTGATCCGGGCGGTGCGCGCAGGGGGGATCTGAACAAGCGTCCGCACAGGTCGGATGGCTGCGCCAACAAGGCCAGGGGCTGGATCCCCCTGCAAACGAGCGCCATCTGAGTGCAGGGAGGCGTGGCTCACAATTTCGCCAAATTCTTAATTCTTGTCGTGAATTTAGTTGTCAGGATGCCTATGCTCGCCCTGACATTTTCAAGACAAGGATGGTTACCCATGTTCATGCTCACGCGCACCGCCTGCCTGGTTGCCCTCGTCTGGGCACTGCCCGGCCAGAGCGCCATGACAATCCAGCCCGATCCCCAGAACAGCGGCGGCTATGTGATGGCGGCGGCGGATCTTGCCAGTGCGGCCCAGGCCAAGACCGCCAACCCCATGTACGGGATCTGGTCCCACGCCCTGGCCACCCGGCCCAATTCGGTGGTGGAGGCCATCGTGGCACGCGCCCCCGGCAACCCGGACAACGTCAAGCGGGTCGAGCGGGTCTTCACCGAATCGGACTGGGAGTTCCTGACCCAGATGGCCGCCCCGGAGTACACCTACGAGCGCTTCCTGCGGGCCGTGGGCAAGTTCCCCGCCTTCTGCGGCGACTACACGAACGGGCGCAATGCGGACGCCATCTGCAAGAAGTCCATCATCACCGCCTTCGCCCACTTTGCCCAGGAGACCGGCGGCCACATTGCCAAGGAGAATGTCTCCGACAACCCCCTGGGGCTGGAGGAGTGGCAACAGGCCCTGGTGCACGTGCGGGAGATGGGCTGGTCTGAAGGGCAGACCGGCTACACCACGGGGTGTGGTCAGAGTGACTGGCAGAACCGGCGCTGGCCCTGCAGCACCGGTCAGGGCTATTTCGGTCGCGGCGCCAAGCAGCTCTCCTACCACTTCAACTACGGCGCCTTCTCCGAGGCCATGTTCGACGGCGACGCCTCTGTGCTCCTCAACAACCCCGGGCTGGTGGCGGACTCCTGGCTCAACCTCGCCTCCGCCATCTGGTTCTTCCTGACGCCCCAGGCTCCCAAACCCGCCATGCTGCACGTCATCGACCGGACCTGGGTGCCCTCCCAGCGTGAGCTGGCGGCGGGCATCGGCTACGGCTTTGGCACCACCATCAACATCATCAACGGTGGCATCGAGTGCGGCGAGCAGAACAAGAACAAGGGCCAGCCGGTCAACCGCATCCGCTACTGGGAGGGGCTCGCGGCCCACTACGGGATCCCGCTGCTGGCGGACGAGAAGAACACCTGCTGGCAGCAGACCCCCTATGGCAGCCTCAACCTCAACGGCGCCACCGACGTGCTCTACACCAACTGGGACGGCAACTGGAAATACTACCCGGACAGACCCGGCGGCTACTCCTTCGAGTGCGATCTGGTGGGGTACCAGACCGCCTATTCGGCCCTGGTGCCGGGGGATTACGAGAAGTGCGTGACCAACTTCTACGGCTCCCACGCCAGCTGGCCCAAGGTACGGGTGGTGGCCACGCTGGATCCGGCCCCGGTCGACCCCGGCACGCCGCCGGTGGACGGGGTACCGGCCTGGGAGGCAGGCAAGGTCTACACCGCCGGCAACAAGGTGAGCCACAAGGGGATCATCTATCAGGCCAAGTGGTGGACCCAGGGCAACGAGCCGGGCAAGGGGGATCCCTGGGCACCGGTGACCTGAGAATCAGTACAAGCGCAAGCACCCCGGGGAGGCCGCGCGCCTCCCTTGTTGATCGCCGCGCTGGCTTGCTGCGCCTCTTTTGGCACTGATAGAGTGCGGATTCACACCGAGGGAGGATGACCATGAACATCGCCATTCATTTTGAAATTCCGGTACAGGATCTGGAGAGAGCCATCCGCTTCTATGAGGGGGTCTTCGAGACGGTGCTGGAGCGGGTGCAGATCGATGGCAACGAGATGGCGCTCTTTCCCCTGGAAGGTGGCACGGCGGGCTGCTCCGGCGCCCTGGCGAAGGGGGAGAGCTATGTGCCGAGCCTGGATGGCACCCGGATCTATCTGCGGGTGCCTGACATCGAGGGGGCCATGGCCCGGGCGCTGGCATCGGGCGGGGCCTGTCTCTATCCCGTCACCCGGGTCAGGGAGGGCCTCCGGGTGGCGGAGTGTCGGGATTGCGAGGGGAATCGCATCGCCTTGCAGGAGGGAACCTGACCATTATTTATCCGGTGCATGGGATATATTGAGTCATTCACACGATGAATAAAGAGGGGGATTTTCCCGCTCCGGGAGCCTCAGCCCCGCGGTGTGGCCCCGGAATGGTCAGTTGCCGCCCCCCGGATCCCGTGCTACTTCATCTGGTGCGGCAAGAAGGCGAGCACCCGTTCGCCCGGTCTGTCGCCCCAACTCTCAGGAGGCATCATGGAAGGACATTGTCTGTGTGGCGGGATCACCGTGTCGAGCGGCGATCACAAGGAGGTCAACCTGTGTCACTGCGCCATGTGCCGGCGCTGGTCAGGGGGACCCATGTTCGCGGTGCACGGGGGCAAGGGCGTGCGGTTCACCGGGATGACCCCGGTGGCCTACCGCTCGTCGGAGTGGGCGGAGCGCGGATTCTGCCCCACCTGCGGCACCCATCTTTTCTACCATCTGTTGCCGACGGACGAGTACATCCTCTCCGCCGGCCTGTTTCAGGATCAGGGGTTCGAGCTCACCGGGCAGATCTTCATCGACGAGAAGCCCGACTTCTATGCCCTCAAGAACGACACCCCGACCCTGACCGGGCAGCAGGTGTTCGAGCAGTTCGCCCCCAAACCCTGAGCCTGTGGCCACCTTGAGGAGAAGCCATCATGGATGAACAACCAAAGGTGAAGGGGCCTGCCTCCTATTTTCCCGCCATCGAGCAGAAATACGGCCAGCCCATCGCCCACTGGCTGACCCTGCTGGAGGGGCGGGAGGAGCGCAAACACATGGCCCTGGTGGCCTGGCTCAAGGACGAACACGCCATGGGCCACGGCCATGCCAATGCCCTGGTGGCCCACTTTTTGGCGCAGCCCGATGCGCCCGGCGTGGCATGACAGTGTCACAGTGCAAAACGTGCAGGACAGCCAGAGGAGCAGAGAGATGAAGATAAGCGTCAGCGTCTGGGTTGCCAGGCCGATTGCCGATGTGTGGCAGGGCTGGAACACCCCCGCCAGCATCATGGCGTGGAACGCCGCCTCCCCGCAGTGGCACTGCCCCCAAAGCCGGGTGGATTTGCGGGTGGGTGGGCGTTTTTGCCACCACATGGCGGCGCGGGATGGCAGCACGGGGTTTGATTTCGAGGGGACCTTCACCGAGGTCACGGCGCCGACGGGGCTCGGCTACGTCATGGACGATGGCCGCGAGGTGAGCGTGCGGTTCGTGGCAGAGCAGGGGGGCACCCGGGTGGAGGAGCTGTTCGATGCCGAGTCCCTGCACAGCGGCGAACAGCAGCGGGCGGGGTGGCAGAGCATCCTGGATAACTTCAAGCGCCATATGGAAGTCGTCGGCTGACCCCTGCGGGGCGCCAAGAAAAAACCACTGCAAGCTGGCGGTGGTTTTTTTATGGCGTTCGCCCGGGGCAAGGCGGGGCGGGGAAGGGGGTCACTCTTCGATGTCCAGCAGCACCAGGATGGCGCTCTCGCCCCCCCACTCCCGCGGCGCCTGGTGAAAGGCGCGCACAGCGGGGTGCTGGGCCAGCCAGCTCGGGATGCGCTGCTTGAGGATGTGCTTGCCGATGCCGTGCATCACCGAGGCGACGTGGATGTTCTCTTTTCGGCACAGGGTGAGCAGGGCCGCCAGCTCCTGCTTGGCCTGGTGCTGGTTCATGCCGTGCAGATCCAGATAAATCTCCGGCGGGTAGCTGCCGCGCTTGAGCTTTTTCAGCTCGAATTTTGACACGTCGTCGCGCACGTAACGGGTCGGCCCGTCCGCCTCGAGATGGGGCTGGTACTCGTCGCTGAAAAAGTGGTCAACCCCAAGCTTTTCGCGGCTCTCGCGCACTTCGCGTTTCTGCTTGACCGGGCTTGAGGAGGCCCTTATGGTATCTTGCTTAATTTTCCGGGTACCTTTGACAGCATCACGAAACAGCAGGCTTTCCTCGTCTGTGAGTGAGGGCGTTTTTTTCATCAGGTACTCGTCTTGCTCGCTGTATAAAATTCTCGGGCCGGATATTACTCGACTTGGAGGTGGATTTGGACAAGATATTTATCGATGAGGTGGTTGCCGAAATGCACACCATCCAGGACATGTTGCGCTGGGCCATGAGTCGTTTCAACGACGCCGGGATCTTCTACGGACATGGTACCGACAACGCCTGGGATGAGGCCGTGCAACTGGTGCTGCCCGCGTTACATCTGCCGCCGGACGTGGATCCGGGCATGCGCCACTCCCGCCTGACCACCAGCGAGCGCCACCGCATCGCCGAGCTCATCATCCGCCGCGTGCAGGAGCGCATTCCGGCGCCCTACCTGACCAACAAGGCCTGGTATGCGGGCTGGGAGTTCTACGTGGACGAGCGGGTGCTCATTCCGCGCTCCCCCATCGCCGAGATGGTGGCCAACCGCTTCGCCCCCTTCCTGAAAGACGAACCGACCCGGATCATGGACTTGTGCACCGGCTCCGGCTGCATCGCCATCATCATGGCCCACGAGTTCCCCCATGCGGAAGTGGATGCCATCGACATCAGCGTCGATGCCCTCAACGTGGCGGAGCGCAACATCAACGATCACGGGCTGGAGCAGCAGGTCATCCCCATCCGCTCCGATCTGTTCCGGGATCTGCCGGCCGGTGACAAGTACGATCTCATCGTCTCCAACCCGCCCTACGTGGACTCCGAGGACATGTCGGATCTGCCGGAGGAGTTTCGCCACGAGCCGGAGCTGGCCCTGGCGTCGGGCTCCGACGGCCTCAAGCTCACCAAGCGCCTGCTGGCCAATGCCGCCGACTTCCTGAAAGAGGATGGGGTGCTGGTGGTCGAGGTGGGCAACAGCATGATCCACCTGGAAGCCCAGTTCCCCGAGGTGCCCTTCACCTGGGTCGAGTTCGAGAACGGCGGTCACGGCGTCTTTGTGATGACCCGCGCAGAGCTCGAGCAGTACCAGGCCCATTTCGCCATTTACAAGAACTAAGCAGCAAGGAGCATCCATGGCAGGGAACAGTTTCGGCCAACTCTTTCGGGTCACCACCTTCGGCGAGAGCCACGGTCTGGCGCTGGGCGCCGTGGTCGACGGCTGCCCGCCGGGGCTGGAGATAAGCGAAGACGATTTGCAGGGGGATCTGGACCGGCGCAAGCCCGGCACGTCCCGCTACACCACCCAGCGCCGCGAGGCGGACGAGGTGAAGATCCTCTCCGGGGTGTTCGAGGGCAAGACCACGGGCACCTCCATCGGGCTGCTCATCGAGAACACCGATCAGCGCTCCAAGGACTACTCCGAGATCAAGGATCTGTTCCGTCCGGGTCACGCCGACTACACCTATCACCAGAAGTACGGCCAGCGTGACTACCGTGGCGGCGGCCGCTCCTCGGCCCGCGAGACCGCCATGCGGGTCGCGGCGGGGGCCATCGCCAAGAAGTACCTGAAACAGGTGCACGGCATCGAGATAGTGGGTTTTCTCTCCCAGCTCGGCCCCATCAAGGCGGAAGGGTTCGACGAGAGCCAGATCGAGCAGAACCCCTTCTTCTTCCCCGATGCGGGCAAGCTGGAGGCGCTGGATGAATACATGCGTGCCCTCAAGAAAGAGGGCAACAGCGTGGGGGCCAAGGTGTGCGTCGTGGCGCGCAACGTGCCGGTAGGCCTGGGGGAGCCGGTGTTCGACCGCCTCGACGCCGACATCGCCCACGCCATGATGGGCATCAACGCGGTGAAAGGGGTGGAGATCGGTGACGGCTTCGCGGTGGTGGAGCAAAAAGGCTCGGAGCACCGGGACGAGATGACTCCGACCGGCTTTGCCAGCAATCATGCGGGGGGCATCCTGGGGGGCATTTCGTCGGGTCAGGATATCGTGGTGAGCATGGCCCTCAAGCCCACCTCCAGCATCACGGTGCCGGGCAAGACCATCACCACCAGCGGTGAGGCCACCGAGATGATCACCAAGGGACGTCACGACCCCTGCGTCGGCATCCGTGCCGTGCCCATCGCCGAGGCCATGCTGGCCCTGGTGCTGATGGATCACCTGCTGCGCCACCGCGCCCAGAACCAGGGCGTGCACACCCAGACCCCGCAGCTGCGCTGATCATGCTGCGGGCAGGGTGAGTGATCACCAGGAACGACAAGGCGACCCCAGGGTCGCCTTTTTCGTGGTTTTTTGCCGGCGTCGGCGTCAGGGGGCCGATGGCGTCGAGAGCGATGGGTGCCGGGTTGCGTCCTGGCGGCAGCGGGGTGGCGCAAAGGCGGGGTCCGGTGAGGGCAGGGTGGCGATGGCGGCATCGATGCGGGCGAGCGCCTCATCGTTCACGGCCTCTTTGGAAAACATCAGGCGCACCGGCTGCTGGTGCAAGAGCACCTGACACTGGATGGCGTCGCTCGCCCCGAGCTGGCCGAGCCGGTAGCGGGCGTATTGCCACTCCATGATGACGCCGTCGAGGCGGCGAGCCAGCAAGAGGGTGAGCAGCCTGTCATCGCTGTTGTATTCACTCGCCTGCCCGAGGGCAGGGCACTCCTCGTTCATCGGCAGGGGGCGGGTACCCCGCAGCTTGCCAAGTCGCAGCCCCTTGGCCTGGCACAGGGTTGCCAGCTCGGTGAACCCTTGCCAGCCGTCGGGCTCTCCGGCCTGCGGGCGCTGGCTCAGCAGCACGAAGCTGGCGCGCCGATAGGGTGCGGAGAAGCGGGCGAACCGCTCCCGCTCGGGGGTTTTCAGGGCGCCCATGGCCACGTCCAGCTGCTGGCGCTCCATGAGGTAGAGGGCCCGGGCCCAGGGGAGGTTGCGAAAGGCGGGCTCCACGCCTGCCTTGCCCAGGATCTGGCGGGTCAGGGTAACGTCCAGTCCGCCGAGGGTGCCGTCGGCAGCGATTTGACTGAAAGGGGGCCAGTGGCTCCAGGCCACCGACAGGGTCTCCCTGGCGACGAGGGGCGGGGCGAAGAGCAGGGGCAAGACGAGGCCCAGCATGCGCCGGGCGGTGGGGGTGAACTTCCGTTTCAATCAAAACCTCCTGTTCCGTGTATCGCGCCGTCCCCCGCAGGCTGCGCAGGGGCATTGATACATACGGCGATTCGGGCCATTTTGTCCTGCCTTCGTCGCTATTTCCAGCCGTGCTGGGAGGCGTATCACATTTTCCTCGTCTAAGTGCGCCAACTCCGTTAGACTGCGCCTCTATTCTTTCCCCTTTGCTCTGCTCCCCGGGGAAATCGTTGTTTTCTCTATAGGCCCGGATCCTGTGAGATGGCATCGGCTCAGCAGAGGAGCCCCACCACGATCTTTGGCGCCCCTATCCCTAGCAGGTAACTATGAGTTTTACTTCCCTCGGTCTGGCCGAACCCTTGTTGCGTGCCGTTGCCGAGCAAGGCTACGACACCCCGTCTCCCATTCAGCAACAAGCGATCCCGGCGGTACTGGCTGGCCGTGATCTGATGGCCGCCGCCCAGACCGGGACCGGCAAGACCGCAGGTTTCACCCTGCCGATGCTGCAGCGTCTGACTGAAAGCAAGCGCAAGGTCTCCCCGAACCGCATCCGTGCCCTGGTGCTGACCCCGACCCGCGAGCTGGCCGCCCAGGTGGGCGAGAGCGTGCGCAACTACGGCAAACACCTGCCGATCCGCAGCCACGTGGTATTCGGCGGCGTGAGCATCAACCCCCAGATGATGGCGACCCGCCGTGGTCTGGACGTGCTGGTGGCCTGCCCGGGCCGCCTGATGGATCTCTACAACCAGAACGCCGTCAAGTTCGATGAAGTGGAGATCCTGGTACTGGACGAAGCGGATCGCATGCTCGACATGGGCTTTATCCGCGACATCCGCCGTATTCTGGCCCTGCTGCCGAAGAAGCGCCAGAACCTGTTGTTCTCCGCCACCTTCGCCGACGAAATTCGCGAGCTGGCCACCGGTCTGCTGGACAACCCGGCGGTGATCGAAGTGACCCCGCGCAACAGCACCGCCGAGCGCATCGAGCAGCTGGTACACCCCTGTGACAAGGCCAACAAGATTGCCCTGCTGAGTCACCTGGTCACCAGCAACGACTGGCAGCAGGTGCTGGTGTTCACCCGTACCAAGCACATGGCCAACCGCGTTGCCGAGACCCTCGACAAGAACGGCGTCAGCGCCGCCGCCATCCACGGCAACAAGAGCCAGGGTGCCCGTACCCGTGCCCTGGCCGGTTTCAAGGATGGCAGCGTCAAGGTGCTGGTGGCGACCGACATCGCCGCCCGTGGTCTGGACATCGACAAACTGCCGCAGGTGGTCAATTTCGAGCTGCCGAACGTGGCGGAAGATTACGTGCACCGTATCGGCCGTACCGGTCGTGCCGGCGCTGCCGGTCACGCCATCTCCCTGGTAGCGGCCGATGAAGGCAAGCTCATCAAGGCCATCGAGCGTCTGACCAAGCAGAACATTCCGTGCGAGCAGGTGGCCGGTTTTGAAGCCTCCCGCGAGACCCTCGACAACATCGCCCGTGGCATCGGCGCGCCGCTTCGCAAAGAGCCGCGCGATCCGAGCGAGCAGCGCCGTGCGCCGCGTCCGCAAGGTCAGGGCCAGCGTCAGGGTGCCGGTCGCTCTGCCAACGGTGGCAATGGCGGCGGTAACCGCTCCGGCAACGGTGGCAAGCCCAAGCCCCAGGGCGGTCAGCGTCCGGAAGGCGGCGCCGCCAAACCGGCCCAGGCCCGTCGTCCCCGTCGCGCCAGCCACAACCAGTAAGCGGCCAGGGAGCCAGGCTCCCCCACTGTTCGGTTGATACAAAAAGCCCCGCCAATCTGGCGGGGCTTTTTTTGTCCTGGTAGACGCTATTCACCGTAGAGGCGGATCTCCAGCACATGAGTGATGGCCTCGCCGCTCCAGTGGTACTCCAGATGACGGGCGTGGTCCACCCGGCTGACCAGACGGGGGCGATAGAGCACGTGACAGTCGTGACCGGGGTGGCGCACCGAGCGGTAGTGGATGCCGTCCACCCCGGCGACCTTCTGCTCCCGGGCGAAGGCTTGGGCGGGGCCGTAATCGGTGGCGTGATAGAGGGGGCCTGGCAGAAACGCCGGGCCCGTGATGTCGATGAGGCTGGCGCTGAACTGCGCCTGGATCACCCGCATCTGCACCTTCTGGGCCGGCTCCCGGGTGTACCCGAAGATCCGCTCCCTATGGTAGACCGTCTCCTTGATGCCGGTGTCGAGGGAGGGGGCACAATAGTAGCCGCCAAAGTCCCCCGTGGTGAAACGGGCACCCTCGGGATTGAGGTGAGTGAAAGCGGCCATCACATAGCTGCCGCCGGGCAGCCCCACCAGCCAGTCTTCCCTGGGCACCCGCATCAGCTCGCCCGCCTCTTCCCTCAGCCTGTCGTTGGTCAGGGCCTCGACGGCCCAGACCGCCTCAAGCTCGTCGGCGGTAGCGACGTCTTCATAAAGGCAGATGGGGGGAAAGCGGCTCGGAATGATGCGATAGGCGCAGGCATTGTGGAAGGTGCGCAAGGGCGGGGAGGACATCAGGCCATCTCCCCGCGCCAGGCGTGCAGCCGGGTGGCCACTTCGTAGAGATCGGCCACCCGCCCACCCTGCATGACCTCCATGGCGCTGCGCCCGGCGAAGAAGGGGTGGCTGTTGGGTTTGCGCACCCAGCTATAGATGCTCTCATCCAGGCTGAACAGCAGCCGCAGGCTCTTGTGGATGTTGAGTAGATAGCTCATCCGCTCCTGGAGATCGGCGCTCAGCCGAATGCCGCCGCTGGCCTCCTTGTACTTGTTCAGGGTGGAGCGGGAGGTAATGCCAAGCAGCCTGAGCTGTTCATCCGTGCTGCACTGCCATTTGTCCATGATGCGAAACACCACGGGCAGGGCCTTGCTGGGATCGACGGCGGGCTGTTGCCGGGGAAGAGATGCGGTGGCGACCATGTTGCCTCCCGGGTTGGCGTGCCAGACGGGCACGGGATCGTGGGTTGTCTGCTAAGCAGTGTAGGGCAGGGGCGCAGTAATGTACATATCTATACATGCTTGCACTCAAATGTTCATTATTGGATGGATTTCGCGAGGAGGGGCGCGGGTCGGCCAAGTGAGACCGTGCCAATGAAGCGCCCCGCCAACTGGGTTGGCGGGGCATGTCTCTTTGCGGCGTTTCTGCTTGTCGGGTCGGGGAGATCAGAGGGCGGGCAGCAGCCCCATGCTGACGCTGACCTGCACCCCGACGATCAGTACCCCCATGGCACCGGCCAGACCCAGGGCCAGTACGCCGCCCGGGACGCGGTAGTGGTTTGCCTCGGCCTGCTTGCGGCTCTGCCACACCAGGGCCACCGGCAGCAGCACCGCCAGCACCGCCAGCGCAATGGCGGCGTAACCGAGCGCCATGATGAAGCCTTGCGGGAAGTAGAGGGCGAACAGCAGGGGCGGCACGAAGGTGATGAGGCCGGTCTGGGTGCGGCCCTGCCAGTTGTCCTTGCGACGGGTCACCTTGGCCATGAAGTCGAACAGTCCCAGGGTCACCCCGAGGAAGGAGGTGGCGAGCGCGAGATCCGCGAACAGATGCATCGCCTGGTTGAAGGCGGGCCAGCTCACCAGGCCGCCGACGTTGGCCAGCAGGCTGTCCAGGGCGCCGCCGGTCTGGATCAGGGATTGCTGGCCCAGCAGCCCCAGAATGGCGACCTGCCACAGCACGTAGAGCACGAGCGGCAGGGCGGAGCCCCACACGAAGACCCGGCGCAATTGCCTGGGGTTGTCCCCGAGGTAGAGCATGACGCTCGGGATGGAGCCGTGGAAGCCGAAGGAGGTGAAGATGACCGGCAGGCCCGCCAGCAGCAATCCTTCCCCGAGGGGCATGGAGAGCAGGTGCTGCCCCTGGGCGCGGGGTAGCAGCAGCGCCAGCACCGCCACCATGATCACCAGCTTCACGGTGAACATCAGGCGGTTGAGGTAATCCACCTGCCTGGTGCCGACGCACACCATGCCGCCAAACAGCAGGGTAAAGACCCAGGCCGCCTGCTCCTGGCCGAGGGGAAGGCCGGCATCGGCCAATGCCTGGGCCAGCAGGCTGCTGCCGCCGCTGATGTAGGCGGAGGCCAGGGCGTAGAACAACATCAGGATGCAGAAGGAGGCGATGCCCTTGCCCCAGGGGCCGAGCAGGTGATCCGCCAGCTGGTGCAGGTACCACTTGCCGGTGCTGAGGCTGGCTTCCACCTGCAGCATGGCGGTGAAGGCCATCAGGGCCCAGAGGCCGATCATCAGCATCAGGGTGGCGGGGCCGCCCAGGGACGAGGAGGCCAGCGGCAGGGCCAGCATGCCGGCGCCTATGGTGGTGCCGGCAATCAACAGGGTACAACCCAGGGTCTTGGTATTCATGTCATCCATCCGAAAGTGAGGGGCGCTGTTGCAAACAAGAGAAGCCAGTTGGCTGTGTCGGGGGACGCCTCCGGGGAAAAGCCGGAGGCTAGCAATATCGGTGTGGATACATCTGTACCTGAAACCTGTCAGTTGTAAAAATTGGTTGCCAAGTTAGCGGATTGAAATGGCGGAAACAACCCCTTAAAAGCGGATTTTGTGCTGTGGCAAGCCGAAGGGTGGCAATAAAAAGTGACACCTTGCGTCATGCGCCGACAAAACGCGCACATCAGGACGAGGCCGCCCGCCAGGCTTCGGGTCGACGTCGCCCGCGTTGGCGGCAACAGGGCTTGCAGAGGGTAACACGGGGCCCTGGTGGTGCGACTGGCCCGGTATAAGCAAACATCGGGTCATACTCCAAAAAGCCATCATTTTCACTTATATCGAGCCGAGGCGCCGATAAACGGGCCCTGGCGCGGGGTGGCCAACCCTGCCGGCGGGGTTGCCGCCCGGCAGATAACCTCAAAGCCAGAAGGCGAAGGGCAAAAGCTGAGACAACAAGGGAGAACACAAGCCGGTGTGGCGGAGGAGGCTCAGGGGCTGGCACGGCGGGCCGCCCCCGGGGTGGTGCGTCGTGGCCGGGTCAGCGGCGGCGTTTGAGAGTGCGGCTCACATAGTGCAGGCCGCTCTGGTAGTCACCATTGACCGCCTTGAGGGCCAGCGTCAGGGCCTGGCTTGCCAGGGCGTCGTGCTGCTGGGGCAGGGAGTTGATGCCAAAGGGGAGGAAATCGAGCAGGCGGTCATCCCCGAAGGTGGCCATGGCGAGCTGGCTCATGTCGGCCTCCTGCTCCAGCAGGTAGTCGAGCACCCCCTCCATCAGGATGTAGGAGGTGGTGATCAGCGCCTCGGGCAGTTGGCCGAGCTGCTGATGGAGCGTCTTGATCAGGCGATACCCTTCGGTGCGCGAGAAGTGGGCCCCTTCACACAGGTGGCGGGTCGCACTGTGACTGGCAATGGCCTGCTCAAAGCCCGCTTTTCGCTCCTGGCTGATCGTCAGTTCCGGCAGTGCAGTAATCAAGGCGATATGACCGATGGCCGGGGTGAGCAGGGAGGCGGTGAGATCCAGGCTCGCCTTCTGGTTTTCACTCGCCACGGTGACGAAATGCTCGGTGGCCATGGCACGGTCGATGGCGAGGATCTGCACGCCCCGGGACTGCTGCTCCAGATAGAAGGGATCCGTCGGGGGGAGGCAGCTTGCCACCAGGAGCGCGTCCACATGGCGGCTCACCAGCATCCGGGCCAGCTCCTTTTCGGTGTCCGGATCGTCCTCCGAGCAGACGATGAGCAACTGATATCCCTGGGTGCGAGCCCCTTGCTCCAGGCGCTTGGCGAGCTTGGCGTAACTGGCGTTTTCGAGGTCGGGCAGGATGAAGCCGAGGGTGCGGGTCTGGCCGCCGCGCAGGGAAGCGGCGCGGCTGTCCGGCTGATAGTTGTGGGCATGGACCACGGCCATCACCTTGTCGCGGGTGGCCTGGCTGATGCGGTATTGATCGGCCTTGCCATTGATCACATAGCTGGCGGTGGTGCGAGAGACACCGGCCAGCGCGGCGATTTCATCCAGTTTCATCATGTTGGCTCTGTTTGAGTTGCAAGGCCCGCGCCGGTTCCTGGTTGGGGCGCCGAAAAGTGTGCGCGGGATCATATCATTGAAACGTACTTTCTGCGGGATCTTGAACAATGCGCTGAAACGATTCAGTCTGAGTGTAAGTGAAACGATTCAGCTTGTCAGTAACGGATGATTATCTGCACTTGGAAATGGGTTCCGGCTCACCAAAGCGAGAGATCACCGTCTATTGTCAGCAGGCAAGTTACCCGAAAATCGAGTTGAGTTGAGCCGGTACGCCGCGAGGTGAAGCCGGACCTGATGGAGAATCTCTATGTTGAAGTTGGCGCGACAGCAAATCCTGCTGGGACAATCGGTGACGACCAAGGCGGACGCCATCGCCCTGCTGGCAAGCAAACTGACCGACGCCGGTCTGGTTGAAGCAGGTTACGTGGACGGCATGCTGGCGCGGGAAGCGCAGCACGCCACCTATCTTGGCAGCGGTATCGCCATTCCCCACGGCACCACGGACACCCGTCATCTGGTGAAGAGCACCGGTGTCATGGTGGCCCAGTTCCCCCACGGCATCGAGTGGGACGAGGGGCAGATTGCCTACGTCGCCATCGGCATCGCCGCCAAGTCCGACGAGCACCTGGGGATCTTGCGCCAGCTCACCCACGTGCTGGGTGACGAGCAGGCCGCAGCCCAGCTCAAGGGGGCGACCGACGAAGAGACCATCATCAATATCCTGACTGGCGCGACTGGCGCCAAAGAGGTGCAATACCTGACCCTGGCGGACTTCCCGGCCGACGACCAGGACCAGTTGCTGCTGGGGGCTGCGGCCCGCGCCAAATCCGCAGGCTGGGGAGACGCCGCCATGGTGAGCGCCCTCCTGGCCAGTCAGCCTGTTCACCTGGGGGAGGGCATCTGGCTGGCCCGTGCGCAAGCGGCCCAGACCGGTTGGGTGCTGGCCACCCCGAGCACCCCGCTGAACGTCGGTGAATTGCCGGTCAACGCCCTGCTGCTGCTGTGTGCCGCAGATAGCGGCCATTTGCCGCAACTCGAGAATCTGGCCAAGCTGGCCGCAGCCGGCCAGCTGGCCACCCTCTCTGGCAGCGATGGTCTTGCCATGTTGCAGGCGGGTCCGGCGAGCGGGCTGTCCGAGACCTTCACCATCATCAACCCTCACGGTCTGCACGCACGTCCGGGCGCCATGCTGGTCAAGGTGGCCAAGGAGTATGAATCCGACATCCGCGTCGCCAACCTCGATGGCAGCGGTGAAGCCGTCTCTGCCAAGAGCCTGATGAAGGTGATCGGGCTTGGGGTCAAGTGCGGTCATCGTCTGGCGTTTCGCGCCGAAGGAGCGGATGCCGAAGCAGCCCTCAAGGGCATTGGCGAAGCCATTGCCGCGGGTCTTGGCGAGGGGGCGCACTGATGGACATCGTCACCATCACCCTCAACCCCGCGCTCGATCTCACCACCCGTCTGGAGGCCATGCACCCTGGCGAGGTCAATCTGGTGAGCGAGGCCAACTTGCGCGCCGCGGGCAAGGGGATCAACGTCGCCATGGTCTTGAAAGATCTCGGCCGTGACGTAGGCCTGACCGGCTGGCTCGGTGAGGGCAACCAGCAGAGCTTCGTCTCCCTGTTCGAGGAACGTGCCCTTGCCGATCACTTCGTGCGCGTGGCGGGCGACACCCGGATCAACGTCAAGATCTCCGAACAATCCGGCCGGGTGACCGATCTCAATCTGCCGGGACTCGCCGTGCAGGAAGGTGATGTCAGCGCCCTGGAGGCGGCGCTGGAGCGACTGGCTCCCCACACTGACTGGTTCGTGCTGGCGGGCAGCCTGCCCAAAGGGGTGGCCCCCGATTACTGCGGCCATCTGATCCGTCTGCTCAAGGCCAAGGGCAAGCAGGTGATCTTCGATTGCAGCGGCGCGGCGTTGAGCGAAGGGATCAAGGCGGCGCCGACCCTGGTCAAACCCAACCTGGAAGAGCTGAGCCAGTGGGCGGGTCGCCCCGTGAAGACCCTGAGCGAGCAGGCCGAGTGCGCCCGCGCGCTGCAGGCAAGCGGGATCCCCAACGTGGTGATCTCCAATGGTGCCGACGGCCTCATCTGGTTTGCACCGGATGCCACCTGGCAAGCGATTCCGCCGCGCATGGAGGTGGTCAGCACCGTGGGTGCCGGCGACTCCCTGGTGGCGGGCCTGGTCCATGGCATGAGCCTGGACTGGACGCCGGAGCAGACCCTGCGTCTGGCCACCGCCGTCTCGGCACTGGCGGTGAGCCAGGTCGCGGTCGGCTTCAACGATATCAATGTGCTCAACCCCTTACTCGAGCAGGTGCGAGTACAGCGTCTGGATGATCTGGCACCGACTCAACCCCAACCCCATTTGATGGCTAACTCAGGAGATGCCCAATGAAAGCAATTCTGGTTACGGCTTGCCCGGCGGGCATTGCCACCAGCTTTCTCGCTGCAAAACGGATAGAACAGCAGGCCAAACTGGCTGGCTGGGAGCTCACCCTCGACGTCGACTCCAACGTGCAGCCCCGTCAGGTTCCCTCGAAAGAGCAGATTGCCGCCGCCGACCTGGTGCTGGTCGTTGCCAGCGCACCGGTGGATCTGGCCGCCTATGACGGCAAGTCGCTCTATCGGGGCGACATGGATCTGGCGCTCCAGGATCCGGCCGCCCTGCTGGAAGCCGCCGCGAGCGGTGCCAGCCTCTATCGCCACCAGGCCGCGCCCGTCGTTGCCACTGCCGCTCCCAAGGCGGCCACCGGTGCCAAGCGCATAGTCGCCGTCACCGCCTGCCCGACCGGGGTGGCCCACACCTTCATGTCGGCCGAGGCCCTGGAGACCATGGCCAAGCAGCTGGGTCACCAGATCCGCGTCGAAACCCAGGGCTCGGTCGGTGCCCAGAATGCCTTGACGGCGGACGAGATTGCCGCCGCCGATCTGGTGTTCCTCGCCACTGACATCGAGGTGGACATGGCGCGCTTTGACGGCAAGCCCGTCTATCGCACCAGCACGGGGGCGGCGCTCAAGAAAACCCGGGCCGAGCTCGACAAGGCCTGGACCGAGGCGAAGGTCTATCGCCACAGCGGCGCGGCTGCGGTCAAGAAAGAGGAAAAGGCGGGCCCCTACAAGCACCTGCTGACCGGTGTCTCCTTCATGCTGCCCATGGTGGTGGCGGGGGGCCTTATCATCGCGCTCTCCTTCATCTTCGGCATTGAAGCGTTCAAGGAAGAGGGGACGCTGGCCGCGGCCCTGATGAAGATCGGTGGCGGCTCCGCCTTCGCCCTGATGATCCCGGTGCTGGCAGGCTACATCGCCTACTCCATCGCCGACCGTCCGGGTCTGGCGCCCGGCATGATCGCCGGTATGCTGGCAAGCTCGCTCGGCGCCGGTTTCCTTGGCGGCATCGTCGGTGGCTTCCTCGCCGGTTACAGCGCCAAGTTCCTGAGCGACAAGGTGCGCCTGCCGGTCACCCTGGAAGCCCTCAAGCCCATCCTCATCATTCCGCTCTTTGCCAGCCTGTTCACCGGTCTGGTGATGATCTACGTGGTGGGTGGCCCGGTGGCGGGCATCATGAACGCCATGACCGAGTTCCTCAACAACATGGGCTCTGCCAACGCCGTGCTGCTGGGTGTCATCATCGGCGCCATGATGTGCTTCGACATGGGTGGCCCGGTCAACAAGGCGGCTTATGCCTTCGGTGTCGGCCTGCTCGCCTCCAAGACCTATGCCCCCATGGCAGCGGTCATGGCCGCCGGCATGGTGCCTGCACTGGGGATGGGGATCGCGACCTTCCTGGCCAGCAGAAAGTTCATCAAGGCGGAGCAGGAAGCGGGCAAGGCCTCCTTCGTGCTGGGTCTGTGCTTCATCTCCGAGGGGGCCATCCCGTTTGCCGCCAAGGATCCCATGCGCGTCATTCCGGCCTGCATGGCGGGCGGCGCCCTGACCGGTGCGCTCTCCATGCTGTTCGGCTGCGAGCTGGTGGCACCCCACGGTGGTCTGTTCGTGCTCTTCATCCCGAACGCCATCAGCCATGTGATGATGTACATCCTGGCGATCGCCGCCGGTTCTCTGGTGACCGGGGTGGCCTACGCCATGCTCAAGCGTGGCGAGGAGCAGGCCAAGCTGGCGACCGCCTGAGGGCGTCACGGCGTGACACACTCTTCATGACAAGGCGGCCCTGGGGCCGCCTTTCTTGTTGAGGGGAGGGGCAACGTGGGATTTAAAAATCCCAGCCCGGCGGGGGCGGCGGATCGGCCGCCTCTGCAGCCTGCGCCTTGCGGCGGGCGGCCTCGACCCTGGCCTTGCGGCTGCGGCACAGGCGCATCACCTCCTGCTGCTGGGCAGGGGTCATGGCAAGCCAGTTGAAACGCTCCTCGCGACTTCGCAGGCATCCCTTGCAATACCCCTTGTTGTTCAGTTCGCAGACCCCGACACAGGGGCTCTGGAGCGGGAAGATTTCGAGCTGTTCCATCCATGACCTCTCACACCTTGTCACCTTGTTATAACCCAGAAGATCACGGCAGGAGAAATCCGTCGTCAGGGGCGTGAAGGCGTTTGCTTTCCCCGGGCAATTTTGGCATCTTCCCCGCCGTGCAAGACACTCGGTGTTATATGAGGACATATGAATAGACATGCGTACTGGTTGGCCGCCGCCGTGGTGGGGCTGGCCGGTTGTGCGGGCAACCCTGAACCGGTCAAGGTGCCCCAGAAGAAGGCGGAATCCGGATGTTTTCTGAACTGCGAGATCCCTGAGAATCTGGGCAAGCAGTATCTGGATGGCGCCCTGCCGGGGGATCTGGTGCGGGTAGAGCGGGTCAACAGCCGCGCCCGCGCCGATTACAGCAAGTTCGGTCCCCAGAGCCGGATGGTGATGGAACGCTCCGGCCGCATGGCGAGCCGCTATGGGGAGCTCTATCGTCAGCTCTCACGCTGGGTCGCCAATGGGGGCAATCCCGCCCATATCACCCAGTACGGCATCAGCCTGGCGCAGCTTGGCGGTGCCGACCGCATGGGCAACGTGCTCTTCACCGGTTACTACTCGCCGGTGCTGGAGGTGCGCCATCGCCCGGACGCCCAGTACAAGTATCCCATCTATGCCATGCCCAACTGCGGCGGTCGCTGCCCGAGCCGGGCCGAGATCCACCGGGGGGCGCTGGCCAACCGGGGGCTGGAGCTGGGCTACAGCAAATCCCTCATCGACAACTTCCTGATGGACGTGCAGGGTTCCGGCTTCGTTCACTACGGCGATGACGACCGGTTGCAGTACCTTGGTTACAGTGGCAAGAACGGCCACGGCTATGTCAGCATTGGCCGGGTGCTCATCGACCGTGGCGAAGTGCCCAAGGAGCAGATGTCCATGAAGGCCATCAAGGAGTGGGCCAATCGTCAGCCGGAAGAGAGCGTGAAGGAGCTGGTGGAGCAGAACCCCTCCTATGTCTTCTTCGAGCGCCGTCCCACCAATGACGTGGTGGGGGCTGCCGGCATTCCGCTCTTGCCGATGGCGGCGGTGGCTGCCGACAAGACCCTGCTGCCCATGGGTACCCCCATCCTCGCGGAAGTGCCGCTGCTGGACAAAGAGGGCAACTGGACCGGCAAGCACCAGCTGCGGCTGCTGATTGCGCTGGATGTGGGGGGCGCGGTGAAGAAGGGGCACCTCGATCTCTACCACGGCATGGGGGAGAAAGCCGGTGTCGCGGCCGGTCACTACAAGCACTTTGGCCGGGTCTGGAAGCTGGGTCTGCACCACGGGCCGACTGCCGCCCCCTGGTTGTAACGCCCCCGGGTTGTAATGTAAGAGGGGCCATGGCCCCTCATTTCCCTCAAGAGATGGGAGATTCCCATGAAAAAAGCCGCCGGAGCAATCCGGCGGCTTTTTGTTTGCGGGGCAGATCTGGCGATAAGGGCCGTCAGCCCTTTCGGATATCGAGCTTGATGGCGCCCACCGGCTGGCAGCAGCAGGGGAGGCACTCCCCCTGGGAGACAAAGGCGAGCGGGACGGCGGCGTAGTGCACCTTGCCCGCCAGCAGCGGGGTGCGGCAGGCGCCGCAATAGCCGCTGCGGCACTGGAACTCCACGTGATGGCCGTGGCGCTCCAGGGTCTCCAGCACGCTTTCGCCGGGATAGGGGTGCAGCACACCGTCCAGGGTCTGTACCTGGGGGGCTTGCCCCTCCGACGCCGTGGTGGCGGAATGCAGGGGCGCGTTCAGGGTGGCGGTGGCGTCACTCACGGACGTCACTCTCCCGCATCATGGTCTGCCAGCAGAGGTTGCCTTGCATCACAGCTCGAAGTCACCCAGATCGTCGGCGTGCACTTCACTGTCGATCTGACCCACCAGATAGGAGCTCACTTCCACTTCCTGGGGCGCCACCTGCACGTTGTCGGAGGAGAGCCAGGTGTTGATCCAGGGGATGGGGTTCTGCTTGGTGCCGGCAAAGGCCGGTTGCAGGCCGACGGCCGCCATGCGCAGGTTGGTGATGTATTCCACGTACTGGCAGAGGATGTCCTTGTTCAGGCCGATCATGGAGCCGTCCTGGAACAGGTATTCGGCCCACTCCTTCTCCTGCAGGGCCGCTTCCTTGAACAGCTCGAAGCAGGCCTGCTCGCACTCGACGGCGATCTCCGCCATGTCGGGGTCGTCGTTGCCGCTGCGCATCAGGTTCAGCATGTGCTGGGTGCCGGTCAGGTGCAGCGCTTCGTCACGGGCGATCATCTTGATGATCTTGGCATTGCCCTCCATCAGCTCGCGCTCGGCGAAGGCGAAGGAGCAGGCGAAGCTCACGTAGAAGCGGATCGCTTCGAGGGCGTTGACGCTCATCAGGCACAGGTAGAGCTTCTTCTTGAGCTCCCGCAGGCTGATGGTGACTTCGCGATCCCCGATCCGGTGGGTCCCCTCACCGTGCAGGTGATAGACGGAGGTGGCCTCGATGAGATCGTCATAGAAGTGGCTGATGGAGCCGGCGCGCTTCAAGATTTGCTCGTTGGTCACGATGTCGTCGAACACCTGGCCCGGGTTGTTGACGATGTTGCGGATGATGTGGGTGTAGGAGCGAGAGTGGATGGTCTCGGAGAAGGCCCAGGTCTCGATCCAGGTCTCCAGCTCCGGGATGGAGACCAGGGGCAGCAGGGCCACGTTGGGGCTGCGGCCCTGAATGGAATCCAGCAGGGTCTGGTACTTCAGGTTGGAGATGAAGATGTGCTGCTCGTGGGGCGGCAGTGCCTGGAAGTCGATGCGGTCGTGGGAGACGTCCACCTCTTCCGGGCGCCAGAAGAAGGAGAGCTGCTTCTCGATCAGCCGCTCGAAGATGTCGTGCTTTTGCTGATCATAACGGGCCACGTTGACCGACTGGCCGAAGAACATCGGCTCCTTGAGCTGATCGTTTTGGGTCTGGCAAAAAGTAGAGTAAGCCATGGTTAGAATGCCGTGAAATAGGGAAAACAGGAGGGCGGGAGCTTGATGCTCCCGCCCGGTTTATCAGTGCGTTTCGCGGTTAGATCTTGCAAGCCCCGCCAGCGCAGCCGTCATCTTGCAGATCGGTCTGGGTGTCGTCGGCACCATCACGGGTGTTGTGATAGTAGAGGGTCTTGAGACCGTATTTGTAGGCGGTCAGCAAGTCTTTGAGCAACTGCTTCATCGGCACCTTGTTGCCTTCGAAGCGGGCAGGGTCGTAGTTGGTGTTGGCGGAGATCGCCTGATCCACGAACTTCTGCATGATGCCGACCAGCTGCAGGTAACCGTCGACGCTCGGCTGTTTCCACAGCAGTTCGTACTGATCCTTCAGGCGGTGGTACTCCGGCACCACCTGCTTGAGGATGCCGTCCTTGGAGGCTTTCACCGACACCAGGCCGCGGGGCGGCTCGATGCCGTTGGTGGCGTTGGAGATCTGGCTGGAGGTCTCGCTCGGCATCAGGGCGGTCAGGGTGGAGTTGCGCAGACCCACGGTCTTGATCTCTTCGCGCAAGGTTTCCCAGTCCAGGTGCAGGGGTTCATTGCACAGGGTGTCCAGATCCTTTTTATAGGTATCGATGGGCAGGATACCCTGGGCATAGGTGGTCTCGTTGAAGGCCGGGCAGGGGCCGAACTCGCGGGCCAGTTGCACGGAGGCCTTCAGCAGGTAGTACTGGATCGCCTCGAAGGTGCGGTGGGTCAGGGCCAGACCGGAACCATCGGAGTAGCGGGCACCGTTTTTCGCCAGGTAGTAGGCGTAGTTGATGACGCCGATCCCCAGGGTGCGGCGGTTCATGCTGCCCTTCTTGGCGGCCTTGAGCGGGTAGTCCTGATAGTCGAGCAGGGCGTCCAGAGCGCGCACGGCCAGCTCGGCCATCTCTTCCAGATCTTCCAGCTTCTCGATGGCGCCCAGGTTGAAGGCGGAGAGGGTGCACAGGGCAATCTCGCCGTCTTCGTCATCCACGTTGTTGAGCGGCTTGGTGGGCAGCGCAATCTCGAGGCAGAGGTTGGACTGGCGCACCGGTGCCACGGACGGGTCGAAGGGGCTGTGGGTGTTGCAGTGATCCACGTTCTGGATGTAGATGCGACCGGTACCGGCACGCTCCTGCATCATCAGGGAGAAGAGATCCACTGCCTTCAGGGTCTTCTTGCGAATGGCCGGATCTTGCTCGTACTTGACGTAGAGTTCTTCAAACTTGTCCTGGTCCGCGAAGAAGGCGTCATAGAGGCCGGGTGCATCGGACGGGGAGAACAGAGTGATGTCACCGCCCTTGATGAGGCGCTGGTACATCAGCTTGTTGATCTGCACGCCGTAGTCCATGTGACGGACCCGGTTCTCTTCCACGCCGCGGTTGTTCTTCAGTACCAGCAGGCTCTCCACCTCGGTGTGCCACAGCGGGTAGAAGAGGGTGGCCGCACCGCCGCGCACGCCGCCCTGGGAGCAGCACTTCACCGCAGTCTGGAAGTATTTGTAGAAGGGGATGCAGCCGGTGTGGAAGGCTTCGCCGCCACGGATGGGGCTGCCCAGACCACGGATGCGGCCGGCGTTGATGCCGATGCCGGCGCGCTGGGAAACATAACGCACGATGGCGCTGGCGGTGGCATTGATGGAATCCAGGCTGTCGTCACACTCGATCAGCACGCAGGAGCTGAACTGGCGGGTCGGGGTGCGCACGCCGCTCATGATCGGGGTCGGCAGGGAGATCTTGAAGGTCGAGACCGCATCATAGAAGCGCTTGATGTAGTCCAGACGGGTATCTTTCGGATACTTGGAGAAGAGGCAGGCCGCTACCAGGATGTATAGGAACTGCGGGCTCTCGTAGATCTCGCCGGTGACGCGGTTCTGTACCAGGTACTTGCCTTCGAGCTGCTTGACCGCCGCGTAGGAGAAGTCCATGTCGCGCCAGTGATCGAGGTAGCCGTTCAGCTCCTCAAATTCCGCCTGGGTGTAGTCTTCCAGCAGGTGCTTGTCGTACTTGCCCATGTCCACCAGTCTGGCGACGTGCTGATACAGGTGGGGCGGCTCGAACTGGCCGTAGGCCTTCTTGCGCAGGTGGAAGATGGCCAGACGGGCAGCCATGTACTGGTAGTCCGGGCTTTGCTCGGAGATGAGGTCAGCAGCAGCCTTGATGATGGTCTCGTGGATGTCGGCGGTACGGATACCGTCATAGAACTGGATGTGGGACTTGAGCTCCACCTGGGAGACCGACACGTTGTCGAGCTTCTCGGCAGCCCAGTCGAGCACACGGTGAATTTTATCCAGATCGATGGGTTCTTTGTGTCCGTTACGCTTCGTCACAAACAAGTTCATTGGCTGATGACCCCTTTCATTGATACCTGCCGGTATCGGTTGATTCCCGAAAAGCCATCGCACAATGGCGCAACCCGGCTCCGTCTGTCGAGGGAAACTGGGCAGGGATTGTGCGATGAATCACAAGATGTAGTGTTATTTTTAATGCGAACTACAAGATAGTGAGGTCGATGCGGTAATGCAATCTGTGGATAACGCATTAGCTGTGGATAAATTGTGGGTGTCGGGACGGGAGTTAGTGGACGCTCACAGCGAACGGGTTTTCATCCGTCCGATCCGTCAAATGCAAGTCCGGCGATCGAAGATGGAAAATTAAAATAACTTTTTTTGCTTGCGAAAGCAGGGTGTTTTTACTAGCAAATCCGGCCTGCTCATCCCTTGTGCAGTCAGGGTCAAAAGGTGTCCTGTTACGCCGTTCGGGGGGTTGCCAAGCCCGTAAAAAGAGGGATCGTCCGGGATCCCTCTGGTGTGCTGCGGGGGGAGCTGCGCGCCGGGGCAGATGCCCACATGGCCATCGGGACAACATCAAAGTTGCCCCGCAGATCCACCTCTATCCGGATGCCTTGTCGGTCATGGGCAATGAACGTGTCAGCTCAGCTCGTAACGCAGCCAGTGGTGCAGGGCCTGCACGGTATCAAAGTGAAGGTCGGCGCCCCAGAGGGCGGGATCCTCGTCATCATTGAGATAACCCCAGCCAGCCACCGCGGTACGCATGCCGGCATTGCGGCCAGCCTCGATGTCGCGCACGTGATCCCCCACATAGAGACACTGGCTCGCCGCGATGCCGAGCCGCTCGCAGGCAAAGAACATGGGGGCTGGGTCGGGCTTGCGCACCGGCAGGGTGTCGGCGCTCACGGTCACGCCGCAACTGGCGAGTTCAGGCAGGGCTGCCAAGAGCGGTTCGGTGAGAAAACCCGGCTTGTTGGTGACAATGCCCCAGGGCAGCTTTTTCTCGTCGAGCCACTCGATGAGATCCACCATGCCTTCATAGGGGCGGGTGCCGACGCAGAGGTTGGCGGCGTAGTAGTCGAGCAGGGCGGTGCGAAGGCGGGTGGCCCCCAGCTCCTCGAGCAGTTCGTCACCAAGACCGGCCCTGAGCAGCCCGAGGGCCCCGTGGGAGGTGGTCTGGCGGATGATGTCGTCAGAGAGCGGAGCAAAGCCTTCGCTTATCAGCACGTGATTGACGGCGGCGCCAAGGTCTGGCGCGGTGTCGAGCAGGGTGCCGTCCAGATCAAACAGCACGCAGCGCAGGGGCATCGGGTGAGGTGTGCTCATCAGCCTTGCTCCGGGCGCTCGAACGCCACCATGTAGTTGACGTCGACATTCTTGCCGAGCTTGAAGCTGTTGGAGAGCGGGGCGTAGTGAACGCCGCTCATGTCCCGCACCAGCAGGCCCGCCGCTTCCCCCATGCGACAGAGTTCGGCGGGGGTGATGAACTTCTTGTGGTCGTGGGTACCCTTGGGGACCATCTTCATCAGGTACTCTGCCCCGAGGATCATCATCAGATAGGCTTTGGGGTTGCGGTTGATGGTGGAGACGAATACCTTGCCCCCCGGCCGTACCAGGATGGCGATGGCGCGCAGCACCGAGGCCGGGTCCGGCACGTGCTCCAGCATCTCCATGCAGGTGACCACGTCATACTGGCCAGGCGCTTCATCGGCGTGGGCTTCGGCGGTGATCTGGCGGTACTCGAGCTCCACACCTTGTTCCAGCGCGTGCAGGCGGGCGACGCCGAGGGGCTCCTTGCCCATGTCGATGCCGGTGACCCGGGCTCCCCGGCGGGCCATGCTCTCGGAGAGGATGCCGCCACCGCAGCCGATGTCGATCACGCGCTTGCCAAACAGGCCGCCGCTCTTGTCGGTGATCCAGTCAAGGCGCACCGGGTTGATTTGATGCAGCGGCTTGAATTCGCCCTCCATGTCCCACCAGCGGGAGGCGATGGCTTCAAATTTGGCGATTTCTGTCAGATCGACATTGGCATCACTATTCATGTTTTGATGATCCTGTGGCAAGGCGCGCAGCGGGCTGGGCGCGCGCAATCTATTGTCCTGGCGCGCATTATAACGGACCGACCTCGTCGCACCAGCCCGATGTGCTCATCGGATTTGTGGCTTAATGTATTTGGCTCAGTGTGTTACCATGTCGCGCTGTTTAAGCCAAAGAACAACTAATTAGGGATTAAGGCTTTCTATGAGCGATCTGGCCAGAGAGATCACGCCGGTCAACATCGAAGAAGAGCTCAAGAGTTCCTATCTGGATTACGCCATGAGCGTGATCGTAGGACGAGCTCTGCCGGATGTGCGTGATGGCTTGAAACCGGTTCACCGCCGCGTTCTGTATGCAATGAACGAGCTGGGGAACGACTGGAACAAGCCCTATAAAAAATCGGCCCGTGTGGTCGGTGACGTAATCGGTAAATATCACCCGCATGGCGACATCGCCGTGTATGACACCATCGTCCGGATGGCGCAGGATTTCTCCATGCGCTACATGCTGGTCGACGGTCAGGGCAACTTCGGTTCGGTGGACGGCGACAACGCCGCGGCCATGCGTTACACCGAAGTGCGGATGGCGCGCATCTCCCACGAGCTGCTGGCCGATCTGGACAAAGAGACCGTGGACTGGGTGCCTAATTACGACGGCACCGAGATGATCCCGGCGGTCATGCCCACCAAGGTCCCCACCCTGCTGGTCAACGGCTCCTCCGGTATCGCGGTGGGCATGGCGACCAACATCCCGCCTCACAACCTCACCGAGATAGTCAACGGCTGTCTGGCGCTGATCGAGAATGGCGACCTCACCATCGACGAGCTGATGACCCATGTCACCGGCCCGGATTTCCCCACAGGTGGCATCATCAACGGTCGTTCCGGCATCGTGCAGGCGTACCGTACCGGTCGCGGCTCCGTCTATGTGCGGGCCAAGGCCGAGGTGGAGGTGGACGAGAAGAGCGGTCGCGAGACCATCATCGTCCACGAGATCCCCTATCAGGTGAACAAGGCGCGGCTCATCGAGAAGATCGCCGAGCTGGTCAAAGAGAAGAAGATCGAGGGCATCAGTGCCCTGCGCGACGAGTCCGACAAGGACGGCATGCGCATCGTCATCGAGATCAAGCGCGGCGAGTCCGGCGAGATTGTGCTGAACAATCTCTACAAGCACACCCAGATGCAGACCACGTTCGGCATCAACATGGTGGCGCTGGACAACAACCAGCCCAAGGTGATGAACCTCAAAGAGATCCTGGATGCCTTCCTGCTGCACCGCCGTGAAGTGGTGACCCGCCGGACCGTGTTCGAGCTGCGCAAGGCGCGGGATCGGGCGCACATCCTGGAAGGGTTGGCGGTGGCATTGGCCAACATCGACCCCATCATCGAGCTCATTCGCCACAGTGCGACCCCGGCGGATGCGAAAGCCGCCCTGGTAGCCAAGGGCTGGGAGCTCGGCAACGTGGCCGCCATGCTGGAAAAAGCGGGCGACGACGCGGCTCGCCCCGAGTGGCTGGAGCCTGAGTTCGGCATCCGTGAAGGGCAGTACTTCCTGACCGAGATCCAGGCCCAGGCCATCCTTGACCTGCGTCTGCACAAGCTGACCGGCCTCGAGCACGAGAAGATCCTGGAAGAGTACCAATCTCTGCTGGATCTCATCGCCGAGCTGCTGCACATCCTGGCAAGCCCGGAACGCCTGATGGAAGTGATCCGTGACGAACTGCTGGCCGTGCGCGAGCAGTACGGCGACGAGCGTCGCACCGAGATCAGCATGTCCAGCGCCGAGATCAACATCGAAGATCTGATCACCCCGGAAGACGTGGTAGTCACCCTGTCTCACCAGGGCTATGTGAAGTATCAGCCGCTCTCCGACTACGAGGCCCAGCGCCGAGGTGGTCGTGGCAAGTCGGCCACCCGGATCAAGGAAGAGGACTTCGTGGAGCGTCTGCTGGTGGCCAACACCCACGACACCATCCTGTGCTTCTCCACCCGTGGCAAGGTCTACTGGCTCAAGGTCTATCAGCTGCCGGAGGCGTCCCGTGGCGCCCGCGGTCGTCCGATCATCAACCTGCTGCCGCTGGATGAGGGTGAGCGCATCACCGCCATCCTGCCGGTGAAAGAATATGACGCCGACAAGTACGTCTTCTTCGCCACCGCCAACGGCACCGTGAAGAAGACCAGCCTGTCTGACTTCAGCCGTCCGCTCTCCTCCGGTATCCGTGCCATCAACCTCAAAGAGGGTGATGAGCTGATCGGGGTGGACATCACCGATGGCAGCAACGAGATCATGCTCTTCTCCGATGCGGGCAAGGTGGTTCGCTTCGCGGAAGGCAGCGGTCGCGCCGATGCCGATGCCACTGACGAGGTCGACACCGATGACGACGCCGGCAACGACGATGACGGCAGCGACAACGGCGAAGGCACCGAAAGCAAGGGCACCTTCAAGGGCGTACGTCCCATGGGTCGTACCGCTGCTGGCGTGCGCGGCATCAAGCTCGGCGCCGGTGACAAGGTGGTCTCCCTCATCGTGCCCCGTGGTGATGGTGCCATCCTCACCGCTACCGAGAACGGTTACGGCAAGCGCACCGCGCTGGACGAGTACCCGACCAAGAGCCGTGGTACCCAGGGCGTCATCTCCATCAAGGTGGATGAGCGCAACGGCAAGGTGATCGATGCGATCCAGGTCGAAGATACCGACCAGATCATGCTGATCACCAACGGCGGTACCCTGGTTCGTACCCGGGTGTCCGAGGTGAGCGTCATCGGCCGCAACACCGGCGGTGTGCGTCTGATCCGTACCGGTGAAGACGAGACCGTGGTTGGCCTGCAGCGCGTTGCCGAGAGCGACGAAGAGGAAACCGAGGCCCTGGCTGTTGAAGGGGAGGTGTCTGAAGGCACCGACACCGCAGCGGACGCTGGCGCCGTCGATACCGGGGAGGCGGGCGACGAGTAATCGTCCCCCTTTGTCCGGTGCAAAAGAGCGACCTTGATGGTCGCTCTTTTTTTGTCTGCCTCACCGCAGGCTCTCCCCGTCCCTGTGCTTGCCCTGGCGCCCTCTTTTCTGCTGCGAGGCTCCGTCTGCCGTGCATGCAGCCCTGCCTGCCACGGCGTCATCTTCCTGATATGCAGGGTTGGTCCCATCGCATCAACACGATTCCTTCACTCGGCTGTCATGGCCCTGTCATGACGGCCAGCCATGCTGCCTGCGTTGAATGAGGCCACCACAGAGGCAGGCATCGCTTGCCAGGAGCACTGTTATGACGAGCTGGGTAATGTGGGAGATCTGGTGGAGCCGGATGTGGGGAGGGCAGGAGAAGGCGCGCCTTAGGGTGGATGAGGAGGAGGTGGCGCACGAGCCATCCCGCCTGCCTGCGGAGCTGATTGCACAGCGCCATCCAGCGGGGAGCTGCCCGCCGAGACCACGGGGCTGACGGCGCTCAGAACAGACGCAACTGCTCGCCCGGGCGGATGAAGGCGGCTGTATTGAGTGTTACATGGCGCTTGCCCAGTTGCAGCCGCCTGCTGATCAGGCGAAAGCGCTGGGCGAGCAGGTTGGCAAACTGTCCTTCACCTCGCATGCGGCTACCAAAGGTGGCGCTGTTGAGTGCGCCGCCCCGGCTTGCCCGCAGCTGGTTGAGGATCGCCTCTTTCTGGCCGGGATAGTGCGTATCGAGCCAGTCGCAAAAGAGGGTGGTGAGCTCGTGGGGCAATCGCAGCAAGATGTAATCCGCACAGCCCGCCCCGGCGTCGACGGCGGCCTTGATGATCTGTTCCAGTTCCGGCTCGTTGAGCCTGGGGATCATGGGGGCGGCGAGCACGCCGACCGGCACACCGGCCTTGGCCAGTCGTTCGATCACCTTGATCCGCCCAACCCCCGTGCTGGCCCTGGGCTCCAGCTGTCGCCTCAGCGTCTCATTGAGGGTGGTGACCGACACCATCACCTGGCATAACCCTTCCCGGGCCAGCTCGGTCAGCAGATCGAGGTCGCGCAGGATCATGGCGCTCTTGGTGATGAGCCCTACCGGATGGCGATGAGCCAGCATCACCGTCAGGAGTTCGCGAGTCAGGCGATAGTGGTGCTCGATGGGTTGATAGGGATCGGTATTGGCCCCCAGTACGATGGTTTGCGGCTGATAGGCTGGCTTGGCAAACTCCCGTCGCAGCAGCTCGGCAGCATTGGTTTTGGCAAACAGCTTGCTCTCAAAATCCAGCCCGGGGGAGAGCTCAAGGTAGGCGTGGCTAGGTCTGGCATAGCAGTAGATGCAGCCATGCTCGCACCCCTGATAGGGATTGATGGAGCGACCGAAGGGAAGATCCGGCGAATCGTTGTAGCTGATGATGCTGCGGGCGCTGATCTCCGTCACCTCGGTGCGGGGAGCGCTGGCGGCAAATGCCGCGTCCCAGTCGCTCTGACTCCAGCCGTCGTCAACTGGTTCGATTTGCGGGCCGCTGAAGCGGTGCTCGACATTGTGGTTCGCGCCTCGTCCTGCCATCACATCACCAATATACTGTTTATATATACAGTTATTTTGCTGTGTAGCCCGTCAAACTGCAAGTTCGCAAAGAGCGACCCCATGAAAGAGGGTGAACCCAGGTGATCTCCTGCTTGATCTGTTGCTACATTTCGTTTACATAGACGAAATGCGAACCAGATCACGGAAAATGTCATGCAACCTACTATCGCCCGCTGGCTCTTCATCACCCTCATTGCGCTGGTCATCTGGCGTCTGATCCCGCTCTCCACCGAGCAGGAGCTGGCGGCGGCCAACCGCGCCTGGCGGACAGGGCACTTTGATGAGGCGACCCGGATCTGGTCGCCCCTGGCGGAGCAGGGCCAGCCACGGGCACAGGCGCTGATGGGTTGGAGCCATGAAGTGGGGCAGGGGAGCGAGCAGGATATGGATCGCGCCATCCGACTCTATCGTCAGGCTGCGCAGGCGGGGGACGCTTTCGGCCAGTATCGGCTGGGAGAGGTCTATCTGCGCGGGGCCGGGGTGAAGCGGGATCTGCACGAGGCGTTTCGCTGGATGCAGCTGGCAGCCAGGAACGGTGATGTGCCCGCCATGCTGAAGGTGGGCATCCTGCACCTGATGGGGGTCAACGGGCGGGTTGAACTGGCCGAGGCGAAGCAGTGGCTCTATCAGGCCTCGCAAAAGGGCAACAAGATGGCACTCCAGGTATTGCAGGAGATGGCGCTGGCCGAGGAGGGACGCAGCGCCTTCGATTTCAATGGCCACTCTTTTCTGAACGCCGGTTAGGGATCAACGGCTGGCGGTGACTTTGCCGGGCGTCACGTCCGTGACATAGAGGGTACTGCGCTCGGCACTGTGGACGATGCTGCATACCTCCCGCTTGCTGCCATCACCCAGGATCACCAGCTCACCGATATGGACGGGACAGTGAGTCGTGAGAAGGTGATCCGGATGAACCAGCTTTTCTGCATGCTCCGGAAATGAAATGTCGTAGGTGTACATCATGCTCTCCTTGCTTTGGCTGACGCCTCAATCTGGTACAGGGTATGGCAGCAGAAGGGCGCCCTCGCAAGTAGGACAGGTTGACACCCGCGCTTAAGCGGTATGCAAAATCGCCAAGACAGCTTGTCTGGGTTGTCGCGTCTGATACAATCCCCCGCTGTACCTCTCAATGGATGGCCTTGCACACGCCATATGGTGTGCCACTGCCGTGTACCAACCGTATTGTGAACGGTGAAACTCGGGAGTGAACAGCTGGACATGAAAGGGTTTCTCCAACCTGCATGTGGCCTTTGGTAGGGGTCACCACTGTATAAGGAAACACCTAATGCCAATCATTACTCTGCCTGACGGCAGCCAACGTCAATTTGCCCACGCCGTTTCCGTCATGGATGTGGCCGCGGACATCGGTCCCGGTCTCGCCAAGGCGTGCATTGCCGGTCGGGTAAACGGTGAACTGGTGGATGCCTGCGAGCTGATCGAAGCCGATGCCTCCCTGGCCATTATCACCGCCAAAGACGAAGAAGGTCTGGACATTCTGCGCCACTCCTGTGCTCACCTGCTGGGTCATGCCATCAAGCAACTCTGGCCCCAGACCAAGATGGCCATCGGTCCCGTCATCGACAACGGTTTCTACTACGACATCGATCTCGACCGCACCCTGACCGATGAAGATCTGGCTGCCTTGGAAGAGCGCATGCTGGCGCTGGCCGCCAAGGATTACGACGTCATCAAGAAGAAGGTCTCCTGGCAGGAAGCGCGCGACGTGTTCGAAGCCCGTGGCGAGACCTACAAGGTCGAGATCCTGGATCAGAACATAGCCCGTGATGACCAGCCCGGTCTCTATCATCACGAAGAGTACATCGACATGTGTCGCGGCCCGCACGTGCCCAACATGCGTCACTGCCACCACTTCAAGTTGCAGAAGATGTCCGGCGCCTACTGGCGCGGCGACTCCAATAACAAGATGCTGCAGCGCATCTACGGCACCGCCTGGGCCGACAAGAAGCAGCTCAAGGCGTATTTGCAGCGTCTGGAAGAGGCCGCCAAGCGCGACCACCGCAAGATCGGCAAGCAGCTCGACCTGTACCACATGCAGGAAGAAGCGCCGGGCATGGTGTTCTGGCACAACGACGGCTGGACCATCTTCCGCGAGCTGGAAACCTTCATCCGCGGCAAGCTCAAAGAGTACGACTATCAGGAGGTGAAAGGCCCCTTCATGATGGATCGCGTGCTGTGGGAGCGTTCAGGTCACTGGGAGAAATACGCCCAGGCCATGTTCACCACCCAGTCCGAAAACCGCGAGTACGCCATCAAGCCGATGAACTGCCCGGGTCACGTGCAGATTTTCAACCAGGGTCTGAAATCCTACCGCGATCTGCCGCTGCGCATGGCCGAGTTCGGCTCCTGCCACCGCAACGAGCCGTCAGGCTCCCTGCACGGCCTGATGCGGGTTCGGGGTTTCACCCAGGATGACGCCCACATCTTCTGTACCGAAGAGCAGATCATGGAAGAGGTGTCTGCGTGCATCCGCATGGTCTATGACGTCTACGGTACCTTCGGTTTCGAAAACATCGTGGTCAAGCTCTCGACCCGTCCGGAGCAGCGTATCGGCTCTGATGAAGCCTGGGATCGTGCCGAGGCTGCGCTGGCCGAGGCGCTGGAACTCAACGGCCTGAAGTACGACCTGCAACCGGGCGAGGGGGCTTTCTACGGTCCCAAGATCGAGTTCACCCTGCACGATTGCCTTGATCGTGCCTGGCAGTGTGGTACCGTGCAGCTCGACTTTGCCCTGCCGGGCCGTCTTGGCGCCACCTATGTAGGCGAAGACAACGAGCGCCACATCCCCGTGATGATCCACCGCGCCATTCTGGGCTCGCTGGAGCGCTTCATCGGGATCCTGACGGAAGAGTACGCCGGTCTGTTCCCGACCTGGCTGGCGCCGACCCAGGCCGTGGTCATGAATATCACGGATAACCAGGCCGATTATGCTGTGAAAGTTGCCAAGGCATTGAATGATGCGGGCCTTCGCGCAAAAGCGGACTTGAGAAATGAGAAGATTGGCTTTAAAATCCGCGAGCATACTTTGAAGCGAGTACCCTTCATGCTGGTCTGCGGCGACAAAGAAGTAGAAGCCGGCAAGATTGCAGTGCGTACTCGTAAAGGGGCTGACCTGGGCTCTTATCCTGTTGAAGAGCTGATTGCTCTGTTGACCCAGGAAGTTCAGACCCGCGGACAAAAGAAAGTGGAGGAATAAGCTATAAAAGGCGGAAAAAAACTGGGCAAGCAACCGCAAGCCCGCGCTCACCGGATCAATGAAGAGATCCGTCTGAAAGAAGTTCGTCTGACTGGTCTGGATGGTGAAGCCATTGGCATCACCTCCATTCAGGATGCGCTGAACTTGGCCCTTGAGGCTGGAGTGGATCTGGTCGAGATCAGTCCGAACGCTGAGCCGCCCGTTTGCCGGATCATGGATTACGGCAAATTCCTCTACGAAAAGAGCAAGACCACCAAAGAACAGAAGAAAAAGCAGAAAGTCGTCCAGGTCAAGGAAATCAAATTCCGTCCTGGCACCGACGAAGGCGACTATCAGGTAAAACTACGCAACCTGGTTCGCTTTCTGGAAGACGGGGACAAGGCAAAGGTCACCCTGCGCTTCCGTGGTCGTGAAATGGCCCACCAGGATCTTGGTATCAAGGTTCTCGAGCGCGTCAAGAACGATCTGGAAGAGCTGGCCGTAGTCGAATCGTTCCCGAAAGTCGAAGGCCGTCAAGCTGTGATGGTCCTCGCACCCAAGAAGAAATCTTAAGGCCCACAAGAAATTGACTCATGGGGCTGGCCCCATGAGTCGGTTCGCCTTGCGATTTTGTTGTCACTCACAATGCGGAGTATGAAATGCCGAAGATGAAAACCAACCGGGGCGCCGCAAAGCGCTTCAAGAAGACTGGCTCAGGTCGCTTCAAGTGCAAGCACAACCACCTGCGTCACATCCTGACCAAGAAGAGCAGTAAGCGTAAGCGTCAGCTGGGACCGAAGTTCTTTGTTTCCGCTGCCGACCACAAACGTGTTGTCGCTTGTCTGCCGTACGCATAAGGGGGGATGTGAAAAATGCCAAGAGTTAAACGTGGTGTGACCGCTCGCGCTCGTCACAAGAAAGTAATGAAAGCCGCCAAGGGTTACTACGGCGCCCGTTCCCGTGTCTACCGCGTAGCGGTACAAGCGGTAACCAAAGCTGGTCAGTATGCCTACCGTGACCGTCGCCAGAAGAAGCGTCAGTTCCGTCAACTGTGGATTGCGCGTATCAACGCTGCAGCCCGTCAGAACGGCCTGTCCTACAGCCGTCTGATCGACGGTCTGAAGAAGGCTTCCATCGAGATCGATCGCAAGATCCTGTCCGATATCGCCGTTCACGACAAGCTGGCTTTCACCGCCCTGGTTGAAAAAGCTAAAGCAGCTCTGGTCTAATCCAGTTCTGTTATAAAAATAAAGGAGGCTCAGGCCTCCTTTTTTGTTGTCTGTTTTTGAGCGTTGGCAGGTAGCATGCCACGTTCATGAATGCTTTATCCTTCCATATGCCAACAAACTAGAACAAACGACGCTTGTCTCAATCCTGTTGCACCTGGCTTGTGGCTTTTCCATATAACAAAATGATTTGCAGGGAGAAAAGCCCGTCATAACTATGGTCAGCCAAGGGGCTTTTTTTGTATTATTCCCCTCTTGACCTTATTTAGCCTAAAGGCTCCTGTTCCGGGAGTGGTGACGAGGAAGACATGCAACAGCTTGAAGAAGTAGTCGGCCAGGCCAAGGCCGAAATTGAGGGCGTAAGCGACATCGCCGCCCTCGACGAAATCCGGGTCAAATATCTGGGTAAAAAGGGCTTTTTTACCGAGCAGATGAAGGGACTGGGTGCCCTGTCCGCTGAAGAGCGTCCCGCAGCGGGCGCCGTGATCAACCAGGCCAAACAGCAGGTTCAGGATGCCCTGAACGCGCGTCGTGAAGCCCTCGAAGTCGCCGTGCTGAACCAGAAGCTGGCCGCCGAGACCATCGACGTCAGCCTGCCGGGCCGCCGCATCGAGAATGGCGGTCTGCACCCGGTGACCCGTACCATCGAGCGCATCGAGCGCCTGTTTGGCGAGATGGGCTTCAAGGTTGCCCGTGGTCCCGAGATTGAAGATGGCTTCCACAACTTCGATGCGCTGAATATCCCGGCTCACCACCCGGCGCGTACCGATCACGACACCTTCTACTTCAATCCTGATCTGATGCTGCGTACCCACACCTCCGGTGTGCAGATCCGCACCATGGAATATCAGCAGCCGCCGATCCGCATCATCGCGCCGGGCCGCGTCTATCGTAACGACTACGACATGACCCACACCCCGATGTTCCACCAGGTCGAAGGCCTGCTGGTCGACGAGCATGCCAGCTTCACCGAGCTGAAAGGCATCCTGCACGACTTCCTGCGCAACTACTTCGAGGAAGACTTGACCATTCGCTTCCGTCCTTCCTATTTCCCGTTCACCGAGCCGAGCGCCGAAGTGGACGTGATGGGCAAGAACGGCAAGTGGCTGGAAGTGCTGGGCTGCGGCATGGTGCACCCGAACGTGCTGCGTTCGGTCGGCATCGATCCGGAAAAATACTCCGGCTTTGCCTTCGGCATGGGCGTTGAGCGCCTGACCATGCTGCGTTACGGGGTCAACGACCTGCGTGCCTTCTTCGAAAACGACCTGCGCTTCCTCAAGCAGTTCAAGTAAGGGCGAGAGAACATGAAATTCAGTAAATCCTGGGTGATGGAGTGGGTCCGCACCGAGTTGAGTGACAATGCACTGGCCGAGCAGATCACCATGGCCGGTCTGGAAGTGGACGCCGTGGAAGCGGTGGCCGGCCAGTTCAACAATGTGGTCGTGGGTGAAGTGGTCGAGTGCGCCCAGCACCCGGACGCGGACAAGCTGCGGGTGACCAAGGTCAACGTGGGCGAGGCCGAGCTGCTGGACATCGTCTGCGGTGCGCCGAACTGCCGTGCCGGCCTCAAAGTGTGCGTGGCCAAGGTCGGGGCGACCCTGCCGGGTGATTTCACCATCAAGAAAGCCAAGCTGCGCGGCCAGCCGTCCCACGGCATGCTCTGCTCCTTCAGCGAGCTGGGCATCGACGTCGAGGCTGATGGCATCATCGAGCTGCCGCTGGATGCCCCCATCGGGACCGATATCCGTGAATACCTCGCGCTCAACGACGTCAGCATCGATGTGGATCTGACCCCAAACCGTGCCGACTGCCTCGGCATCGCGGGTCTGGCCCGTGAAATCGGCGTGCTCAACAGCGTGGACGTGGTCGAGCCGACCTGGGCGCCGGCTGTTGCCACCTGTGATGCCACCTTCCCGATCCGGGTTGAAGCGCCGGCGGATTGCCCCCGTTATCTCGGTCGTGTCATCAAGGGGCTGAACCTGCACGCCCAGAGCCCGCTCTGGATGCAGGAGAAGCTGCGCCGTGGCGGCATCCGTTCCATCGACGCCATCGTCGACATCACCAACTACCTGCTGCTGGAATACGGCCAGCCGATGCACGCCTTCGACCTGGCGACGCTTGAAGGGGAACTGGTGGTGCGCCGCGCCCGTGCCGACGAGCCCATGACTCTGCTCGATGGCAACGAGGTGAAGCTCAAAGAGACCACGCTCGTGATTGCCGACGCCAAAGGCCCTGCCTGCATGGCCGGCATCTTCGGCGGCGATCGCACCGGTGTCTCCGAGACCACCACCGACATCCTGCTGGAGTGCGCCTTCTTCGCGCCGCTCTCCATCACCGGCCGTGCCCGTGCCTACGGTCTGCATACCGATTCTTCCCACCGCTTCGAGCGCGGGGTGGATCCCGAGCTGCAGGCCAAGGTGATGGATCGTGCCACCCGTCTGCTGCTGGACATCTGCGGCGGTGAAGCGGGTCCGGTCATCGAAGTCAAATCCGATGCCCATCTGCCCAAGGCTGCCCCCATCAAGCTGCGCCGCACCAAGCTCGACAAGGTGATCGGCATCAGCGTGGCGGATGCGCAGGTGGTCGAAATTCTGACTCGTCTGGGCATGCAGGTAACCGTGGATACTGACGGCTGGACCGCGCTGGCTCCCTCCTGGCGTTTCGACATCGCCATCGAGGAAGACCTCATCGAGGAAGTGGCCCGCATCTACGGCTACAACAATATCCCGAACCTCAAACCCGCCGCATCCCTCGCGATGGTAGAGCAGGCAGAAGGGCAGGTGACCCTGAAGCGGGTGCGCGACCTGCTGGTTGACCGCGGTTTCCAGGAAGCGATCACCTACAGCTTCGTGGATCCCAAGGCTCAGCAGACCCTGTTCCCGCAGAGCGATGCCATCGTGCTGCCGAACCCGATCTCGGTCGAGATGTCCGCCATGCGCGTCTCTCTGTTCCCGGGTCTGGTGCAGGCGGTGGTCTACAACCAGAACCGTCAGCAGCCGCGCGTGCGCCTGTTCGAGCAGGGCCTGCGTTTCATCAAGGACGAGAATGCCGAGAACGGCATCCGTCAGGAGCCCATGCTGGCCGGCATCATCACCGGCAACCAGGGGGACGAGCACTGGGATGTCAAGGCCCGTCCCGTCGACTTCTTCGATTTGAAGGGTGACCTGGAAGCGGTACTGGATCTGACTGCAGAAGGGGCTACCTTCACCTTCGAGCGCACCGAGCACAGTGCCCTGCATCCGGGCCAGAGCGCAGCCATTCTGCGCAATGGCGTCGTGATCGGCCACATCGGCGTGATCCACCCGAGCCTCGAGAAGAAGCTGGGGCTCAAGAGCCGCGCTGTCATGTTCGAGCTGGAGCTGGACAAACTGACGCCGGCCAAGGTGCCGGTTGCTGCCGAAGTATCCAAGTTCCCGGCCAACCGTCGCGATATCGCCGTGGTGGTTGACAGACAGATCCTGGCAGGCGACGTTCTGGCAGTAATTAAAAAAGTTGGCGGAAATCAGTTAGTTGGAATAAACTTGTTCGACGTATACCAGGGCGCTGGTATGGCAGAGGACAAGAAGAGCCTGGCCATCAGCCTGGTGTTGCAAGACACCCAGCGCACCCTGGAGGAGAAAGAGATCGCCGAGACCGTGGACAATGTCGTGCGGGCCCTCGGTGAAGAGTTGAATGCATCCTTGAGGGATTGATCTATGGCGCTTACCAAAGCCGACATTGCAGAGCACCTGTTCACCCAGCTCGGGATGAGCAAGCGTGAAGCCAAAGATATGGTGGAAGCCTTCTTTGAGGAGATCAGACAGGCGCTCGAGCGTGGCGAACAGGTCAAGATTTCCGGCTTCGGTAACTTCGATCTTCGCGAGAAGAACCAGCGTCCCGGACGCAACCCCAAGACGGGGGAGGATATTCCCATCAGCGCCCGTCGTGTGGTGACCTTCCGGCCCGGCCAGAAGCTCAAGGCCAGGGTAGAAAATGTTGAACCCAACGAGTGACAAAAAGCCAGGCAATCGCCTGGCTTTTCCGTTCCGATGATAAAAATCCTTCTGTTGTCCGGCGCGCTGCTGGCCTTGCCACTGCGTGCCGCCATACTCCCGCTGTCACCGGATGCCCAGGCTTATGCCGATTCGCTCACCGGGCTGACCTTCTGTTACCCGGCCCTGCAACGTCCTCCCTATCTGGAGGCGGAGGGGGGCCTGCTTATCGATCGCATGACGCGGCTGGCAGAGTTGTTGCCGGTACCGGTGCATGTCGAGAAGCGGCCGAGCTGGGCAGCAGTGACGCAGGATCTGCTGAACGGGCGCTGCGATCTCATTCCTCACGTCGGGCCTGCCCGATCGAACTCGAGCGATACCGTCTTGAGCCGCGCCATGCTGGAAGCGGAGTCTGCCATCCTCTATCGGGGTGAGCTCGATCAGGCGCAGTTTCTGGTGTCACCCATCTGGCAGGCCCAGGAGACCCTGAAGCGTCTCTATCCTGGTTCATCCCAGCAACTGCTGACCGATGCCGAGAACTGGTATGGCGCCCTGGTGGCCGGCAAGGGCAGCGCCTATCTCGGTGATTATCTGCAACTGCGCTACCTGATGCGGGAGTACCCGGATGAAGGGCTGCGTCTTCGCCGTCTTCGCAGCGACGATCTGGTCATCAGCTACCGGCTGATGATGCGCAACCAGCCCGAGTTGCTGGAGCTGGTGGATACGGCCATCCGCTATTTGCCGCCGGGCAGTCTCTACCGGGATCTGGGCAAGTATCTGCCTCAGGGTGAGCAGGATGTGAATCCCCTGCATTTTACCGACAAGGAGCAGGCCTGGCTGGTCGGCAAGGCCCACACCATCAAGATGGTGGCGGATCCCGGTTTCATGCCATACAGCGGCGTCAACCAGCAGGGAGAGCTCATTGGCTGGAGTGCGGATGTCTTGCGGGAAGTGAGTCGGCAGACGGGGCTGCGCTTCGAGCTGGTGCCTGCCGCCAGCCGGGAGGAGGCGCTGGCATTGCTGCGCAGTGGCGATGCCGCCATGATGGTCGGACTGATGGAGTCCGCCGCCCTGAACAAGGAGTTCGACTTCACGAGGATGGTGGCGACCAGCCGCTATGCCCTGGTCAGTCGCAGCAAGAGGGGGTCTGCCTCCCTCGCGGAGGTCAGTGGCAAGGTGGTGGTCCCGAGAATGCTCTATGATCCCGGCCTGCTTGCCCGGTTCGGCCAGCATGAGTGGGAGGTGACCGACAACCTGCTGCAGGGATTGGCGGCGGTGCGGCATGGGGATGCCCAGGCCATGCTGGCGGAGTTGTACCAGCTCCAATATCCCATTCGAAACAACCAGTTGAGCGAGCTGACCATCACCGAATTGCCGGAGCGTTTCGGCCTCGGCTTTGCCATCCGGCCGGAACAGACCAGCCTGGCAGGGGTACTGGATCAGAGCCTGATGACCCTCAATGATCGGCAGGTGGACGATCTGGTGCAACGCTGGCGCCGCCTGGTGGTCAACCAGCAGGAGGGGGTCAGCTATGGTTTCTGGCTTGGCTCCGTGTTGCTGGCACTGCTGATCAGCATGGCGGTGATCTGGTCAGTCTGGCGATCCCGCCAGCAACTGGCCCAGGAGGCCCGCGAGCGTCACAAGGTGGAGCAGGCGCTGGCGCTGGAAAGCAAGTTCAGGGAGTCTCTCTTCCAGGCGCTCCCCGTTCCCGTGTTCTTGCGCAATGACAAGGGGGAGGTGATCAAGCGCAACAAGCGGGCCAAGCGCATGGAGGCGCGCTACGCCGCCGATCTGGTGCTGCCCGCGCCACAGTTGCAGGGCGCCGAAGGGGAGCTGGCGCTGCACGAGCAGGTCTACTCCTATGCCCAGATCCCCTTGCGACTGGGGCCCCAGGCACCGGCAGGGGATCTTATCGCCCTCTCCGACATCAGCGCCCTGCGCGAGCGTACCCGCCTGCTGCGTCAGGCAGAGCGGCGCCTGCGCGCCCTCACCAATACGGTGCCCGGTGTGGTGCTGCAATTCACCCTGCTGGGGGGAGCCATCACCCGGGTGGAGTTTGTGAGCCGGGGCAGTCACGAGCTGCTGGGGCTGGCGAGCCAGCAGATCCGGGTCAATCCCAACGAGACCCTGACCCGCATCTCCCATCAGGACAGGCGCGAGATGCGAGCACCCATGCTGGCCATGCTGCAAGCCGGACGACCGTTCTCCCATCTGCTGCGCTATCAGCACCCCGCCAAGGGAACCCGCTGGCTGCAATTTTCCGGCAGGGGGCGCCGTCAGGGAGAGGGGTGGCGGATCTACGGGGTGGTGCAGGATGTGACGGCCAGGGTGGAGCAGGAGCACTCCCTGCAACTTTCCCACGAGCAGGCCCAGCAGGCCGTGCTTGCCAAGGGGCGCTTCCTGGCCGCCGTGAGCCACGAGATCCGCACCCCCATGAACGCCATGCTCGGCCTGCTGGAGTGGCTCGAGCAGACCGGACTCAATGCAGAGCAGGCCTCGGTTCTGGCCCATGTCAGACAGGCGGGCAATGAACTGCTCGGACTGCTCAATGACGTGCTCGACTTCAGCCGCAACGAGACGCGCCAGTTGCGCCTCTCCGTGCAGCCCACGGATCTGGTGGAGCTGTGCGAGCATGTGGCGGCGGTGCACTGGTCCAAGGCGCGATCCCGCCATCTGCAACTGCGCCTGGCGCTCGACCCGGCGCTGCCCGCCTTGATGGAACTCGATCCCCACCGGGTGCAACAGGTGCTGCACAACCTGCTCTCCAACGCCATCAAGTTCAGCGAGCAGGGAGAGGTGGTGCTCTGGGCCCGGCGGCAAGGGGAGTGGATTTTGTGCGGGGTGGATGACGAGGGGCCCGGGATCAGTGCCGAGCTGTTGCCCCGGTTGTTCCAGCCCTTCGAGCAAGGGGAGGAGCCTGGCCAGCCCAGAGCCCAGGGGACCGGGCTTGGGCTGGCCATCTGCCGCCAGCTGATGGAACAGATGGGGGGCGAGATCCGGGTTGAACCTCTGGCTCGCGGGGGCAGCCGTTTCCTCTGTTCCTTGCCCCTCAGACATGCGCAGGAGAAGGCGCCCTGGCAACCGCGCGTCAAGACGGTCTCCCTGCAACTGTTGCCCGGGGAACTTGAATATATGCGGGCCTGGCTCGCAGCGTTTGGCGTGGCCGAGGACCCGGCTGCACCTTGCCTTGGGGCCATGCAGGACGATGGGGGCTTGCGCGCCTGGTACTGGCAGGGGGAACCCTGGATCCCGGGCTCCGTGGTCAGCCTGCTGCAACCCAGACTCGTCCGTGGCGCCGAGGAGATCACGGACCTGCCGGGGGCAGGCAGGCGGGTGCTGCTGGTGGAAGATCATGAGGTGAACAGAATGCTGATCAGCATGCAGCTGGGTCAGCTGGGTGCCCGGGTATTGAGTGCGGCCAATGGCCGTCTGGCACTGGAGATCCTGCAATCGGAGTCGGTGGATCTGGTGCTGACGGACCTGCAGATGCCGGTGATGGACGGCGCCGAGCTCTGCAGGCAATTGCACGCCGATGAACGCTGGCAGCATCTACCCGTCTATGTGATCACCGCCGATCTCAGCGAGCAGGCGGCGCAGCGACTGGCGGAATGCGGCTGTCAGGGCCATCTGGACAAACCCGTCTTGCTCAGGGATCTGGCCGTACTGCTTCGTACCGTCTTTGGCCCCCATGATGGGGGGAAGGCACCGCAGCCAACGGCAGCCCTTTCCCTGCCCGTGTCCCTCAGCCCGGCCCTCGTTGACATCTATCTGGCATCGGTTCACCAGGATCTGGCCGACATTGAGCGGTGTGTCACACAAGGGGACGAGAAGGCCCTCAATACGGCTTTACACAAGATGAAGGGGGCCGCCAAAATGGTGGGGGCTACCCCCCTGGTAGAGGTGATCGACCGTTGGCAGGAGGCCCCCGGACATCCCCTTGGAGCCGCCTTGAGGCAGTGCGTGGAAGAGGTCTGCCGACAACTGGGCGAGAGAGCATGACATGATCATCACAGATGAAGAGTTGATGGCCTTGCTGGAGTCTGATGACAGCCAGGAGCCAACGTTTTACCCGGTCAGCGTCTATGCCCTGGACGCCGTCTCCCATCAGGCGGTCAAGGGGGCGGGCCTGCCGGCCTATGCCAATCTGCACCGCACCCGACCCGATGCCGGCTGGCAATGGGAAGGACTGTTTGCCGCCGGGGCCATCGCCCTGTTTGATCCTGCCTCTCATCAGGGGGCCGACTATCTGCCTCATCTGTTGGCTCCCGGGGCGGGGATCTATCGCCTCAGCGACCCCTGGCTCGAGGGGTTGCAGGCACGGGAGCAGGGGTGGCGTGCCTGGCTCGCCCAGTGCCAGATCCTGCTGCTCGAAGATCACCCCTTCCAGGGAGCCTGTATTCAGCAGGAGATCCAGGGACTGGGGTTGCCCTGCCACTGGGTTCAGGATGGCGAAGGGTGCCTCAAGGCGCTGGAAGAGGGGGGCGTGAGATTGCTTATCTGTGATCTCAGCCTGGCGGAGCAGGATGCCATCAGCCTGCTGATGAGCCATCCCCAGTATCGCCACAGCGGTCTGCCCATCATCCTGCTCTCCGCTCATGATCAGACCCTGATAGACGGCGCCCGGCGTCTCCTGCACGATGCGGGTTTCAACGTGCTGGCCGCCCTGGCCAAGCCGCTGCAAAGCGATGATCTGCTGCGTCTGCTCAAGATGCTCTATCTTGGCCCCCAGCGTCAGCGCAGGCTGGGCGGGCTCAAGCGCACCGTGCGTAGCTGGCAGGGAGAGGCGAGAGGACAGCTTGGGCTGCTGGCAGATGCGGCCTCCTGCACGCTGCCGATCTGGCTGAGCCTGAGCGGCCTTTCCCCTCACTGGGAGCCGCTCAAGCTCTGGCTCGAGCAGCATGGACGAGAAGCAAGCGAGCTGACCCTGGTCATCCACCGACGGGATCACCTGCTGAGCCAGGCGGACCGTTTCGCCCTGGTGCTGCAGGCGAGCCTCGCGGGGGCCAGACTCGCGCTGCTGCTCGATCATGCCCAGCACCTGCCGTTTGATCTCATCGAGCGTCTGCCGTTGCAATCCCTGCTGCTCGGGCAACACCTGCTGCCCGAGCTGGAGGCGATGGCTGCCGACTCCTTGCTGGCCCGCTTCATCCAGCGCTCCCGGGAGCTTGGCATCGCGCTCTACCTCGACGACCCCTTCAACCTGCAGGATGCCGCCCAGTGGCAGGATCGCGGCGTGGCAGGGCGCTGGTGAATGGCTCGCTATCTTTGCTGGCCGCTCGATGAGACGCGCTTGTGGCAGGGGATGACGGGTTGGACGGCTCCCGCCTCACGGGGCGACCTGCCGATGACGATGGTAGTGGGGGGGCTGATTTGCCGCTTGCAGGAGCTGGCGGGCAGCGACCCGAAGCGAATAAGTGCGGCCTATGACACCCTGAGCGAGCAGAGCGTCTATTTGCGCTTCATGCGGGCCAAGCAGCCTGCGACGGCCGAGCAGCTCGCCTTCTTTCTCGACTACCCCAGAGAACCCCAGATAGGATTGCTGCTGACCGACGAGCAGGGGACACCGCTTGCCATGGCCCAGTCCGTGCGCCGGCGCCTGCACCCGGACAGGGCCGAGTTCTCCTGCATCGTCGCGGATCATTTTCAGCATCGCGGCGCCGGGCGTCGCATCCTGCTGGCGCTTGCGCGACTGGCATACGGGGAGGGGATCCGGGAGTGGACGGCGGAAGTGCTCGGCCAGAATCGCCCCATGCTGGCCCTGCTCAAGGGGCTCGGGTTGCCACTTACCCTGGTGACAGGACGGGAGATGGTCTTTGCCAGGCTGGATCTTGCGCCCATGGCGAGCTTTGTGCTTCCATCGGCCTAAGACCAAGGGCGAATGGGCCGCTTCTTGCTCCTGTGCTAAGGTCAGCCTGTTACCCGTTGGAGGAGAACAACCATGGTGCAGTCAGCCAAACATATCGTGATCCTCACCGGTGCCGGCATCTCGGCCGAATCCGGTATCAAGACCTTCCGTGCCTGTGATGGCCTGTGGGAAGAGCACAGGGTGGAGGACGTGGCCACCCCTGAAGGCTATGCGCGGGATCCCGAACTGGTACAACGTTTCTACAATGCGCGGCGCCATCAGTTGCAGCGCGCCGAGATCCACCCCAATCCGGCCCACTATGCATTGGCCCGGCTGGAGCGCCTGCTGCCGGGGCGCGTCACCCTGGTCACCCAGAACATCGACAACCTGCACGAGAGTGCCGGCAGCAAGAACCTCATCCACATGCACGGCGAGTTGCTCAAGGCCCGCTGCCCGGGCTCGGGTCAGGTGATCGAGTGGCGCGGGGATCTCCATCAGGAAGAGCTGTGTTCCTGCTGCCAGTTCCCCCACCCGCTGCGCCCCCATGTGGTCTGGTTTGGGGAGATGCCCCTCGGGCTTGACCGCATCTACTCGGCCCTGGCCCAGTGCGATCTCTTCATCTCCATCGGGACCTCCGGGGCGGTCTACCCTGCTGCCGGATTCGTCCATGAGGCCGGCCTGAACGGTGCCCATACGGTGGAGCTCAATCTGGAGCCGAGCGAAGTGGGCAGCCAGTTTGATGAAAAACGTTATGGTCCGGCTTCCTTGCTGGTGCCCGCTTTTGTAGATGAACTCCTGCAAAGTTGCGGAGTGCATCAGCCTCTCTCCGTCGAGGGCCATAACTGGATGGAGATGCGGGGCCCCTAATTATTGATTTTTCACACAGTTGCATTGACCCACTGAAATCGCCACACTGGCTCCTAACTTCAAGATGCAGTTGGCACAACATGTCATGAACTTTCCAACGCGCGGGATGGCCTCTCTCCTGCTGGTGTTTTTCTCGTTCGGCACCCAGGCTTCCTCCTCTTCGCTATTGCAACTGATCCTGCCGGACAAGCGGGAAATCACCCTGGATGAGGCGGCGTTGGCCGCCTTGCCACAAGTGGAGTTCGAGACGGCGACGCCCTGGACCCTCGGCACTCACCGCTATCGTGGCCCGACCCTGAAGAGCGTGCTGGCGGCGCAGCAGGTGGATAGTGCCAGCGCCATCGATGTCGCCGCACTCAATGGCTACCAGCAGCGGGTCGATCTCTCCCTGTTTGCCAAGGTGCCGCTGACCCTGGTGCGTTACCAGGATGACAAACCGCTCACCCGTCGCAATAAAGGGCCGCTCTGGCTGCTAGTCCCCCTCTCGGCCCATCCCGACATGGATGTGTCCGCCATCCACAACAACATGGTCTGGCAGGTGATCCGCATCGAGGTTGTCCCGTGACGCGGCGACAGCGAGATAACCTGCTGCTTGCAGCCATTTCCCTGCTGTTTCTCTTCTCGTCCCTCTGGGGGCTGCTGCTGCAGAGTCGGCACGAGCAGCTCGTTGACATGTTCTACCGCAACACCCACTGGAACATCAGCCAGGTAATGCAGGAGTCCCAGCGATTTCTCTATGATGTGCGCCTCTACCGTGCCGGGGCGCTCGACATGGCGGCCCTGAGCCTGGATTACGATCTGCTGTGGAACCGGCTGGATGTGTTCCTGATCAGTACCGAGACCGCCGATGCGCGAGCGAGGCATGGGTTGGGGGAGGTGCTTGAACGGCTCTTTGACGAACTCAAGGCGCTGGATCCCCAGATGCAGTCCGGGGAGCTGAAGAGGGGGAAAGCCCTCGATCTTGCCCTCGTCCGGCTGACCGGTTTGATCCATCAGGTGGAGCAGATTGGGGATCAGATCCTTTCCGGCCAGGAGCGGGAAGCCTCCCTCAACCAGTTGCGGCAGAGCCTGTTCTGGATCCAGATCTGGCAGTTGATCCTGCTGGTGATGGGCTGTGTGCTGGTCTTTGCCCTCATTCGAACCAATCTGCAGAATCGTCGCCTTTCCCTGCTCGATCCCATGACTCGGCTTGGCAACCGTCGGGCCTTGCAGGGGCAGCTCAGGCAATCCCTGCTGCAAGATCGGGTCCAGGCGCTGGCGGTGCTGGATCTGAAGCGGTTCAAGCAGGTCAATGATCTGCTCGGATACCAGGTTGGTGATCGCCTGCTGCAGGCGGTCGCGGCCCGGTTGCGTCAGGCATGCCCCGGCCGTGCGTACCGGTTGGGGGGCGATGAGTTCGCCGTGGTGCTGGACGACGAAGAGGGAGATCTCGATGCCCGCATGGCGGCCATGGTGAGCCTGTTGCAGTTTGAGTTCGTGACCCGGGAAAGCAGCTTTGATCTGGCGTGTCGCTTCGGAGTGGCCAGGTGCGAGGGTGGCGAGGATGCCGATGAGCTATTGGAGCAGGCCATATTGGCATTGAACGAGGCCAAGCGTGAGGGGACCACCCTGGTGTGGTATCAGAGTGCGATGAAGGCTGACCTCCACATGGCCCAGCGGCAGTTGCACCAACTGCGGGAATGGCTGGCGGGGGCCGCCCCTTCACCCCTGGAGACCTTCTGCGAGCCGATGAGAGACGAGCAGGGCGTGCCGGTGACGGCGGTCAGCCTGCGCTGGCGGGTGAGCCAGCAGCCCTGTGACGTGGGCTGGATGCAGGAGCGTGGTGTCCTTGGGCCCGTGATGGCGCGATGGCTGACAGAAGAGCCATGCAGTGGCACCTTGCTGGTGATGCTTCATCAGCCTGCCCAGCTGGCCCCTCTGCTGGCGAGCCTGCCCCCCTTGCCACAGGGGAGGCTGATCCTGGCATTGCCTGCGCTGATACAGGATGCCACCCTGCTTGAGAAGGTGCGCGAGTGTGGTTGCATGCTGGCGCTGAGCGAGCTTGGCAGCAGCGCCCCCGAACTGCTGCAGGCGGGCTGGCCAATTCGCTACTGGCTGCCAGCACCCTCCGGGTACGAGGTGCTGCTCCAGCCGTTGGCAACGGCGCTGGGGCTGCTGCGCCTGGCTCCCCGGGGAGAGGCGCAGCAAGAGGATGACCTCAAGCTAAGTTGAGTGGTGGCTTATGCAGTCTCGGGGCCGATGCCAAGGAGACAATACACAGAAGGGCGGCTCATGGCCGCCCTTCTGCTGCTTGCTGGCACTTAAACTGGTTTGCTGTCCGGTGAGGAAAAGGGAGCGCAGGAGTGTCTGATCACCAGGTCCGGATCCACGGTGATCATGCGGTTCGCGATAGGCTCGCCGTTGATACGCGCCAGCAGCCGGGTGACGGCGAGGCGGCCCAGCTCCTCTTTCGGTTGATTGACCGTGGTGAGCGGGGGAGACATGAACTGGGCCAGCGCCACGTTGTCATAGCCGACGATGGAGAGATCGCGGGGGATCACCAGCCCCGCCTGATGGGCGGCACTGATGACCCCCATGGCCATCATGTCGTTGCAGACAAATAGCGCGGTGGGACGCTCTGGCAGTGCCAGCAGGCGGGTCATGGCGGCGGCGCCGCTGGCGCAGTCAAAGTCTCCCTCCTGGATCCAGCCCGGATTGACGGTGAGCCCGGCCTCCTGCATCGCCTGCTCGAAACCCGCCTGTCGCTGGTTGGCCGGGGCCCGGCTGTGGGGCCCCGTGATGCAACCGATGGCAGTGTGACCCAGCCCCAGCAGGTGGCAGGTTGCCAGGTAGCCGCCGCGATGGGAGTTGTCGGCGATGAGATCCACCTCGCCGTTCTCCATGCCCCAGTCCATCACCACCACCGGCAGGCTCTTGAGCCAGTCGAGCTGGTTGAACACCTCCTGCTGCCCTTCGCTGCACATGATGAGCAGGCCGTCGACCCGTTTCCTGAGCATCATCTTGAGGTAGGAGAGCGCCGTCTCGGCCTGTCCTTCGGTGTTGCCCAGCATCAGGTTGTAACCCTGCTCGAAGCAGTAGCGCTCCACCCCGCGCACCACCTCGGCGAAGAAGGGGTTGCTGGAGGTGGTGACCAGCATGCCGATGCTGTTGGTCTCCTTTACCTTGAGGCTGCGGGCCACCAGGCTCGGGGCATAGTTGAGATCGCGCATGGCCGCGAAGACCCGCTCCCGGGTCTCTTCGGCCACGAAGCGGGTCTCGTTGATGACGTGGGAGACAGTGGTGGTCGACACCCCCGCCAGCGCGGCCACCTCCTTGATATTGGCCATCAGTGCCCCTGCGCAGTCTGTTCAAGGAGGAAGGCATCGACCTCCTGCTTGCTCGGGATGGAGCTTTGGGCACCAAACCGGGTGACGGAGAGTGCCGCCGCCCCGTGGGCAAAGCGTACGGCAGCGTCAAAGTCGGCGCCGGCGAGCTCGGCCGCCAGGAAGGCGCCGTTGAAGGTATCCCCGGCCGCCGTGGTATCCACCGCCTTGACCCGAAAACCCGGCATGAGCGCCTGTTGCTGCCCCTTGCTGCAATAGACCCCTTGAGACCCCAGGGTGATCATCACCTCATCGATGCCCATCTGGTGGAAGCGGGCGGCAGCCTCACGGGCGCTCGCTTCGTCCGTCACCTTGATGCTAGTCAGCAGCTCGGCCTCGGTCTGGTTGGGGGTGATGAGGTCCACCAGCGCCAGCAGATCCCTTGAGAGCGGGCGCGCGGGGGCGGGGTTGAGCACCACCCGGGTGCCGTGGGCACGAGCCAGACGGGCCGCTTCTTGCACGCTCTCGAGCGGCACTTCCAGTTGCAGCAGCAGGGTGTGGGCGGCGGCGATCATCGCCTCGTGACCTTGCACCACGGTCGGGGTGAGGGCGCCATTGGCTTCGGCGGAGATGCCGATGCTGTTTTCCCCCTCGTCGCTCACATAGATGATGGCGATGCCGGTCGGGAGCCTGGGGTCGAGTTCGACGGCGCTGACATCGATGCCGTCGTTGGCAAACCCGGTTTTCATCTGGTGGCCGATGGCATCATCACCGATGCGGGCGATGAAGGAGACAGGGGCGCCGAGGCGGGCGGCGGCCACCGCCTGATTGGCACCCTTGCCGCCGGGAACGACCTGATAGCTGTGGCCGGTCAGGGTTTCACCGGGGCGGGGAAAGTGGGGGACGCGCAGCACATGATCCGCATTCACGCTGCCGAGGACTACGAGACGATTCATTCCTATCACCCTTGGTTGAGTACATCCTGGTCTGGGTGGGCCCAGACCAGGCGGCACTGGCGGAAAAAGAGAGGGGAGGCGAACCTCCCCCAACAACTTACTTGTTGACGATTTGCAGCGGTACCGGGATGGATTTTTCCACCGGTTGACCCTTGAGCACCTTGTCGGCGGTTTCCACGCCGATGGCGCCGATGAGGGCGGGCTGCTGGGCCACGGTGGCGGCCAGTTTACCCTTGGCCACGGCGGCTTTGCCATCGTCGGTGCCGTCAAAGCCCACGATCATCACCTCTTTGCCGGCGGCCTGCACGGCGCGGATGGCACCCAGCGCCATCTCATCGTTCTGGGCGAACACCGCCTGCACGGTCGGATGGGCGGCCAGCAGGTTCTCCATGACGTTCAGGCCCTTGGTGCGGTCAAAGTCGGCGGGCTGGGAGGCCAGCACCTGCAGTTTGTTGGCGGTGACCGCCAGGGCGAAGCCTTCGCCGCGATCACGGGCGGCGGAGGTACCTGCGATCCCTTCCAGCTGGATCACCTTGGCGCCGCTGCCCAGCTTCTCGGCGATGAAGTCGCCAGCCAGCTTGCCACCGGCCACGTTGTCGGAGGCGATGTGGGCCTTGACGTCACCCTGGGCTGCGCCGCGGTCCAGGGTCAGCACCGGGATGTTCGCCTTGTTGGCCAGGCGAATGGCGTTGCCCACCGCTTCGGAGTCGGTCGGGTTGATCAGGATGGCATTGACCTTGCGCACGGTGAGGTCTTCCACGTTGGAGAGCTCCTTGGCCGGGTCGTTCTGGGAGTCCAGCACCACCAGATCGTAGCCAAGCTCCTTGGCCTTGGCTTCGGCGCCCTCCTTCATGGTGACGAAGAAGGGGTTGTTGAGGGTGGAGACCACCATCGCCAGGGTGTGATCCGCGGCCTGGGCGGTGCCCAGCACGGACATGATGGCGGCAGCGAGCAGGGTATTGAGCTTTTTCATCATTTCATTCCTTGTGTGTGGCGTGGCTTGTTAACGGTTGCTTTTGTTATCGATCATCACGGCAAGCAAAATCACGCTGGCCTTGGCGATCATCTGGTAATAGGAGCTGACGTCGAGCAGGTTGAGGGCATTGTTGAGGAAGCCGATGATGAGGGCACCGATCAGGGTCCCCATGATGCGGCCCTTGCCCCCCATCAGGCTGGTGCCCCCCAGCACCACGGCGGCGATGGCATCCAGCTCGTACCCCATGCCGGCAGTGGGCTGGGCGGAGGAGAGGCGGGATGTGACGATGAGCCCGGCCAGTGCCGACAGCATGCCGCACAGACCATACACCGCGAGCTTGACCCGATCCACATTGATACCGGAGAGGCGGGTGGCCGATTCGTTGCCGCCGAGGGCATAGATGTAGCGGCCCAGGCGAGTGTGGTTGAGCAGGTACCAGGCCAGCAGGAAGACGATGGCCATCAGCCAGATGGGCACCGGCAGACCCAGCAGGTAGCCGGTCCCGAGCCAGGCGAAGTGATCGGCGCCGTCACTGAAGCCGGTGGAGATGGGGCGCCCCTCGGTGTAGACCATGGTGACGCCGCGCAGGGCGGTCATGGTGACCAGGGTGGCGATGAACGCCTGTACCTTGCCCTTGGCGATGATGAGGCCGCTGATGCTGCCAAGCAGGGCGCCGGCACCCAGGGTGAGGGGGATCACCAGGCCGATGGGCAGCTCCATGGCCACCATGGTGGCGGCCAGGGCGCCGCACAGGGCCAGTACCGAGCCGACCGACAGATCGATGCCGGCGGTGAGGATGACCAGCGTCATGCCGACCGCCATGATGGCGTTGACCGATGTCTGGCGCAGGATGTTGAGCAGGTTGTCGGCGGTGAAGAAGTTGGGGCTCAGGAAAGAGACCACGCCGATCAGCACCAGCAGCGCGACCAGGGACTTGTTCTCGATCCACCAGGCCTTGCTCATGACGCCGCGGCGGGAAAGGGTTTGGGTTGTCATTGTGCTGCCTCTTGCTCTGCTTGCCACTGTTTACCGACTGCCGCCGCCATCAGCTTCTCCTGATTGGCATCGCGGGTGTTGAATTCTGCGCTGATGCGCCCTTCGTGCATCACCAGGATGCGATCACTCATGCCGAGCACTTCCGGCATCTCGGAGGAGACCAGGATGATGCTCATCCCCTCCTTCTTGAACTGGTTGATGAGCTGATAGATCTCCTTCTTGGCGCCGACATCGACGCCGCGGGTCGGCTCATCCAGGATCAGCACCTTGGGCCGGGTCAGCAGCCCCTTGGCGATGGCCACCTTCTGCTGGTTGCCGCCGGAGAGGAGCTTGATCAGCTGATCCTGACTCGGGGTCTTGATGTTGAACAGACGCACATAGTCTCCTACCGCCTGGCGCTCGGCCTTGCCGTCAATCTTGCCGCCACGAATGAACTCGCCGAGGGCGCACAGGCTCATGTTTTCGCGCACCGACAGCTCCAGCACCAGGCCGTCGCCCTTGCGATCCTCGGAGATATAGGCGATGCCAGCGGCCAGACCATCGGCCGGGCTTCTGGGTACCAAGGCGTGGCCATCCACCGTCACCTGGCCAGCGCTGATGGGGCTGGCACCGTAGATGAGCTTCATCAGTTCGGTACGACCGGAACCCATCAGGCCGCTAAAACCCAGAATTTCCCCCTGACGCAGGGAGAAACTCACCCCGCGCACGCCGGGACCGGCCAGATCCTTCACCTGCAGGCTGACGGGGCCGAGTTCGCGCTCAAGGCGCGGATACTGCTCTTCCAGCCGACGGCCCACCATCATCTCGATGATCCTGTCTTCATCGAGATCGCTCACCGCCTGCTCGCCTATCCACTTGCCGTCCCGCAGCACGGTGACCCGATCGCAGATCTCGAAGATCTCTTTCAGGCGGTGGGAGATATAGACGATGCCGCAGCCCTGCTCGCGCAGTTCGCGAATGACGGTGAAGAGCTGCTCGGTCTCGGTGTCGGTGAGGGCATCGGTGGGCTCGTCCATGATGATGACGCTGGCATCGAACGACAGCGCCTTGGCGATCTCCACCATCTGCTGTTCACCGATGGAGAGACTTCCGAGTCGGGTATCCGGGCCGTGTTTGACGCCAAGCCGTGCCAGCAGGGTGCTTGCTCGTTCGCGCAGTTGCTTGTGGTCGATGCTGCCAAAACGGGTACGGGGTTCGCGGCCGAGGAAGATGTTGGCGGCAATCGACAATTCCGGCAGCAGGTTCAGCTCCTGGTGGATGATGCTGATCCCCTGATCCTGGGAGTCGCGGGGGCCCTTGAAGTGAACCGGCTGGCCGCGATAGCTGATGCTGCCCGAATCGGCCTGGTAGATGCCGGTCAGCACCTTCATCAGGGTCGACTTGCCAGCGCCGTTTTCGCCGAGCAGGGCCATCACCTGGCCCGGATAGACCCGAAGACCCGCTTCGTCGAGGGCGCGTACCCCGGGGAAGGTCTTGACGATCCCGGTCAGCTCCAGAATGGGTGAGAGGGGGGAGGTTGTGCTCATTTGCAGCTTCCTTGAAGAGGCCTTCTTTGAAGAATTCAGAACGCCACACCGGCGCAGAGGATCAGGTTGGCGTAGGGAGTCACCTCGCCGCTGCGCACGATCGCCTTGCTCTGGCGGGAGCGGGTTTTGAACTCCTCATGCAGGCAGTATTCGATGGCGATGGGCTTGCCCTGGGCGGCTGCGTGGGCCTCAAGCTGATCCACCAGCGCCTGATGGGCGGCGGGACTGATCTGCTTGATCTCTGTTGCCATGATCACCTTCTCCACCACCAGATCGGTGAGCAAGGCGGTCAGCACGGTTTCAAGGCTGGGGGTGCCCGCCATCAGCGCCAGATCGATGCGCTCGGGGCCTGCCGGAATGGGCAGGCCCGCATCGCAGACGGTGATCTCGTCGGTGTGGCCCATCTGCGCGACCAGCGCGCTTAAGGGAGCATTGAGCAGCTTGCCTCGTTTCATACAGCACCTCGGCGGCCTGGGACCGCATATGGATATTGAGTTGGGCAATCGGTTACGCAACCGGTTGCGTCATTAGGGCGAAAGATAGGTGTTAACCGTTAACGGGTCTAGGCAGTGATGACGAAAATGTGAAAACGATCTCAGTGACAGGGCAATTTCAGAAGAAACGGGTGCCAGAAGAGCACCCGTCTGAGAGGCGTCGCTGGATGTTGCCCGTACAAAAAGGCGTACCCGGCGCGAGGAGATCAGAGGGCGAGCGCCGCCTGGACTGCGGGGCGGGCCAGCATGCGCTGATAGTGATCCGCCACCTTGGGAAACTCGCTGATGGCAACCCCGTCGCTCTCGAGCCAGCCTGCAATCACGAAGAGGTAGATGTCGGCCAGGCTGAAGCGCTCCCCCAGTACCCAGGGGCCGGCCAGATAGTGGCGCTCAATCTGGTCAAAGCCATCGCGCATGTTCTGGGGCATCTTGGCCTGCATGGCAGCCATGGCCTGTTCATCGTCGGCCCAGCGGCCGGGACGGCGTCCATGGGCATGGGCGACATGGACGGTGGAGACGAGGAAACTGTGTACCTCCTGCATCCTGGCCAGGAGGAAGGGGTCATCCAATGGGGCCAGCCCGGCGTTAGGAAAACGCTGGGCCACGTAGAGCAGCAGGGCCGGTGTTTCGGTCAGCACGCCATGCTCCGTCACCAGTGCCGGGACTCGCCCCTTGGGATTGATGGCGAGGTAGTCGGGGCTGCGCTGTTCACCAGCGGCCAGATCCAGGCGCTTGACAAGGTGAGGGGCACCGGCCTCCACCAGAGCGATGCGTACCGCCATGGCACAGGTACCGGGGGCAAGATAGAGCGTCAGTTCGGACATGACCGTTTTCCTTGTGTGAGAGAGAAGAGCCAGTGGACATCTCGTCCGCCAGCGCGCGCCATCATCCTACTCCCGTTGGACAGAGGGGCCAAGGGTGAGGGGAACTTCATCAAGAAGGGCTGCAAGGCCTTTGGTATCAATGGCTTTCTGAACGGAAGATAACAGGAAAAACGGCTACGCATGCCGGTTCAAACCGCTATAATGTGCCACCTTGGATCAGTCGTCAGTGAATGTTGGACAGTCAATTGAGTAATAGAATGCGGATCGGTGGAACCCTCGAACAGTCCCTCAGCCAGGGATATCGTCTGGACCTGCAAGGGGTGTTGAAAGAGGGGTGGCAACAGACTCGTCGCACCGGTTTCGGATTGGCGCTGGCCATCGCCGGGGTCATGGCAATCTGGATCCTGCTGAGCAATACCTTGCTGACGCCCTATGTCGCCCGTGAAGGAGGGGATATGGATATGGCCCTGATCCTGAGCCTGCTGGTCACGGTGATCATGTCACCCATGACCTCCTCCCTCGACATGCTGGGGTTGCAGCAGTCGGTGGGGGTACGCGCCCGGCCGAGCCAGGTGTTCGACTTCTTCCGCCACTTCCTGCGCCTGGGCAGCCTGAGTCTGCTCGGCAGCCTCATCACCAGCCTGTTTGGACCCCTGTTCGAGCTGCTGGGCGTGCCTGTGATGCTGGCCTTCATCCCTTCCGCCCTGGTGGGCATGGGGCTGGTGTTTACCGTACCTCTGGTGCTGGAGCGCGATCTTTCCCCGGCTCAGGCCATTCTGGTCTCCCTCAAGCTCTTTGCCCGGGGCTGGCCCAGCATAGTGCTGCTGCACGGGGTCATGCTGGCACTCTTCTTCCTGGCGCTCATCCCCATGGGGCTGGGACTTATCTGGGTGGCGCCGCTCTACTTCAACTGCAAGGGCATTCTCTACCGGGATCTGTGTGGGGTGGCAGTCGAAGTGACCGAGGTTGCCAGTGGCAACGACGGGCAGGGCCCGGATCATTTCAACGCATAACGGGATACCAGGGGATCAGCCGGTGTCGACCCGCCCGGAACATGATGCAAAAGGATGGCATATGAACAAGCGATACGGGATGGCGGCGCTCCTGCTGATGCCCATGCTGGGACAGGCTGAGCCGTCCCTTGAACTCGACTACGGCACCTTCTACAGCCAGATGAAGACCTTCGCCAAGGGGGAATTTGGCCATGCCAGACTGGGCTTTTATCTGGCCAGTCAACAGAACGGTCGGCGATGCGGGCTCACCTCGGCCCGGGTCTCGACCCCGGACAGGGATGTGCCCGCCGAGGTCACGGTGGATGGCGAACTGCGTCTGCCCTATGACGAAGATCTCAACCTCGACAAGGCGATCGTGGTGGTGGGGCTCACCGAGGCCCACGCCGCCTGCGATCTGTCGGTACAGGTGATGGCTGACGCCCCCGCCACACCCGAGGTGCCGCTGGCCGAGCTCGTCTCGCGCCAGCAGCAGATGCAGCGATTGCTCGACAAGATGGCCGGCATGGTCGGCCAGTATTTCCTGCCCAAGATGGAAGGGGTGAGGATCTCCATGGTGGCGCCCGCAGGCACAGCCTACCTTGTGGAGGGTGCCCGTCAGGAGGCCGTCTCCTGGCAGCAGGGGCAACTGCTGCTCAGCAATGCGCAGCTGAAGGGGTTTGCCCAGGGCAAGCTGCAACTGCAAGGGGAGAGCCTGCGCCTGACCCCCTGGCTGCACAAGGAGTAGCGACCCGAGTCCGCAGATTGCCAGAATGAAAAAAGGAGCGCCTGGCGCTCCTTTTTTGTGGGTGACGGGGCTTAGCGCACCTCAATCACGTCCAGCATGTCCATCTCGTCGATGTCCAGCAGCGGCGCCTTGGGCAGCTCGGGCGGATCAAATGCCTTGTCGCCACCATCGATGATGCCGGAGTCGCGGTTGATGCTCTTGAAGTCAAACAGCTGGTGATCGAGCAGGTGGCTCGGGATCACGTCCTGAATGGCGGTAAACATGGTCTCGAGACGGCCCGGGAAGCGGCGATCCCACTCCTGCATCATCTGCTTGATGGCCTGGCGCTGGAGGTTCTCCTGGGAGCCGCACAGGTTGCAGGGGATGATGGGGAAGGCCTTGACCTCGGCATAGCGCACCAGGTCTTTCTCCTTGCAGTAGGCCAGGGGGCGGATCACCACGTTCTTGCCATCGTCGCTCACCAGCTTGGGGGGCATGGATTTGAGCTTGCCACCGTAGAACATGTTGAGGAACAGAGTCTCGAGGATGTCGTCACGGTGATGGCCAAGGGCGATCTTGGTGCAGCCCAGCTCCTGGGCGGTGCGATACAGAATGCCGCGGCGCAGGCGGGAGCAGAGCGCGCAGGTGGTCTTGCCCTCCGGTACTTTCTCCTTGACGATGGAGTAGGTATCTTCTTCCACGATCTTGAAGTCGATGCCGAGGGTGCTCAGGTATTCAGGCAGCACGTGCTCGGGGAAGCCGGGTTGCTTCTGATCCAGGTTGACGGCCACCAGATCGAAATGGATGGGGGCGCTGGCCTTCAGGCTCATCAGGATGTCGAGCATGGCAAAGCTGTCCTTGCCGCCAGACAGGCAGACCATGATCTTGTCACCCTCTTCAATCATGTTGAAGTCGGCGATGGCCTGGCCCACGTTGCGCCGCAGGCGTTTCTGCAGCTTGTTGAAACTGTATTTCTCTTTGGCGTTAAGCTCTTCTAGCATGGCCTCAAACCCGGGACAAAAATAAGCGGCTTATTATAGCCATGTCCCGGGGGAGGGCAAGAAACGCTTATGCAGGATGACGCCTGTCATCCACAGGGCAGCTGTAATCGTCGGGTTTGAGGATGAGAATGTCGCAGTTGAGCCTGTCCACCACGTGCTCGGCGGTGTTGCCAAGCAGGGCGGCAGAGAGGCCGGTACGGCCGACGCATCCCATGATCATCAGGGTGGCATTCAGATCGTCCGCCATGTCCGGCAGCACCTCCTCCGGCAAGCCTTCCGCCACCTTGGTCCACATGTGGTTGATGCCGAACTGATCGGCATGCTCCCGCAGCAGATCTTCATGGTGTTTGCGAATGGCATCGTTGTAGGCGTTGGGATCGAACTCTGGCAGTTCGATGGCGACATTGACCGGAGTGCCCGGGTAGGTGTTGACCAGATAGAGACTGGCACCAAGCAGCTCGGCGATGGCGATCCCCTCGCGGGTGATCCGCTCGTTGAGCACCTTCTGCTCCTTGTCATCGCTCGAGCAGTTGATGGCGGCAATCAGGTTGCCCCCCCGTTGCCAGTGCCCTTCTTTTACCAGCAGAACCGGACAGGGGCATTTGCGCAGCAGGTGCCAGTCGGTGGGGGTGAAGATGAAGGTTTGCAGGAAGGAGTGTTTGTGAGTCGCCTTGACGACCAGATCGTGACGCTGTTCCAGCACTTCCTGAATGACGCACTCGAAGGGACGGTTGTGCCAGAGCACTTTCACTTCGCATTCCAGCCCTCTGGCCCGATAGGGAGTGAGGATCTCGTCGAGCCACTCCCGACGCTGGGCGATGACACCATGGCGCATCTCTTCCCGCTCGTCTGCCGAGAGCATGGCGGTCATCTCGTAAGAGAAGTCGTAAATCGTCAGGAGCAGGGTCAGCTGGGCGCCCTCATCCAGCTCGGCGACCTTGACCGCGCGCTCGAGCGCGATCTGGCGCTCCTCCTCGGGATTGATCACCACCAGAATGTTTCGGTACTTGACCATGTTCTCCTCCTTGGCAAAAAGGCCAATGATGGCAACTCTTTAGCTATTACAGCTTAGTCCAAGGGGGGAGGCGGGAAGGTGTGCCGGATCAAATTTCAGGGTGATCCGATCCGGCAAAAAAGGGAATAAACGGGGATTAACCGCAGGGAGGACGAGTGGCTCCGGCCATGACGCCCAAGGCAACGTTGTCCAGTACAGTAATGTATTTGCCTTTGACGCTGATGAGACCGGATTTCTGGAAACGGCCCAGCAGGCGGCTGATGGTCTCGACGGTGAGACCGAGGTAGTTGCCGATGTCCCCACGGGTCATGGAGAGGCGGAACTCCTTGGCGGAGAAGCCGCGCTCGGAGAAACGAACCGAGAGATTGTGCAGGAAGGCAGCGAGGCGCTCTTCGGCGTTCTTTTTGGAGAGCAGCAGTATCATCTCCTGATCGCCCATGATCTCGTTGCTCATCAGCCGCATGATCTGCTGGCGCAACTTGGGCATCTTGCCTGAGAGGTCGTCGAGCACATCGAACGGGATCTCGCACACCATGGCGGTTTCCAGCGCCTGGGCGAAGGAGGGGTGAGACTGCTTGTGGATGGCGTCAAAACCGACCAGATCACCGGCCAGGTGGAAGGCGGTGATCTGTTCGTCACCCTGTTCGGTGATGGTGTATGACTTGATGGTCCCGGAACGGATGGCATAGAGCGATTTGAGCTCGTCGCCGGCCTTGAACAACTCTTCACCCTTCTGGATCGGCTTTTTGCGCTCGATGATGCTGTCCAGCTGATCAAGCTCGTTGTCGTTCAGGGTGAAGGGGATGCAGAGCTGGCTGATGCTGCAATCCTGGCAATGAATTGCACAGCCACCGCTCTGAATACGTCTGCCAGGTTTCTTGTCCGGGATCATAGGCTCAAATGAATAATTGATTTATATCAAACAAGTTTACCACCATCTCATCCGTTTTGGATAGGGTTTCAAAAGGACGCCATCCCGATCCAGAGGGTGTGGATCCCGTAGGCAATAAGTAGCAAGGCGCCCCCCAGGCGCAGGCTGCGCAGGGTGAGCCAGTAGCGCAATCGGTCTGCCAGCCCCCCCAGCGCAAACAGGGTCGGCAGGGTGCCGAGGCCGAAAAAGAGCATGGTGAGCGCCCCGCCACTCGCGGAGCCTGCGGCAGCGCTCCAGGTCAGCATGGAGTAGACGAGGCCGCAAGGGAGCCAGCCCCAGACCATGCCAAAGGGGAGGGCCTGCCAGGTTGATGTAAACGGGAGAAACCTGCCTGCCAGCGGCTTGATGAGAGGCCAGAACTTCGCACCGATGCGCTCGAGCAGCAAGACGCCATGCCACCAGCCAGCCAAGTAGAGGCCGAGCGCTATCATCAGCAGGGCTGCGATGAGGCGAAGCCCTGCCAGGGCGTGTTTGCCAGCGCCTATCTCCGTGGTGGTGGCGAGCAAACCGCCCACCAGCGCCCCCGCCAGCACATAGCTCAGGATGCGCCCCAGGTTGTAGTTGAGCAGATAACCGAGCCTGCCCCAAAAATGCTGCTGCTCGGCAGGTATGGCCATGGAGAGCGCTGCGGACACGCCGCCGCACATGCCGATGCAGTGGCCGGCACCGGCAAGCCCGACCAGCAGGGCGCCCATGAGGTCAAGGCTGCTGGTCATGAGGCCTGCTTTCCTGTTCTGCTTGTTGTTCAGGGGAGGGCAAGGGGCGCTGCTCCTCGTCAAACAGGATGTTGGAGCCCTGCCTGTCGAGATCCTCGAACTGCTCGGAGCGGATGGCCCAGAAGAAGACGGCTCCTGCAATGACAACGAACAGGATGGCGATGGGGATGAGGACGAAGATGATGTTCATGGCGCGGACCCTGTGGTGAAAGGGGGATGATAACCCGGCGAGGCAAGAGGTACCGCCACCCGGGAGGATGCCAGACGGCTGCTCACCGGTTGAGCCGCATGGAGTTGGTGACCACGATTAGGGAGCTCAGGGACATGCCTGCCGCCGCCAGATAAGGGGGGAGCCAGCCACTGGCCGCCAGCGGCAGCACAAGCAGGTTGTAGCCGATGGACCAGGCAAAGTTCTCCTTGATGATCTTGCGAGTGCGCAGGGCCAGGGCCCGGGCGGCCAGCAGACGGGAGAGATCGTCGGCCAGCAGGATGGCGTCGGCGCTGTTCTTGGCAAGATCCGTTCCCCCCGCCATGGCAAAGGAAGCGTGAGCGCCGGCCAGCACAGGGGCGTCGTTGATGCCATCTCCCACCATGATGCTGATATCCCCGGCCGCTTCCCGGGCCTTGAGATAGGCCAGCTTGCCGTCCGGGGTGACCCCTTTTACCAGCTCATCGACCCCCAGCTCGCGGGCTACCTCGTCGGCCTGGGCCGAGCTGTCGCCGGTGAGGATGGTGGTCTTGAGGCCGGCCGTCTTGAAGGCCTGGATCAGTGCCTTCGCATCGGGGCGCAGCGTGTCGGCCAGGATGAAACGGGCCAGCAGTCCGTGTTCATCGGCCAGATAGATGGCCAGCCCTTGAGCGGCATTCTCTTCCTGCGCCAGTTCGAGCCAGCGTGCACTGCCGATGCGGTAATGCTTGCCCTCAATCACTCCCTGCACGCCGTGGCCGATGACGGGGGTGACGTCGCTGGCGGCGAGCGGCACCCCGTCCGCCAGTGGTTTGCTTCGAAACGCACGGGCGATGGGATGCTCGGAGTAGGTCTCCAGGGCCTGGGCGAGTGCGAGGCAGCGGGTTGCGTCGAGCTCGCCGAGGGGTTGGGTGCTCATCAGGCTGATGTTGCCCGTGGTCAGGGTCCCCGTCTTGTCCATCACGATGCGGTTGGCTCGGGTCAGAATGTCCAACACGTGGCCGCGGCGCAGCAGAATGCCGCTGCGGGTCAGGTTGGCAGTGGCCGAGGTCAGTGCGGTCGGGGTGGCCAGCGAGAGGGCGCAGGGACAGGTCGCCACCAGCACCGCCAGGGTGACCCAGAAGGCCCGCTCGGGCTGATGAAAATGCCAGAAGGTCCAGACCGCGGCCGCAATGATCAGGAGCACCAAGATAAAGTGGCGCGACAGCACGTCCGCCAGTTGGGCGATGGCGGGCTTGTCGTCCAGAGCATGATCCTGCAGGCGCATGATCTGGGCGAGACGCGACTCTTCAATGGGATGGCTGACCCGGATCTCCAGGGGGGCATCGGTATTGATGGTGCCTGCATAGACGGGATCCCCGGCCTGCTTGAGCAGAGGCAACTGTTCGCCAGTCAGCATGGATTCGTTGAGGCTGGCCTGGCCCAGGGTGACGATGCCGTCGGCTGGCAGAGTGGCCCCCGCGAGTACCCGCACCCTGTCTCCGACTCGCAGCGTCTTGGCGGCCACCTCGTGTTCGCCGTCATCATCGATGCGGGTTGCCATGATGGGTACCAGGCGCGCCAGGTTGGAGCTCGACTCCGACGCCTTGCGCCTCGCTCGCAGTTCCAGCAGACGGCCCAACAGCAGGAAGAAGACGAACATGGTGATGGAGTCGTAATAGACCTCACCCGTGTTGAAGACCGTGGCCCAGATGGAGGCGACGAAGGCGCCGATCAGTGCCAGCGACACCGACACATCCATGGAGAGGTGCCCCTGCTTCAGGCTGCGCCATGCCCCCACGTAAAAAGGCTGGGCCGAGTAGATCATGATGGGGGTGGAGAGCAGGAGGCTTATCCACTTGAAGTAGATCATGAACTCCTCTTCCACGCTGATGAAGAGGTCCATGTAGAGTGCCACGGCGCACATCATCACCTGCATGGATCCAAGCCCGGCCAGCGCCATGCGGAACATGTAGCTGCGCACCTCTTTGGCGTAGAGTGCTTCCTGCTGATGAGTCTGGAAGGGATAGGCGCGATAGCCGACCCTGGCAAAGCCCTTGAGAATGTCGCTCAACGAGAGCTGGGCCGGATCCCACTTGATGCGGGCGCGATGGGTGGTGGTATTGACGTTGATGTAACGCAGACCGCGCAGGGTCATCAGGTGCCGCTCGATGAGCCAGGCACAGGCGGCGCAGGTCAAGCCTTCCACCGTCAGCTGGATCTCGCGCGTAGTTTCGCGACCCGTACCGGTGTCGGTGACGAACTCCTGCTGCACCTCCGCCAGATCGTAGTGGGTGAGGGCGGCGAGCTCTTCGGGCACCAGCTCCCCCTTGATGCCGGGAGCGGTGCGGTGTTCGTAATAACTGGCGAGGCCGCATTCGAGAATGGTCTGTGCCACGGCCTGGCAGCCAGGGCAGCACATCGGCTGAACGATGCCTTTGATCTCGAGAGTAAAGTTACTGCCAGTGGGAACCGGTTCACCACAGTGAAAACAGCCGGTCATGGTGATCATCCCTCTTTGATGCAGCCCTGCAGGCCGGGTCGGGGAGAAGGGCGGCTGACCGGCGTGCCGATCACCCTGCCTTCGTGATTCAACGTCCCTTGGGATCGAGCTCAATCGCTGCCTGAGTCGGCAGTTGTGCCGTCTCCTGGAGGCGCCACTCATGGTTGAAGGCATCGACCCGCACGTGCCACTTGCCGGTGAGGGGCTTGTCCAGCATCAGGCGATAGACTCCCTTGCCATCGGCCGTCAGCAGATGTTCGCTGTCCAGGCCCGCCAACGTGGGATGAAACAGGGAGAGGTGCAGTGCTTGTCCTGGTGGGATCTTCCCTGCCAGGGGAGTCAAAGTCAGCTCTTTGTCGCTGACATTGAGGGCGATACGGATGCCGAGCGCCTCGGCGCGATCGAACTTGCTGAGATCCTGGTTAATCTCCTTGCCCTGCTTGTAGTAGTCCTCCGCTACCAGGTTGACCCCATCCTTGCTGGCAATGATGGCGGTGGCGATGCTGCCTACCACGGCGGCGCAGGGGAGGGCGATGATGAACCAGGGCCAGAATTGGCGATACCAGGGTTGGGTCATGATGCTACCGAAACAAATGGTTAACGAAATGGCGGTAATTCAGCCAACACAAGATAACAAAAAGCCTCGAAGAGTCGAGGCTTTTTGCTGATTAATCACGTGCTTATCACATGTTACTGCTGATTTTGCCGATCGTTGTGGGACAAGCTGTAAACGTAGGAGGCGAGCAGGTGTACCTTGTCTTCCCCCAGAATGTCCTTCCAGGCCGGCATCACGCCGTGGCGCCCGTGGGTGATGGTCTGTTCGACCACCTGACGGGAGCCGCCATAGAGCCAGATGTTGTTGGTCAAGTCGGGGGCGCCGAAGGCGATGCCGCCCTTGGCATCCGGGCCGTGGCAGGCGGCGCACATGGCAAAGCGTGCTTCCCCTTTCTTGGCTTCCACCAGATCAACCTTGCGACCGGAGAGGCTCAGCACATAGGAGGCCACCTCCTTCACCCCGTCCTGACCCAGGATCTCGCCCCAGGCGGCCATGATCCCCTGACGACCGCCCATGATGGTGGTCTTGATCTGGTCGGGGGCGCCGCCCCACTGCCATTCGCTGTCGGTCAGGTTCGGGAAACCGCGGCCACCGCGGGCATCGGAGCCATGACACTGGGAACAGTTTTGCAGGAACAGGCGCTGACCCACCTTCAGGGCTTCCGGATCCTTGGCGATCTCGGTGATCTCCTTGTAGCTCTTGCCGTCAGCCTGATAGGTCAGCTCGCGGAACTTGGCGCCGTAGATCTCGTCGGCCTTGGCGAGTTCCCGGTCGTATTCCACCGCGCGTCCTTCGGCCTTGGCAGACTCGGCCGCCGCCTTGGACTCGGCCAGGGAACGCACATCCTGGTTGGAGCTCTGCCAGCCCAGCAGACCCTTGAAGTTGCCAAGGCCCGGGAAGGCGAGCAGGTAGATGAGCCCGGTGACGATGAAGAAGAGGAACATATAGGACCACCACTTCGGCAGGGGATTGTTGATCTCCTCGATGCCGTCGAAGGTGTGACCCATGGGTTTGCCCTCTTCGGCCCCCATCTTGTCCTTCATGCACCAGGCCAGCAGCAGGAAGCAGCCGAGAATGGTGCCAAGGCTTATGACGGTCACAAAAATGCTAAACAGAGTGCTCATTATTGCTTCGCTCCTGCGTTCTTGTTATCAGCACTGGGTTGCTCGTCATCGGCAAAAACCAGGTTGGCGGCCTCGTCGAAAGAAGCCTTGCGGCGCTTGCTGTAGGCCCAGACGATGATGCCAATCATGATGACCATCAGCAGCAGGGTGTACAGGCCGCGAAATGTGCCGTAATCCATATCCCGACTCCTTATTTCAGGGCATGGCCCAGTGATTGCAGATAGGCGATCAGCGCATCCAGCTCGGTCTTGCCCTTGACGGCCTCACCGGCACCGGCGATGTCGGCATCGGTGTAGGGCACCCCGAAGTGATCCCGGAACAGAGCCAGCTTCTTGCCGGTCAGCTCGCCGTTCAGCACATTGGTCTCGAGCCAGGGGAAGGCCGGCATGTTGGACTCGGGCACCACGTCACGCGGGTTGATGAGGTGGGCGCGATGCCAGTCATCGGAGTAGCGGCCGCCGACCCGGGCCAGATCCGGGCCGGTACGCTTGGAGCCCCACAGGAAGGGGTGCTCCCACACGCTCTCGCCGGCAACCGAGTAGTGGCCGTAGCGTTCGGTCTCGGCGCGGAACGGGCGGATCATCTGGCTGTGGCAGACGGTGCAGCCTTCGCGGATGTAGATGTCGCGTCCTTCCATCTGCAGGGCGGTGTAGGGTTTGAGGCCCTCCACCGGCTCGTTGGTCTGCTTCTGGAAGAACAGGGGGGTGATTTCCACCAGGCCCCCCAGGCTGATGGCGAAGATGATGCCAATGACCAGCATGGGGACGCTTTTTTCAAAAATCTCGTGACGGTTGTTGTTGCTCATGCTTTAAACCCCTTCAAATCAGGCTGGCTGTGCGACGGGTTCCAGGGAACCCTTGGGCGCAGTGACGGTGCGATAGGCGTTGTAGGCCATCAGCAGCATGCCGGTGACGAAGAAGCAGCCACCCAGGAAGCGCACGAAGTAGAAGGGATAGGAAGCTTGCAGCGCCTCCACGAAGCTGTAGGTCAGGGTGCCGTCGTCGTTGACCGCACGCCACATCAGTCCCTGCATCACACCGGAAATCCACATGGCGACGATATAGAGCACGGTGCCCACGGTGGCCAGCCAGAAGTGGACGTTGATGAGCTTGATGCTGTACATGCGCCCCTGCCCGAACAGGTTCGGGATCAGGTGGTAGACGGCACCGATGGACACCATGGCAACCCAGCCCAGGGCACCGGAGTGAACGTGACCGATAGTCCAGTCGGTGTAGTGGGAGAGGGCGTTGACGGTCTTGATCGCCATCATGGGGCCTTCGAAGGTCGACATGCCGTAGAACGACAGGGAGACGATCAGGAAGCGCAGGATGGGGTCATAACGCAGCTTGTGCCAGGCACCCGAGAGGGTCATGATGCCGTTGATCATGCCGCCCCAGGAGGGCACGAACAGGATGAGGGACATCACCATGCCCAGCGACTGGGCCCAGTCAGGTAGGGCGGTATAGTGCAGGTGGTGCGGACCGGCCCAGATATAGAGGGAGATCAGCGCCCAGAAGTGCACGATGGAAAGGCGGTAGGAGTAGACGGGGCGACCCGCCTGCTTGGGCACGAAATAGTACATCATGCCAAGGAAGCCCGCCGTCAGCAGGAAGCCCACCGCGTTGTGGCCATACCACCACTGCACCATGGCATCCATGGCGCCGGAGTACATGGAGTAGGACTTCATGCCGGAGAGGGGCACTTCCATGTTGTTGACGATGTGCAGCACGGCAACCGTGATGATGAAGGCACCGAAGAACCAGTTCGCCACATAGATGTGGGAGGTGGTGCGCTTGACCAGGGTGCCGAAGAAGACGATGGCATAGCTCACCCAGACCACGGCGATGGCGATGTCGATGGGCCACTCCAGTTCGGCGTACTCTTTGGAGGTGGTGTACCCCAGCGGCAGCGAGATGGCTGCAGACAGAATGATCGCCTGCCAGCCCCAGAACACGAAGGAGGCGAGGGGACCACCAAACAGTCGGACCTGACAGGTGCGCTGCACCACGTAGAAGGAGGTGGCCATCAGGGCGCTGCAACCAAATGCGAAGATGACCGCATTGGTATGCAGGGGACGCAGACGGCTGTACGTCAGCCAGGGGGTGTCGAAGTTGAGGGCAGGCCAGATCAGCTGGGCTGCAATCAATACACCCACCGACATGCCGACGATACCCCAGACAATCGTCATGACGGTGAACTGGCGCACAACGGTGTAGTTGTACTCAGGGTGGTTTGTTGTATGGCTCATCGTTGTATTCCGCTTCCGATGCTGTTGTTTGTGTTGCCCGGTGTCCTGGGCCATTTTCACCCCGGTTTTGCAAAATCCTCTCGTTAACATCTGTTAATAAAAGGAAAAGCAAAAGGTGGTTAAATGAAAATCCATTGAGAATGATACTGAAATGACCGGTAAAATAACAGTACAAACAGTGATATATTTGGCTCCAGCGGGTCTCATGTCCGCCAGTTTTTACCTTGCGCCAGATCACGAAAATTACATTTTCAAAGTACCTTACAGAGCTGTTTTTTCATGAAAGAGAGACTCACTTCACGCAAAATCGTCCACCTGTCCATGGTGCTGGTCATTTTGCTCTCCCTGATGGCCTATCGAACCTGGTTTTCAGGCACTGGAAGCGATCATAAAGAGGGCACCAATGTTCAGATTTGTGATCTGTCCCACAGCCCCTGCCGCCTCATCGTCGGGGATCGCCCGCTGACGGTCAGCATCGATGGCTTGCCGATCCGCCCTGAACATGACTTTGTCCTGCGCCTTCAAGGGGGTGTGCCGGCCATCACGCCGGTCAAGGCCTGGCTCGAGGGCAAGGAGATGTTCATGGGGCTCATCCCCGTGCAGTTTGAACCCAGCCAAGCGGGGTGGCGAGGGGTGACCCAGGTGGGAAGTTGTACGACCGAGGCGATGGACTGGCTCCTGACCATCGAGTGGAGCAATGGCCAGCGCCATCAACTGACGTTGGGCGCGGCACGTTGAATGGACTCTCATCGGGACCCAGGAGGGGGGATAATTGAAAATTGATTTGAAATTTTCAGGCAGGACGGTACCTTGCATTGATTATCAAGGAGTGAAGTTCATTTAATCATGATTGAAAAACAAGCATTTTATCGCACGCTCAACCAGCAGGCCCAGGCATTGCTGGAGGGCGAACCCGACATGATCGCCACCCTGGCAAACCTGTCTGCCCTGCTCAATCAGGAACTGGCTGACATCAACTGGGTTGGTTTCTACCTGCTGCAGGGCGAGACCCTGGTGCTCGGCCCGTTCCAGGGCAAGCCGGCCTGTGTGCGCATCCCGGTCGGGCGCGGTGTCTGTGGCACTGCGGTTGCCGAGGGCAAGACCCAGCTGGTGGACGACGTGCACCAGTTCGCGGGGCACATTGCGTGCGACGGTGCCAGCAACTCGGAAATCGTGATCCCGCTGCGCCGTGGCGGGGAGATCATCGGGGTGCTGGACATCGACAGTCCAATATTTAACCGCTTTGACGAGCAGGACCGGATTGGCCTCGAAGAAACGGTGCAAATTTTGGAAAGCATGCTCTAAGTCATTGCTAGATGGTTCGCAAAAGGTCCCAAGCTCTCTATAATGGGGCCTTTGTTGTGTTCGGGCATGCCCGTGCGTCTATATGAAAGCCAAGGTTATACATGGAAAACACTGAAAAGCTGAAGAACAGTAAAGAGATCGTCGCCTACCTGGTCGAGAAATTCCCGGCCTGCTTCATCGCTGAAGGAGAGGCCAAGCCACTCAAGATTGGCATCTTCCAGGATCTGGCCGCGCGTCTTGCTGATGACGAGAGAGTCTCCAAGACCATGCTGCGCTCTGCTCTGCGTCAATACACCTCCAGCTGGCGTTACCTGCATGGCCTCAAGGCTGGCCAGGCCCGTGTCGATCTGGACGGCAACCCGGGCGAGCTGCTCACCGAAGAGCACATCGAGCATGCCAAACAGGCGCTCAAGGAGAGCAAGGAACGTGTCTTTGCCAGCCGCCGTACCAACACCAAGGAGAAGGAAGACAAGCCCAAGCAGCCGCGTCGCAACGCGCCGCGCAAGGCTGACGCTCCCCGCTCCGACAAGCCCAAGTCCGCCCCTGCTCCCAAGGCTGCACCGGTCGCCGATGCGCCGCTGGTGAAAGTGGATGCCGCTACTCTGAAAGTCGAGCAGGGCGTGCGCGTCGTGCTGGGCAAGTCCCCTGTGCCTGCGACCATCAAGGAAGTGACCAAGGATGACGTACAGGTTCAATTGCAGACCGGCATGATGTTGCGGGTCAAGTTCGAGCATCTGGTTCTCTAAGGAGACGAATGTTGAAGCATGGCGTGATTCGTTTTTCACTCGTTGCCTGTAGCCTGGCGCTTGCCGGGCTCGCACAGGCCATCGAGCCGGTGCTCAAGGAAAGTGATTTGCCTGTGTTGGCTCAAGAGAGCCAACATGCTACGGCCAGCAAGCGAATTGCCAATCTGTTTACCCGCTCCCACTACAAACAGTTCAAGCTGGACGACGCCTTTTCCTCCGTGATCTTTGACAAGTATCTGGAGAATCTGGACTACAGCCGCAACCTGTTTCTGGCCTCTGACATCAGCCGTTTTGAGAAATATCGTACCGGTTTTGACACCGACCTCGAGCGAGGGCGACTGGCTCCGGCCTACGAGATGTTCAACCTGAGTCAGCAGCGGCGGTACGAGCGGTTCGAATACGCCCTCAAACTGCTCGACACTCCCTTCGATTTTACCCAGAAAGACAATTACGTCTTCGATCGGGAAGGGGCTCCCTGGCCCAAGGATGAAGCCGAGCTCAACGAGCTGTGGCGTCAGCGGGTCAAGTTCGATGCCCTGAGCCTCAAGCTCAGCGGCAAGGAGTGGCCCGAGATCAAGGAGCTGCTTGGCAAGCGTTACAACAACGCCATCAAGCGGATGTCCCAGACCGAGAGCGAGGACGTGTTCCAGCTCTTCATGAACTCCTTCGCCCGCGCCATCGAACCGCACACCAGCTATCTGTCTCCGCGCAGCGCCGATCGGTTCAACACCGAGATGAACCTCTCGCTGGAGGGGATTGGGGCCGTGCTGCAGGCGGAAGATGACTTTACCGTCATCCGCTCCCTGGTGCCAGGCGGCCCGGCGGCCAAGTCCAATCACCTGAAACCCGATGACAAGATCACCGGGGTGGGGCAGGACGACGGCAAGATTGTGGATGTCATTGGCTGGCGTCTTGACGACGTGGTCGAGCTCATCAAGGGGCCCAAGGGCAGCAAGGTGAAGCTGGAGATCCAGCGCGGCAAGGGTGCAACCGCCAAGACCGAGCTGGTGGAGCTGGTGCGTGACAAGGTGCGTCTGGAAGACAGAGCCGCCAAGTCCAAGGTGATCACCGCCGAGGGCAAGAAGATCGGCGTGCTCGAGATCCCGAGCTTCTACGTCAACCTGCACGACGACGTGATCAAGGAGATCTCCAGCCTCAACAAGCAGAAGATCGACGGCCTCATCGTCGATCTGCGCGGCAACGGTGGCGGTGCCCTGACGGAAGCTTCCGCCCTGAGCGGTCTCTTCTTTGCCAGCGGCCCCGTGGTGCAGATCCGTGATCACATGGGTCGCATCACCGTCAATGGCGACGACGACGGCAATGTCTACTACGGTGGCCCCATGTCGGTGATGATCGACCGCTACAGCGCCTCGGCCTCCGAGATCTTCGCTGCCGCCATGCAGGACTATGGTCGTGCGCTGATCCTCGGCGAAAACTCGTTCGGCAAGGGGACGGTGCAGCAGCATCGCAGCCTCGCCAAGGTCTATGACTTCTACGATCAGCCGCTGGGTCACGTGCAGTACACCATCGCCAAGTTCTACCGTATCGATGGCGGCAGCACCCAGAACAAGGGGGTTGCACCCGATATCGCCTTCCCGACTGCGGTCGCGCCGGGGGAGACGGGGGAGAGCCGCGAGTTCAACGCCTTGCCCTGGGACAAGATTGCCTCGGCCAGCTACGAGCGACTGGGGGACTTCTCCAGCCTGCTGCCCAAGCTGAAAGCGGCCCACGAGGCACGGATCACCAAGGATCCGGAATTTGCCTATGTGCTGCAGGACATCAAGGAGTATCAGGCGGACAAGGACAAGAAGTCGGTCTCCCTGAACGAAGCCGAGCGGCTGGCTGAACAGGCCAAACAGGACGAGAAGGCGCTGGCGCGAGCCAACGAGCGGCTGACCCGTCTTGGCAAGCCGACGGTGAAGAGCCTGGATGAACTGCCGACCGATTTCGAGGCACCTGACGAATACCAGGTGGAAGCGGCCAACATCACGGCGGATCTGGCCACCCTCAGCAAGAAGAGCTGATGCTGGCAACGAAATGACAAGGGCGACTCGGGTCGCCCTTTCTTTTGCCTGAATGCAAACTATTTGACCCTGTCCGAGCCTTGTGACAGCCTCTGACACGTCAATAACAAAGCGTGGAAGCACACAATAATGACTGAACAACCTCAGGCCATGACGGCCAAATATCGCCAGGATTACCAGGCTCCCCTCTATTGGTGTGACAGCCTGGATCTCGATTTTCAGCTGCAAGAGCCCCTGACCCGGGTCACCGCCATCTCCCGTTTGCGTCGCAGCGGCGATCACAACGAACCCCTGGTGCTGGACGGCGAGGGGCTTGACCTTGTCAGCGTCAGCGTGGATGGCGTGCCCTATCAGCAATACGAGCAGGGAGAGAGCAGCCTGACCCTGTTCAACTTGCCGGCCGAGTGCGTGCTGACCGTGGTCACCGACATCGATCCCGCCGCCAACACGGCGCTGGAGGGGCTCTACAAATCCGGCGATGCCTATTGCACCCAGTGCGAGGCCGAGGGCTTTCGTCGTATCACCTATTACATGGACAGGCCGGACATCCTGGCCCGTTACAGTACCCGCATCACCGCCGACAAGGCCAAGTACCCCTATCTGCTCTCCAATGGCAACAAGGTCGCGAGCGGCGATCTGGACGACGGTCGCCACTTCGTGCAGTGGCAGGATCCCTTCCCCAAGCCGAGTTACCTGTTTGCCCTGGTGGCCGGGGACTTCGATGTGGAACGCAGCCATTACGTCACCAAGAGCGGCCGCAAGGTGGCCCTCGAGATCTTCGTCGACAAGGGCAACCTGGACCGCGCCGGTTTCGCCATGGAGAGCCTCATCAACTCCATGCGCTGGGACGAGCAGCGCTTCGGCCTCGAGTATGACCTCGACATCTACATGATCGTGGCGGTGGACTTCTTCAACATGGGGGCCATGGAGAACAAGGGGCTCAACATCTTCAACTCCAAGTTCGTGCTGGCCAACCCGGCCACTGCCACCGATGCGGACTACCACGGCATCGAGCGGGTGATCGGCCACGAATACTTCCACAACTGGACCGGCAACCGTGTCACCTGCCGCGACTGGTTCCAACTCAGCCTCAAAGAGGGGCTGACGGTGTTTCGGGATCAGGAGTTCTCCTCCGATCTGGGGTCGCGCGGCGTCAACCGCATCAACAACGTGCGCACCGTGCGCGGTCCGCAGTTTGCCGAAGATGCCGGCCCCATGGCCCACCCCATCCGCCCGGATGTGGTGATCGAGATGAACAACTTCTACACCCTGACCGTCTACGAGAAGGGCTCTGAAGTGATCCGCATGATGCACACCCTGCTGGGGGAGGACGCCTTCCAGGCGGGCATGCGACTCTACTTCGAGCGTCACGACGGCTCTGCCGCCACCTGCGACGACTTCGTGCAGGCGATGGAGGATGCCTCCGGGGTGGATCTCGCTCGCTTCCGCCGCTGGTACAGCCAGTCCGGCACCCCCGAGCTCACCGTGACCGACGAATACGATGCCGAAAGCGGTGTCTATCGTCTGCACGTGAGCCAGCACACCCCGCCGACCCAGGATCAGCCACAGAAGCTGCCGCTGCATATCCCCCTCGACATCGAGATCTACGATGAGCAGGGTGCCGTCATCCCGCTGCAATACCAGGGCAAGGCCATTGGCAATGTGCTGGACGTGCTGGAAGCACAGCAGACGTTCGAATTCGATCGAGTGCCGGTCAGACCGGTACCCTCTCTGTTGCGAGACTTCTCCGCCCCGGTCAAGCTGCACTATGACTACAGCGACGAGGCCCTGGCCTTCCTGATGCGTCATGCCCGCAACGAGTTTGCCCGCTGGGACGCCGCCCAGATGCTGATCAACAAGGCGGTGATCGACGGGGTTGCCCGGGTCCAGCACGGGCAGGGGATTGAACTCTCCCACACCCTGCTGGCGGCCTTTGTCGCCATTCTGGACGAGGCTGCACTGGATCCCGCCCTCAAGGCAGAGATCCTGGCCCTGCCGGGGGAGGCGACCCTGGCCGAGCTGTTCGAGGTGGCCGACATCGACGCCATCCACCAGGTGCGCAACGGCATTCAGACTGCTCTGGCCCACGCCTTTGGCGACCGCCTGCTGGCGTGCTACGAGAGCCTGCGTCTGCCGGCTTATCAGGTGGTCCATGCCGACATGGCCAAGCGGGCCCTCAAGGGTGTGGTGCTGGGTTATCTGGCGGCGCTGGATGCCGCGAAGGCCGATACCCTGGTGCGCGAGCAGTACGGGGCTGCCGACAACATGACCGACACCCTGGCGGCGCTCCAGGTGGCCAACAGCCATCTGCTGCCGTGCCGCGCTGCGCTCTTGGCCGACTTCGAAGGCAAGTGGGCCCATGATGGCCTGGTACTGGACAACTGGCTGCGGCTGGTGGGGGCCAAGCCGGCCAAGGATGTGCTCCATGACGTGAAGCAGGCGATGGCGCACCCGACCTTCAGCATCCGCAACCCGAACCGGCTGCGGGCGCTCATCGGCAGCTTCGCCATGAGCAACCAGGTGCAGTTCCACGCCGCCGATGGCAGCGGCTATCGCTTCCTGACCGATCTCTTGATCGAGCTCAACGAGGTCAATCCCCAGGTGGCGTCCCGCCTCATCACCCCGCTTATCCAGTTCAAGCGGCTCGATGAGGGGCGCAAGGCGCTGGTTCGCGCCGAGCTGACCCGCCTGGCCAACCTGGACGGGCTGGCGCGGGATCTGTTCGAGAAGGTGAGCAAGGCGCTGGCACAGTAAGCGTCACGACGGCGGGCAGGAGAGTCTGGCTCTCCTGCCCGTTTTTCATGGATGACCAGGAGGTGACATGAGGCAATACACTTTTCGGCTCTCCCTTGGCCGCGACGAGATCATGCTGATGTACCAGGGGCAGGTGAACCGCCTGGTGGTACGTACCGAGCAGGGTCTGACCCTGGAGCTGGGGTTGGAGAAAATCCGGCGTTTTGTGTCGGAGAGCGGCGTTCACGGCTACTTTCGACTGAAAACCCAGGATGATCATCGCTTCATTTCCCTGGAACGCATAAATTAACAAAACTTGAACATCAATCCGGGTAAATATCTGCTTTAAGTCACTATCTATCCGGTAAATGGCGCGGCATCCAGTGCGATTTTCTGAATTTTGCCAACTTGGCAAAATTTATCACAACCCAAGCCGTGATCTGCCCCTTGTTTTTAACATCCCGTTATCACCTTTGCTCGCCTTCCTTGATCCAAGCCATTACACTTCGCTGCAACTCTGTACCGGCGCGCATCCTGGGTGGATGTCGCCGTGTCTGTGATGTCGTCCGATAAGGAAACTAGCAATGGCATTGAAAGACGCCCCTACCTCCGTTCTGCTCGAAAACGTTCTCAGTCTGATCCACCAGAAATTGCCGAAAAACAGTGCCTCCCTGGTCGAATGTTTCGTTGCCAAGTTCTACGGCAACATGGCCAGCACTGATCTGCATGACCGCAATGACAGCGATCTCTATGGCGCCGCCCTCAGTCTGTGGAATGCCCTCAACCACCGCACCGGCATCGAGCCCTATATCCGGGTCTACAACCCCGAGCTGACCCGCCACGGATGGCAGTCTCCCCATACCATCGTCGAGATCATCCTGCAGGATTCCCCCTTCCTGGTGGACTCCATCCGCATGGCGCTCAAGCGTCTCAATATCACCGCCCACATGATGCTGCACCAGCCGCTGCACCTGATCCGCGGCGAAGGCGGCAAGATTGGCGCCATCCTGGATCTGGACAACACCGCAGAGCAGACCTCGGTGGAAACCGCCTTCCTCATCGAAATCGATCACCTGACCGGTGAAGAGGAGATGGACGCCCTGACTGCCGAGCTCAACTCGGTGGCGCGGGAAGTGGCCCTGGCGGTGGGAGACTGGCAGCCAATGCTGGCGCGCCTGAACGAGATCATCGAGGAGCTGCCCAAACGCAAGAACCCGGTCAGCCAGGCTGAGGTGGACTCCTGCGTCGCCTTCCTCAAATGGGTGGCCGCCCACAACTTCACCCTGATGGGTTATCGTCGCTACGACGTCAAGGCGGTGGAGGGGGATCACGAGATCCTGCCGCAGCCCGAGTCCAGCCTGGGGCTGATGAAGAACTCCATCAAGGACGAAGGCCAGCGCCTCGGCACCATGCCCGCCAGCGCCCGTCACGCTGCCCTCAGTTCCGACTTGCTGATCCTCACCAAGTCCAACAGCAAGTCCCGGGTGCATCGTCCGGCCTATGTGGATTACATCGGCATCAAGCGCTTCGACGAGCACGGCAAGGTGGTGGGAGAGGATCGCTTCATCGGCCTGTATGCCTCCTCCATCTACAACACCAGTGCGACCCAGATCCCCCTCATCAGCCACCGCCTCGAGCGCATCATGGCCGCCTCCGGCTTTGAATCGGGCTCCCATGCCTACAAGGCGCTGCTGAACGTGCTGGAAACCTACCCGCGCGACGAGCTGATCCAGGCCCGTGAAGAGGAGCTGCTGGCCACCGGTCTCGGGGTGCTGGAGATGCAGGAGCGGGACATGCTGCGCCTGTTCGTGCGCCGCGATGTCTACGGCCGCTTCTTCTCCTGCATGGTCTATGTCACCAAGGAGCGCTACAACACGGCGCTGCGAGTCAAGACCCAGCAGATTTTGCAGAAATATTTTGGCAGCAGCATCGATGTGGAGTTCAACGTCTACTTCACCGAGGGCGTGCTGGCACGGACCCACTACATAGTGCGGGTCAACAACAACAACGTGGATGTGGATGTGAACGAAGTACAGAACAACCTGATTGAAGCGGCCCGCAGCTGGGATGACCGCCTGGATTCCGTGCTGCTTTCCCACTATGGCGAGGCCCGCGGCAACGAGCTGCGCCGCCGTTTCAGCACCGCCTTCCCCCGCGCCTACAAGGAAGATGTGCTGCCGGGCTCTGCCGTCGCGGACATCATGGCCCTGGATGGATTGAGCGAGGCCGAGCCGCTTGGCATGCTGTTCTACCGCGCCCAGGAGGAGGAGAACGATCGCCGGGTACGCCTCAAGCTGTTCCACCGAAGCGAACCCATCCACCTCTCCGACGTCCTGCCCATGCTGGAAAACATGGGGCTGCGCGTCATCGGCGAGACTCCGTATCAGGTACGGACCCCCACCGGCGAGGTGTTCTGGATCCTCGATTTCTCCATGCTGCTGCGCGGTGAGCAACCGTTCGATCTGGAGCAGAGCCAGCAGCGCTTCCAGCAGGCTTTCGCCGCCATCTGGAACAAGACCCTGGAAGATGACGGCTTCAACCGTCTGGTGCTGGGGGCCGGCCTCACCGGTCGTCAGGTATCCGTGCTGCGGGCCTATGCCAAATACATGCGCCAGACCGGCGTCTCCTTCAGCCAGTCCTATATCGAGGAGACCCTGACCCGTTATCCGGACATCGCCCAACTGCTGTTCACTCTGTTCGAACAGCGCCTGGATCCGGCCATCAAGCAGGATGCCAAGGTGCCATCGCAAGATGCCAAGGCATCAGCCAAGCTGCACGAGCAGCTCGCCGCCAAGCTGGATCAGGTCGCCAACCTGGATGACGATCGCATCATTCGCCGCTATGTGGAGATGATCGACGCCACCCTGCGCACCAACTACTACCAGCTGGACAAGGCGGGCAACATCAAGCCCTACATCTCCTTCAAGCTGGCCCCCTCCAGCATCACCGATATGCCGCTGCCGCTGCCGAAGTTCGAGATCTTCGTCTACTCCCCGCGAGTGGAAGGGGTACACCTGCGCTGGGGCAAGGTGGCCCGTGGCGGCCTGCGCTGGTCCGATCGCAAGGAGGACTTCCGCACCGAGGTGCTGGGTCTGGTGAAAGCCCAGCAGGTGAAGAACACCGTCATTGTGCCGGTGGGCGCCAAGGGCGGCTTCTATTGCAAGCAGATGCCGGTTGGCGCCCCCCGTGCCGTCATCCAGGAGGAGGGCAAGGCCTGCTACCGTCTGTTCATCCGCGGCCTGCTCGACGTGACCGACAACATCATCCAGGGCGAGGTGATCCCGCCAAAATCCGTGGTGCGTCACGACGAGGATGACTACTACCTGGTCGTGGCGGCCGACAAGGGCACTGCCACCTTCTCCGACATCGCCAACGAAATCAGCCTCGAATACGGCCACTGGCTCGGCGATGCGTTCGCCTCCGGCGGCTCGGTCGGCTATGACCACAAGAAGATGGGCATCACCGCCCGCGGCGCCTGGGAATCGGTCAAGCGCCACTTCCGTGAGATTGGCATCAACTGCCAGACCACCGACTTCACCTGCGTGGGGATAGGTGACATGGCCGGCGACGTGTTCGGCAACGGCATGCTGCTCTCCGAGCACATCCAGCTGGTGGGCGCCTTCAACCACATGCACATCTTCGTCGACCCGACCCCGGATGCGGCCAGGAGCTTCGTCGAGCGCAAGCGCCTGTTCGAGCTGCCCGGCTCCAGCTGGGATGACTACAACCGTGAGCTCATCTCCAAGGGGGGCGGCATCTTCCTGCGCTCTGCCAAGTCCATCAAGCTGAGCCCGGAAATGCAGACCCTGCTTGGCACCGACAAGAGCGGCATGGCCCCGAACGAGCTGATCAAGGCGCTGCTCTGCCTGAACGTCGACCTGCTCTGGAACGGCGGCATCGGCACCTATGTGAAGAGCGCCCGCGAGAGCGACGCCGACGTCGGGGATCGCAGCAACGACGTGCTGCGGGTCAACGGGCGTGACCTGCGTGCCCGCATCGTGGGCGAGGGTGGCAACCTGGGCTTCACCCAGCTTGGCCGGGTGGAGTATGCCAGTCAGGGTGGTCGCATCAACACCGACTTCACCGACAACGTGGGCGGGGTGGATTGCTCCGACAACGAGGTCAACATCAAGATCCTGCTCAACCAGCTGGTGGCCGCCGGGGATCTGACCCTCAAGCAGCGCAACCAGATGCTCTACGAGATGACGGATGCGGTGGCCCAGGTGGTCATCACCAACGCCTACCGCCAGTCACAATCCATCTCGGTGACCGCCTTCCGTGGTGCCGAGCAGCTGAAAGAGCAGCAACGCTTCATCCAGGGGCTGGAGCGGGAAGGCAAGCTGGACCGGGCGCTCGAGTTCCTCCCCTCAGACGAGGAGCTCTCCGAGCGGATGGCGGCAGGGCAGGGGCTGACCCGACCCGAGCTGGCGGTGCTGGTGGCTTATGGCAAGATGGTGCTCAAAGAGCAGCTCAATTGCCCGGAAGTGACCGAGGAGCCCTTCCTCGCCAACATGCTGGTCACCAGCTTCCCGACCCAGTTGCAGCAGCAATTTGGCGCGGCCCTGGCCCAGCATCCACTGCGAGGCGAGATCATCGCGACCCGGGTGGCCAACATGCTGGTCAACGACATGGGGCTCAACTTCGCCAGCCGGATGAAGGACGAGACCGGTGCCTCGGTGGCGGAAGTGGCCTGCTGCTTCGCCATGGCCCGGGAAGTGTTCGGCCTCGGCGCCCTGTGGCGTGACATCGAAGGGTGTGACAACGGGGTGGATGCCCAGACCCAGCTCGAGCTGATGTTCTACAGCCGCCGCATCGTGCGCCGCGCCACCCGTTGGTTCCTGCGCGCCCGCAACCGCAGCTGGAGCATCGGCGAGAACATCGCCTTCTTCCGTCCGGCCTTCGAGACCCTGAGTCAGCACCTTTATGAGGTAATGGACGAGAGCGAAGTGGCCGAACACCGCCAGGCGGTCGCCGCCCTGATGGAGAAACAGGTGCCGGAGGCCATCGCCCGTCGCGTGGCCCACATGAGCAGCCTCTTCTCCTGCCTGGATCTGGCGCAGATTGCCGCGGAGCACAAGACCGACATCCTGCGGGTTGCCAACGTCTACTATCGCCTGGGCGCCAAGCTGGATCTGCACTGGTTCCTCGAGCAGATCAACCATCAGCCGGTGGGCAACCACTGGCAGGCGATGGCGCGGGCCTCCTTCCGCGAAGATCTGGACTGGCAGCAACGCAGCCTCACCTCCGTGGTACTGGAAGGGTGCAAAGAGCAGGGGGAATGCGCTACCATACTGGCCGACTGGATTTCGGAGCATGAGCAACTCTTGTCCCGTTGGACCCACATGTTGGCCGACTTCAAGACCACGAGCACGCACGAGTTCGCCAAGTTCTCGGTGGCCTTGCGAGAGTTGAACCTGCTCCAGTTGAATTGCCGAACCTCGGCATAACCCCAAAAGCCCCGGCCAGTTGCCGGGGCTTTTTTTAAGGAGCAAGCATGCTGTACCCACTCGCCAGGCATTTCCTGTTCAAACTCAATCCGGAGCAGGCTCACGATCTCTCCATCAAATATTTGCCCCGCCTTCTCGGTACCCCGCTTGATTGTTTCTTCCGCCACTCTCTGCCCAAACGCCCCGTCACCGTCATGGGGCTTAATTTTGCCAATCCGGTGGGGTTGGCCGCCGGTCTGGATAAAGACGGGGAGTGCATCGATGCCTTCGGCGCCATGGGGTTCGGTTTCATCGAGGTCGGTACCGTGACCCCCAGACCCCAGAGCGGCAATGACAAGCCTCGTCTCTTCCGGGTGATCCCGGCCGAAGGGATCATCAATCGCATGGGATTCAACAACAAGGGAGTCGATCACCTGGTGGCCAAGGTGAAAGAGGCCAAATATCAGGGGGTGATCGGCATCAATATCGGCAAGAACAAGGACACCCCCATCGAGCAAGGCAAGGATGATTACCTTCTCTGCATGGACAAGGTGTATGACCATGCCGGTTATATTGCGGTCAATATTTCCTCACCAAACACCCCGGGTCTGCGTCAATTGCAATATGGCGATGCACTGGATGAACTGCTGGCCGCATTGAAACAGCGCCAACAGGAGCTGGCCGAGAAATATAAAAAGTATGTGCCGCTGGCCGTGAAAATTGCCCCGGATCTGTCACTCGATGAAATAGATCAGGTAGCCGCCTCTTTGATCAAGAACCGTATTGACGGTGTCATCGCCACCAATACCACTCTGGAGCGGGAGATGATATATGACATGCCCCATGCCGCAGAGGCCGGCGGGCTTAGCGGTCGTCCGCTCCAGCACAAGAGCACCGAGGTGATCCGCCACCTGGCCAAGGCCCTCGACGGCGCCCTGCCCATTATCGGTGTGGGTGGTATCGACAGCGCCATGGCGGCTCGGGAAAAACTGGCAGCGGGTGCCAGTCTTGTCCAGATTTACAGCGGCTTTATTTATAAAGGGCCGAGTCTGGTCAAAGAGATCGTTACCCATATTTAAAAAATAACCGGTTGCCCTTATTTAACGTTGCTCAAATTCTCGACATGGAATAAAGTCGAGGGACGGCTTAGATAAGGGCACCACCATGTGTATTCAACCCAATGACAATTGGCAGTGGCATTATGACGCTCAGGATGATCGCCTGATGCTGGATTTGTCCGATCGCATGATATTTGCCACTGAATATAAAGGTCGGCAACTTGTTCCCTGTTCTTTCACCACCCAGCCTTTTTGCGTGGATGATGCCGCCCTTTATTACCAGTTGATGGACAAGGCCGCTGAACTCGACTGGAGTACGCCCCACCAGGTCCAGCTGGTCCTCAATGCCATCGCCGTCAGCCGTTTTTATAAACCCCTGATGCCGCAAAGCTGGTTCTTTCATGAACAGCAGGCTCATGTTTTTCCGGATATGGGATCCCTGGTGTGGATGGATACGCCCCATGGTCGGGGGGAATTCATGGTCATCGAAGCCGGCGATCAGGCGAGCGTTTGCCTGAACCTGACCGACGAACTGGTGCTGACCAACAGCAAGACGCTGCCGCGCTTTGCCGTGATCAAGGTGATGAATAACCGGATGCAAGCCAGAGTCCGGGCACCGACACAATATCGGGAAGTGGGCTGACGACGGGGCCGTTATATGGCGACGAATAAGTCCGTTATAGGCCTGCTATATTGGTCTGATATTTAAGCGCTCAGTCTCTCTCTTGTTCCATTATTTGTATTTTCTCCTTCGTCTGGTCGTCACGACCGTTTTCTGCCTGGCCCGGGCAAGATTTTCGAATTCTTTACGAATGTGATGGTAGACAACTGCCAGCCAGGAGCGGGATCCTGTCGCCCGCAAGGGGGAGGGGAGCGTTTGCCGCGCCTCTTGCCGTTTATATGGCGCCTTTGTCCAAGGTTCGAGTGCCGAGTGCGGGCCGATAAGGTATAATGCGGCACTATTTTTATGGCATCCCCGTGAGCGTGATGAAAGAATTTTTTGCAACCTGCCCCAAAGGGCTGGAAAACCTGCTGGCCGTCGAGCTGACCAATCTGGGGGCGGAGCAGGTCCGTGAGACCGTGGCCGGCGTCCACTTCAAGGGCGAACTGGCCATCGGCTACAAGGCCTGTCTGTGGAGCCGTTTCGCCTCCCGAATCGTGCTGGTGCTCTCCGAGTTCCAGATGAACGACGATCTGGACCTCTACCTCGGGGCCCATACCATTCCCTGGGAGGAGCACTTCTCCGGTACCGCCACCATCGCGGTGGACTTTACCGGTACCAACGCCTCCATTCGCAATACCCAGTACGGTGCCCTGAAGATCAAGGACGCCATCGTCGATCGCTTCACCAAGCGCGGTCACGTGCGCCCGGATGTGGACAAGAAGTCCCCGGACATTCGCATCATGGCGCACCTTGGCAAAGGCAAGGCCAATATCACGCTGGACTTGTCAGGCCCGGCGCTGCACCAGCGCTTCTATCGCCAGGGCACCGGCGAGGCGCCCCTCAAAGAGAACCTGGCTGCGGCCATGATCGCCCGCAGCGGCTGGGCCGGCGAGCCCATGATGGACCCCATGTGCGGCTCCGGTACCCTGCTGATTGAAGCGGCCTTCATCGCTGCCGACATGGCGCCTGCGCTGCGCCGCGAGCGCTTCGGTTTCGATCGCTGGCTGCAACACGATGGTGAACTGTGGCAGAGTCTGATGATGGAAGCCCAGGTGCGTGCCAAGCGCGGCATGCAACGCTGCGAGGTGAAACTGTTCGGTTGCGATGCGGATACCCGGGTCCTGATGAAGGCCCGTGACAACGCCAAGGCCGCCGGCGTGGCCCATCTCATTACCTTCAAGCAGGCCGATGTCACCAAGCTGGAAAATCCGCTGCCGATGCCGGCTGTGGAAGGGGAGAGCCGTCAGGTCGGCATGCTTATCTCCAACCCGCCCTATGGCGAGCGTCTTGGGGAGTTCCCGGCCCTGCTGGAAGTGCATCAGGCCCTTGGCGATGCCCTGCGCCGCGGTTTTCAGGGGTGGAAGGTCACCATTCTCTCCGCCTCTCCCGAACTCCTGAGCTGCCTGCGCCTGCGTGCCGACAAGCAGTATCGCCTGTTCAACGGCGCCCTCGAGTGTCAACTGCGCAACTACCAGATCGCCCTCGATGCCGTCGCTTCCCAGAAAGAGGTGGCCCAGGACTTTGCCAACCGTCTGCGCAAGAATCTGAAGACCCTCGAGAAATGGGCGAGCAAGGAGAACCTCGATTGCTACCGCCTCTATGACGCGGACTTGCCGGAGTACAACGCCGCCATCGACCGCTATCAGGACTATCTGGTGGTACAGGAGTACGCTGCGCCCAAGGACATCCCCGCCCAGAAGACCCGCCAGCGTCTGCTGGACATGGTGCAGGCCGCCATCAAGGTGACTGGCATGGACGGCGAGAAGGTGATCCTGAAGGTGCGCGAGCGCCAGGAAGGCAAACAGCAGTACCAGAAGCTTTCCGAAGAGCAGCACCGGATGGAGGTGCAGGAGTACGGTGCACGCCTCTGGGTCAACCTCTACGACTATCTGGACACCGGCCTCTTCCTCGACCACCGCCAGACCCGCCGCATGCTGGGCCAGATGGCAAAGGGCAAGCGCTTCCTGAACCTGTTCGCCTATACCGGCAGTGCCACCGTGCACGCGGGGCTCGGCGGCGCCCGCGAAACCACCACGGTGGACATGTCGCGCACCTACCTCAACTGGGCCCAGGACAACATGCGCCTCAACTCGCTGGTGGGCCGTGAGCACAAGTTCGTGCAGGCGGACTGTCTGAAGTGGTTGTCGGAAGCTGACGAGCAGTACGACCTCATCTTCATCGATCCGCCCACCTTCTCCAACTCCAAGCGGATGGACGAGAGCTTCGACGTGCAGCGGGATCACCTGCTGTTGATGCAGCACCTCAAGCGCCTGCTCGCGGCGGACGGCACCCTGGTCTTCTCCAACAACAAGCGCCACTTCAAGATGGACTTGGCCGGCCTTGACGCCATCGGTCTCAAGGCGCAGAACATCACGAACAAGACCCGGCCCAAGGACTTCGAGCGCAACCAGCATATCCACAACTGCTGGATCATCACCCACGCCGAGGCACAAGGCTGATGCTGACCCTGTTTCACACCGACGGCTGCCACCTGTGCGAACAGGCGTGGGCGCTGGTGGAACAGGCAGGGATGGCCGCGCAGACCCGCCGCTGCGACATCCTGGAGGAGGAGGCCTGGCTCGAGGCTTACCGGGTGCGCATCCCGGTGCTGCAAGACAGTGCCGGCCGGGAGCTGGGCTGGCCTTTCACCCTGGGAGAGCTGCAAGGCTGGCTGGCACAGGGGTGAGCAGGATTTGACGACAAAACGGGGGCAGACTCACGCTGCCGCCCGTTTTTTCATAAGCAACAAGGAACAAACATGGCTCTTTTGACATTGCACGGCGCGTCCCTGTCGTTCAGTGATTTTCCGCTGCTCGACCATGCCGAGCTCACCATAGAGCGGGGCGAGCGCCTCTGTCTAGTGGGTCGCAACGGGGCGGGCAAGTCTACCCTGATGAAGGTGATTGCCAGCGAATTGCCGCTGGACGACGGCCGTCTGGTGTTGCAACAAGATTTGAAAGTGACCCGCCTCGAGCAGGATCCGCCCGCCTCGAGCGAGATCACCGTGTTCGATTACGCCGCAGAAGGGCTGGCCGGGGTAGGGGAGCTGCTCAAGCAGTACCACCATGTCTCCCACGCCCTGGCGCACGACCCTTCCGATGCCAACATTCGCACCATGAGCCAGTTGCAGGAGCAGCTCGACTATCAGAACGGCTGGCAGTACGAGACCCGCATCAATCAGGTGCTGACCCTGCTCGATCTCGACCCTGATGTGACGCTCGACAGTCTGTCAGGCGGCTGGCTGCGCAAGGTGGCTCTGGCCCGCGCCCTGGCGTGTGACCCGGACCTGTTGCTGCTGGACGAGCCGACCAACCACCTGGACATCGATGCCATCAACTGGCTGGAAGAGTTCCTCAAGGACTTTCGCGGCGCCATCGTCTTCATCTCCCACGACCGGGAGTTCATCCACAAGCTGGCGACGCGGATCATCGATCTCGATCGCGGCGTGATCACCTCCTGGCCCGGCAACTATGACGAATATCTGCAAGGCAAGGAGGAGTGGCTGCGGGTCGAGGAGCTGAAAAACGCCGAGTTCGACCGCAAGCTGGCCCAGGAAGAGGTATGGGTGCGCCAGGGGATCAAGGCGCGTCGTACCCGCAACGAGGGACGGGTGCGGGCCCTCAAGGCGATGCGCATGGAGCGCACCCAGCGCCGGGAACTGCAGGGCAAGGCCAAGCTGCAACTGGACGAGGCGGGCCGCTCCGGCAAGCTGGTGTTCGAGACCGAGGGGCTGGGGCTGGACTTTGGTGATCGCACCCTGTTCCAGGGACTGGATCTGCAGGTGCTGCGTGGGGACAAGATTGCTCTGGTGGGCCCCAACGGCTGCGGCAAGTCGACCCTGATCAAGCTGCTGATGGGCCAGCTCGAGGCGAGCCGTGGCTCGGTGCGCCAGGGGACCAACCTGGAAGTGGCCTACTTCGATCAATACCGTGAGCAGCTCGACCCCGAGAAGACGGTGGTGGACAACGTGGGGGAGGGCAAGCAGGAGGTGATGGTTCGCGGCCGCTCCCGCCACATCCTCGGCTACCTGCAGGACTTCCTGTTCGAGCCCAAGCGGGCGCGCACCCCGGTCAAGGCCTTGTCAGGGGGCGAGAAAAACCGTCTACTGTTGGCCAAACTCTTCCTCAAGCCCAGTAACTTGTTGATTCTGGATGAACCAACCAACGACCTGGATGTCGAAACGCTGGAATTGCTGGAAGAGCTGCTCACCGATTACCCGGGCACCCTGCTGCTGGTCAGTCACGATCGCCGTTTCATCGACAATACCGTGACCGGCTGCTGGCTGTTTGAAGGGGATGGACGGATCAGCGATTATGTCGGGGGCTACGCCGACATGATGGCCACACGAGCCCTGCAGGCCGCCCAACAGACGGCCAAGGCGACCCCGGTCAAGGTGGCAGAGCCTGTCGCGTCGGCAGCGGAGCCTGCGAAAAAAACACGAAAACTCTCTTACAAGTTGCAACTGGAGCTGGATAATCTGCCAGCCCGGCTGGAACAGTTGGAAATGGAACTCGATGCCCTGCAGGCCGAGATTAACCACCCCGGTTTCTTCTCTCTGCCAGCAGAGCAGACCCAGCCCAAACTGGATGCATTGAATGCGGCAGAGGCCGCATTGGAACACGCCTTCTCCCGTTGGGAGGAGTTGGAAGCGTTGAAACATCAAGACTAAGGAAGTAGATGAAAAAGCAATTATCCATGCTGGCCATCCTGGTCGGCGCCAGCCTCAACGCGCAGGCGGCACAAAGCTCCTTTTTCACCATCGTCGATGACGAAGTCAAAGGCTATGCCAGCGGGATCAGCGGCGATGCCAACGGCCTCATCGGGCTCAACACCAAGAACAACATGGCGGAATACTTCTCCACCGTGCGGTTTGCCGACTTCCTGGTCGATCGTTTCCGTTTCGAGCAGGGTTGCATGCTCTCCAACTCGGTCTGCAACTCCTTCTGGAGCGACAACTCGGGCTTTGCCTACCAGTGGCGTCGCGACTTCCTGGACAAGGTGGATCAACGCAGCAACCTGGGCTACGTGACCAGCTCCGAGGTCGATGGCCTGGTGACGGCCCTCGGGGATGTCCCGGAGGATCGGGTCGGTTACAAGATGAATGGCAAGCTGCGCACCGCCTTTGCCGTGGTCAATGACGGCAACCCGGTCGAGCTCAAGGATGCGGCCAGCACCCACGGCCTGAGCGTACCCACCTCCATCAAGAAGCTGGACAACGGTCAGTATCTGGTGACCGGTACCGCGGCCAGCGACAAGTATCGCCACAAGGTGGGCGGTGACTTCTACAAGTGGTGTTTCGAGACGGGCAATGACAGCCAGTACGGTGACTTCCGCTACTGCCCCGGGGTCGATACCCAGGCGAGCTTCTGGCTGCTCAACAGCTCGGGCGGGTTCAACAAGCTGATGCAGGCCGGCACCTATGGCCATCAGCGTGACGAGGTGCTGCAAACCGCCTCTGCACTGGGCGTGGCCAAGTACAACGGCACCCTCTACGGCGTGGGCTACAGCTCCACCGGCGAGGTGGGCACTGGTGATCTGGATGGCCGCAACCTCGCCAGCTACTGGACCCTGGATACGGCTGCCGGCACCGTGGGCACCACCAAGATCATCCCGCTGCCGGATGGCGAGCCTGGCAAGGACGATGCCAAGCTGCAACACAGCTGGGCCGTGGCCGTCAACGACAACGGCTACGTGATCGGCAACCAGCGCTATCGCATCAACAAGGGCCAGAACCGCCCGGTGGAGATGTTCCTGTTCAACCTGAGCAAGCCGGGTACGGCGGCCAGCCTTCCTCTCCAGGACAAGCCGGTCTCGGGGGCAGGCTCGGAAGCGGCCGCCATCAACGAGCACAACATGGTGGTTGGCTGGCGCGACTCCCGCCATCAGACCCAACCGGTGGTCAATGGCACCAACCGCATGCAGGAAGCCTTCCTGCTGAACGCGGCCGCCCCGGCCAACAGCTGGTATCTGAACGATCTCATCTGTGGCAAGGATGACGCCGGCAACAAGCAGTGTGTCCAGAACGGCAAGTACTATCACATCGCTTACGCCAGCGGCATCAGCAGCGACGGCACCATTGCCGCGACGGCGTATCGCTATGACAGCGAGAGCGACCTCAACAAACGCGCCAACGCCACCGTGGTCGCTGTCAAACTGACGCCGGCCGTGGCGGATTATCAGGGCAATGCCCCGGCCAGCTATGTGGTCAGCAATGCGCCGGTCAACAACCAGACCGGTCAGGATGGTGGCGAAGGCGGTGGCGGCAGCCTGTTCTGGTTGACTCTGCTGGCGCTGCCCTTTGCCTGGCTGCGTCGCTATCAGCGATAAATAAGTGTCATCAAAAATTAATGCAGTTCAGTATCTTGTGTCACAACCCCTGAATAGCATGGAATTTTTTGTTTGACCCTGCCTCCCCCCTGGGGTAAAGATGAAGGCGACCGGTGAAAAACTGGTCGCTTTTTTTGTTCCACGAAGAGGGTCGTAGATGATGAAGAGACAGAAACGGGACCGTCTGGAGAGAGCTCGCGCTCGTGGTTATCAGGCTGGCGTAGTCGGCAAACAGAAAGAAGCGTGTCCGTACCAGTGCCTGGATGCCAGGGGCCATTGGCTTGGTGGTTGGCGCGATGCCATGGAAGGGCGAGGCTCAGGCCTCTTCATGAAGTAACCGATACTTCATCACTCATTACAAAAGGAAAGGGGCCATTGTGGCCCCTTTACGTTGTTCTGCTCACCCAGGAGCAGGATCAGAATGCGGTGGTGTCTTTGAACAGGCCCACTTTTAGATCGGTGGCGCTGTAGATGGGGCGACCATCCACTTCCACGACGCCATCGGCAATGCCCATGACCAGTTTGCGGTTGATGACGCGCTTGAAGGTGATTTTGTAGGTGACCTTCTTGGCCGTCGGCAGGATCTGGCCGGTGAACTTGACTTCACCGACACCCAGCGCACGTCCCTTGCCAGGACCCCCTTTCCAGCCCAGGAAGAAGCCGACCAGTTGCCACATGGCATCCAGGCCCAGGCAGCCGGGCATGACGGGATCGCCGGGGAAGTGGCAGTCGAAGAACCAGAGATCCGGCGTGATATCGAGTTCAGCCAGGATTTCACCCTTGCCGTGCTCGCCGCCATGGTCGTTGATCTTGACGATGCGATCCATCATCAGCATGTTGGGGGCGGGCAGCTGGCTGTTACCTTCACCAAATAATTCGCCACGGCTGCAGGCAAGCAGCTCTTCACGGGTAAAGGACTCTTTGCCTTGTTCGCACAGGGAGAGGCGGGGATCAGTGGTGTCGTTATCTAGGGTCACGCTGTTTATCCTTCATATGGGTCAAAGCCGGGCCAATTTAGCTTACAGATGTTCGCCAAACAACTCCGATCACTTCATTTAACGGCCAAGCAGCCGGTCCAGCAGGCTGCGCAGCAGGCCGCCACTCTTTGTTGCCGTGCCATTGAGTTCGTCCAGTCTCTCCTGGATGCGACCAAACAGGGTATCCGGCATGTCCGGTTCGCCAGCAACGCAGCCGGTGAGCAGCTCGATAGCCTCTTCCACGTGATCCACCGGGTGGATGTGGAACTGGCCGGCCTCTACTGCCGCGATCACTTCGTCAGAGAGGTTAAGCTGCTGGGCGTTGGTGCCGGGTAGCAGAATGCCTTGCTTGCCGGTGAGGCCGTGGATCTTGCACACCCGGAAGAAGCCCTCAATCTTCTCGTTCACGCCGCCAACGGCCTGCACATTGCCGAACTGGTCGACCGCACCGGTCACGGCGAAGTGCTGGTAGATGGGCTGGCGGGCGAGGGCGGAGAGCAGGGCACACAGGCCGGTCAGGGAGGCGCTGTCACCATCTATCTCGTGGTATGACTGCTCGAACACCAGGTTGGCCGAGAGCGGCGAGGGGTTCTCTGCGCCGAACTTGTTGGAGAGGTAGCCGTGGATGATCATCATGGCTTTGGCGTGAATGTGCCCGGCGAGCTCCGCCTTGCGCTCGATGTCAGCCACATCGCCATCCCCGAGGTGGACGGTCGCAGTGAGACGTACCGGCTCCCCGAAGTCATAGGGATGGCCGGCCACCTGAATGACGGAAAGGCCGTTGATCTGGCCAACCTCTTCACCGTCGGTCTGCAGCAGGATCTGGCCGTCGATGACACCCTGATCCGATTGCTCCACCAGATAGTTGAGGCGGTAATCCTGCTCTTCCAGGGCGAGCAGGATATGTTCGTCAGTGACGCAGGTTGCTTCCAGCTCGCGGGCCAGGCTGTCGGCCATGCGCATGATGGCGCCGAGCTGTACCTCGGAGAGGGATAGCCACTCCTGGTGGTCACACAGGCGGCTGGCATGGCGACAGAGGGCGAGGAGGGCACTTGGGGTGAAATCCAGCAGCGCCCAGCGCGCTCGTAGCCAGGCGAGATATTGCAGGAAGGCGGGGAGATCTTCCTCGATGTTCACTTCGGAGACCAGATCGGCACGCAGGAAGATGCGCTCCGCCATATCCCTGTCCAGCATCTGGAATTCCGCCACGTCCAGCCTGTCACCGACCAGGATCAACTTGAACCGGATGGGGGTCGCTTCCGGGGTGAAGAACGGCGTCAGCGTCTTGCCTTCCTGATAGGCATTCCAGTCCAGCTCGCCTTTTTGCATGGCGTTCTTGAGCTTGAACCAGAGATGAGGCTGATCCAGCAGCTCATCAAGCTGAAGTACCAGGTAACCACCGTTGGCTTCCCGCAGCAGACCAGGTTCCAAAAGGTGCTGGTTGGCATAAACGGAGCCTTGTTCCGTCTGATAGTTGATGGAACCGAACAAGGTATCCCAGTTCAGGTCGCGGCCGTAGACGACAGGGGCTTGCTGATCCTCATGATGGATCAGCAGGTTGATGAGCACTGGGTGCTGGAACTCGAGGCCCTGGGCGACATGGGCGGCCAGATCGGAGAGGAAATCCACGATCTTGGGATCGTTGTTCTGTTTGCGGATGATCCGGGTGACCAGCCGCTCGGCGTCGAGATGGTGGCTCATCAGCTTGAGCAGCTCGCCGACCATTTCGCAGAACTCGCAACCCGAGCCCGGTTGCAGGCGCAGCCAGATGGGTTTGAAAGGGTTGTTGAGATTCTCGGTATAACAGAGATCGAACAGGTCGCCATCCTTGCCATTCGAAGAGGCAATCAGGGTCTGGCAGACATTCTCGTAATCTGCACCGGGGAAACCATTGAGGATCATGACCGGGCAGTCACCATCAAAACTGGCCAGCCGTTTGATACCCGAAATCGCTCTGGGTTGCAGGGCGGCAAACGGAATGGGGTCGAGTTCGCCAAGTGTGGGGAACTGCTCAATCGAGAAAGCGGGTTTTAATTGTTCTGATGTTAATTCAGCCACTTAAGACATCCGGTCGGGGATAGGATCAATTGCCACCATTATACACAGTTCGGTTGAGGGTGACAGAATACCAAGATACTCAATTTAACATAATATACATTATGCGCGGTATGGTCAGGCCCGCTCAGTGGAGACAGAAACACAGCCGCCGCAAGGGCTACCGCCGTGCCAGCTCCTTTTGAATACTTCGCCAGGATATCGTACCAAGCCTGTTTCAGCTCGGGATCCGTGGCCCTGACTGCCGCCATGCTTAACAGCACTTCGCTGACATCCAAGCCAGCTTCCTCAGCCATTCTTTTTGCAGTCGCATCAGTGAGTTGCGACTTTCCTTTGTTCACGGCTGAGATATACGAGGTGGTAAATCCCAGGTCTGCGGCGACTTCCTGGAATTGGCTGTACTTTTTGGCCCTCATGTAGGCCAGAAGCAGCGTTTTAGAGTCCATGTTTTTGTCTCCTGAGTGGTTAGACAATCCGTCCCATCATACCGATTTTGGCGAAAAACAGCTTGTTTCCATTCAACTCGCCACATGGTTGAATGAGTCAACCAACCATTTGATTGCGTGACATATGACCCACTCTAGCCCACAAAACCAGGATCTGCCCGCGCTCATCGAGCGCAAGGTCTATTGGCAGGCAGAGCCGACTGGCGATTACTCCGCCTGTATCGCGGGTCAGGTCGAGATGTTCCGCGACCTGCATGAGCTGCGGGTCTATCTGTCGATGACGTACCCCGATACCGTGTTCGAACTGGTGGAAGTCACCGAGGACACCTGGCGCGGCTTCTATGACCAGGGAGTGTTTTTCGATGACTGGTCATAGCGCCGTGATGCCGATAAATGGGGTTATCGGCAACAAAACCCTGATCGACTATCTGTCCTTCACCTGGGCACCGACTGAGTTGATCCAGATGAAGGAGCTTGCCAAGCAAGGTGCGCTCTTGAAGGCTGTCCCGCGCTTCGATACCAACGTGAAGGCCCTGCAAGCGGCCATTTCTGAACCCCCTGTCGAGGGGCTGCGTTATCTCTGGAAGCGTCCGGTTGGCTTCGCTCCCCTCGCCCGTTTTGACAAGGTGACAGAACGCCTGTGCGGCAAGGCCGAACGGCTGGGGGTCTCCCCTGCCCCAACGGTTGAATATGACAAGACCACTGAGCGGTTAAGCCTCCAGGGGGTGCCTAAGTCCCCTGCCCCTGTCGTGACGCTATCCATGACCGAAATGATGGAGCGTGCTTTGCATTCCGGTTACAAGGCCCGTGCCGACATTCGTAAGGAGTTGAAGGCGGTCTGCACTGCCCTGCTCAAGTTCTCCGAGTTCGAGGTTGTCGAGGGTGCCAAGTATTGGGAAGCCTACAACGACTTGATCGACTGCTACGGCGTCCAGTTCCTGGATGCCCTCTGCTGCAACGAGCTGGAGCTGTGGTTAGAGGAGCTGAATACCCGCATTGGTGTCCCCATCCCCGAGCCGCGCTTCACGATGCGCCCTCGCCGCTCTGGCCTGCACGGTTACGCCAATTCGGCTGACCTGCTGTGTGACGGCATCCCCTGCGGCCTGATTGGCTGGGGTGCGGCAAACCATGGTTGCATGGTGAGTTTTTCCGGTGTGGGTTGTGCCGCCCTGGATTTCCAGGCTTTGCATGATGTTATCTCTCACATTCCAGGCGTGCGCATCACACGGGTGGATCTCGCCCTGGATGACTACAGCGGCGAGCACATCACCTACCAGGGTGCCATTGCCGGCGCGGAAGCCGGCGAGTTCCATCCCCAGCGGGGCCGCGCTCCGTCCTGGATGAAGATTGAATCGGGTGAGTTCGTGATCACCGAGGTTGCCAAGGGCATAGCCAAGCGCTTTGGCATGGTGCCGACCAAGGGCTGCTCGTTCTACGTGGGCAGCCGCATCAACGGAAAGTGCGCCCGGGTATACGAAAAGGGCAAACAGATGCAGTCGGCAGAGTATCCGAATTGGGTACGCGCCGAAGGCGAGCTGCACAATAAGGACCGCATTATCCCGCTGGACGTCCTGGTAAACCCAGACCCCTATTTTGCGGGGATGTATCCGCAATTTGATAAATGGCTGGCTGCTATCCAGGAAGCGGAAATAAAGCCCGTCAGACTGACCACCTTTAAAAACAAGTTCAAAACGTCCAGGGACAATGCCGTCTTTAATATGTCCCGCATGGCGGGTCGCCTTGTTAATTGGTTAGCGAACATCGAGGGATTATCGCCTGAGAAGATTGTTAACCAATTAACTGCGCACCTGGAAGAAAGTGATATTCCGGCGCGATTAAGAATGCCGCTCCCTCCTGACTTGGACGAGCTGCCTGTATTTTCGACCTAACCAAGGTTCTTCAACGAGGTAATAACTATGTCTATTTTGTCCAGTGTGCTGGTCACTCGCGTGACCCATGGCTACGGTGTTTCTCGCAAGTCTGGCGCTCCGGTGCCTTATGACTTTGCCCAGGTGGAATATCTGGCTCCTGCAAACAACGTCAACAAGCCGGAGTGCAATATCAACTCCTGGGGCTATGAGGTTCGCCAGTTGTCCCTGCGCAATGATGCGCCGACTATCAAGGAAATGGCTGATTGCCCCAAGTTGGTGGCGATTGACCTTATTCTGGAAGCGGATCCCCAGAATCCGACCCGCAACGTTGTTGTTGGCTACCAAGCCTCTAAAAAGCCGCTGTAATCGGCGCGCAACGAGGAGGAGGAGCGAGGGCGCGCAGCGACCGACGACGAGGGCGCAATAATGATTTGCCTGGATATTACCTCCGAAGGATATACCCGCCTTTCAGAGGGGGATTCTTGTAATTACGTGCTCCTGACTGTCCAGGAGCATTCCAAACTCACCGATATATCCAATTGGTTTCAATTCGATATAGCGGATGTGGGAATTGCCTTTAGCTCTGGCATTGTTCTCTGGGCTTTGGGTTTAAAAGTGGGCGCTATTGCCCGCGTAATTGTAGGTGCAAAAAGAGGATAAACGAGTATGAAAAACTATTATCGCAATGGCTGTATCGCCCTGGTGGGTTCTATGGCTGCCGTCGGTGCCAATGCTGCTGATACATCCATGGCGGCAGCGGCTGCTGCTGCGCTGGATAATGCCCAGTCTGACGTCACTATCACCGCGCCCAAGGTGATGATGGTCGTGGCCACGGTCGTCGGTGCTGGCATCCTGATCGGCCTGATGCGCAAAGCCTAATCGTGTCTTTGCTCATTGGGACGTTGTGGTTCCTGTTCTTTGTTGAAGGGTACAGGGCATCGTTTTCCATATGACACAAGGCGGCTTCGGTCGCCTTTTTTATTGGGGGTCGCGTGAGATTGCTTTATCTGCTGTTCCTGGTGCCGCTGGGGGCGTTTGCGAGCTGTCCGGCAGGGCTCAATCTGCAAAATGTGCCTATAGGTACAGCAATGCCCTATTGCGTTAAATGGGAGTCCTCCACTCTGGGCGGGTGTCAGGTCGTTTGCCCTGGAGTCTGTGTTGAGACGCCATCTACGGGCACCATGGGCCCCATACAGTCTAACGGTGTGGAATGTACTGTGGGCACTGGTACTGGTGGCGACGGTGGTGGTGATACTGGGGGCAGTCCTGGCGGGGATGGTAGCCTTCCTGGTGATACCGATAATATTGCTGGTTGGCAGTATTTTAATCATTACGGTTATCAGACAGTGGGTTATACCCTTTCAAAGATTAATACTAATTTAGGTAAGCAGTTTGCGGGGGTTAATTCTAGGCTTTCTGGTTTGAAGGATTATTCCAATCAGATTGCTGGTAATACATTTAAGACCCAGCTCGAATTGTCTGACGTTAATGACAAGCTTGATCAAGCACTAACTTATATACGGGAAACTCCTGGTCGAATAGAGGGGACTAATCTTTATTTGTCTCGTATTGAGGCTGATTTTGATTTGGCTAATGCTCAGTTAAAGAAAATTGCTGATAGCATGGGTTCTTCTGGTGGTACAAGTGGTGCCGTTTCTACTGTTGATATATCTGCAATCAAAGGTGATGTAGCTTCGCTGAAAGCAATGCAACAATCGGCTATGTCAACTCTGGGCTCTATTAGCGGCAATACAAGCTCCATGTCATCCAATATGGGGAGTATGCTTGGTGCTATTGGGAGCCTTCAAGGTTCGGTTAATTCGGTTAACTCCAACATATCTAGCCAGTCTGGTTATCTAAGCCAGATGAATGACAATCTTTACGGCATTAAATACATGATCCAAGATGGTTTAAAGAATGGCTGGGGAAACTCTGGTGGTGGGCAAGGTGGGTCTGGCGACTTTAATATTGATTATTCTCAAATGCCTGGCTCGGCATCAAATCCTATGCATATTGCAAAGGCTGAATATGAATCACCGCTTTGCTCGGATGACGCTAGTTGTGCCTTTGACCTGGAGCAGATAACGAAAGTATATGATGAACACAAGGAGGCTTTAAAAAGCCAGTATCTTTCTATTAAAAATGAAATGACCGATATGTTTAAATATCAGTTCTATGGCTCTGCCTCTGTTCCTAAATGCTTCGATATGTTCTCTATGTATGGCAAGGCTTATCAAGTGTGCCCTGATGCTGACGGCTATTGGGAGTTCCTGGCCGCATTGATGATGTTTATCTTCTACTTTGTTGCTTTCATGATTATTGCTAAGAGGTGACCGATGGAATGGCTAGGTGATTTATTCAGTGGGTTGTTTAACGATATATATAATCTCGCTGTCCAGGTAACGGCCTGGATTTCGGTTAAACTGGCGATTCAATGGGTTGAGTTCAAAATATTCCTGCTGGTATTTTCATGGGACGTTGCCAGGGAAATCTTGATAAACCTGCAATTCAGCGATTTGATATCGTCCTCCTTTAACAGTCTTCCATCGTCAGTGCGGGATATCTTGCTCTATCTGAAATTTGATAAGGGCTTGTCCGTTATTACTCAGGCGTTTGTGACGCGCTTTCTACTGAATATCTTCGGGTGGTGATCCATGTCGATAAAAATCCATCACGGTGCGCCAGGGTCTTATAAATCAAGCGGCGCTATTCACACCGATGTGATCCCGGCCATCAAGGCGGGTCGCTACATCATTACCAACGTGCGCGGCTTCTCTGTTGAGCGCTGCCGTGAAGTGCTGGGGAAGGATGTGCCAGACAGCTTTGAGGTGCTCTACGTCGAGACAGAATCCCAGGAAGGGCGTGATCTTCTGGCTCGTTTCTATCACTGGGCACCTAAAGGGGCATTCTTCCTGGTCGATGAGGTGCAGCGGGTATTTCCGCCAGCATGGCGCCAGAGTGACCTGGATAAACTCGATTATCCTGGTGGGCCGGATAAGGCGAAAGAGGATGGCCGACCGGAAACAATCGACGTGGCCTTTGATATGCACCGTCACCATAACTGGGATTTCGTATTAACAACCCCGAACATCAAAAAGGTTCACCAAGTTATTCGAGCTGCGGCCGAGACGGCGATTCGCCATACCAATATGGCGATACTGGGGATTGGTGGCCGTTATAAGACAGTGCTCCACCTTTCCGATAATTCCGGTACATCCATGTCTGATGTGCTGCAAGCCAAGCCATTTAATAAGGTGCCAAAATATGTTTTCAAACTTTATGACTCGACTACAACCGGTAAAGTCTCGGATACAATCGCAGGCAGCTCGATGCTTCGAGATCCTAAAGTTCTCATTGTTCTGGCAATTTGGGGACTCTGTATGTTCTTTGGTTTCATCAAGCCTGAATATATTGACTCGTCTGCTAAAGCCCCTGTGGTGGCTTCTGCGCCCGCTGATGCCGCTGTTTCGGTTCCTGGGCAAGTGGGTGCTGCGCCCGCTGCTAATGTACGTCCTAGGCTGTGTTCTCAAAATGCTGGTTTTCTGTCCACACATAACTCGCGCAAGTAGCGAAGGCAAAAAGCCAGTTTGATAAAGGCTGCAAAACTCTTGGCTAGCTTTTCATATCTCGTTGAAAACCGGCGAAACTTCTTCAACCAACCGAAGCACCGCTCCACGACATTGCGCCTGCGGTAATGCACCTTGTCCAGTACCAATGGACGCCCCTTATGGCGCCGTTGCTGGTCGCTGCGTTGCGGAATGACCGCTTTTATCCTTCTCCGCCGTAGCTCGGCTCGAAAGGCTTTGCTGCTATAGGCCTTGTCTGCGGCAAGATGCGCTGGCCGTGTTCGGTAGCGACCTGATGACGTTGGTATCCTCGCCATGGCCAACGCGCTTGTTGCATAGCTGATTTCTGCTGATTGCCCCGGTGACAGGCAGAAGCTCAGTGGTAAGCCATGACGGTCCGTGACCAAGTGAATTTTGCTGCCGAAACCTCCCCGCGAACGGCCAAGGGCTTGATTCATTGAGGTGTTTTTTTACGTGCACCGGCAGCATCTTTGGATGCTCTGACATTGGAGCCGTCCAGGCACCACAGGTCGAAATCGATGAGCCCTTCTTCATTGAGCTTGAGTTGCAGCGCTTCCAGAATGGCATCAATCCGGCCTGCATCCTGCCAACGCCGGAAGGTGTTGTAGACCGAATTCCATGGTCCGAAACGTTCTGGAAGGTCTCGCCAAGGAGCTCCGGTGTGGAGTATCCAGAGAATGCCATCGAGCACTTGGCGCGGTTCACGGGTAGGGCGCCCGATCAGGCTTCGAGAAGGAAACTGGGGCTCGATAAGCCCCCATTGTGCATCAGTCAGCTGATAACGGCGGGACACGGAATGGATCTTAAGCTGTTGAGAAGATGTGAGATTATATCTTCATCACTTTAAGAACACAGCCTAG
>NZ_JBFODF010000042.1:0-188645 GCF_040908165.1 Aeromonas sp. R6-1
GGAGGGGTTCCCGAGCGGCCAAAGGGATCAGACTGTAAATCTGACGGCTCTGCCTTCGAAGGTTCGAATCCTTCTCCCTCCACCATTCAAGTGCGCACAATCAGGTCATGCCCCGTGGAGGGGTTCCCGAGCGGCCAAAGGGATCAGACTGTAAATCTGACGGCTCTGCCTTCGAAGGTTCGAATCCTTCTCCCTCCACCATATTTCAGAGAACCCGGCCTTGTGCCGGGTTTTCGCTTTTCTGCCTTCCACAAATCCCCTTCTTCTACAAAAAAAACGGGAGGCCAGGCCTCCCGTCAATATATGCACGCTCTCACCCCGAACCTGCTGGCGACAGCTGTTATCGGCAGGTCGGGCAGAGGGGGATAAGCGTCCCCCCAGGTATCTGTCTTGTCATCCGCGCCCCCTTACAGGGTGAAGCGATAGAAGATATCCACCGCCTGGGCCACCCCGCTCATGGCCTGCAGATAGAGCCTTGGCATCAGCTCGTAGCGCAGCTTGAATTCGGCGATGGGGCTGAACACCCCGACCCCGTACTGGAACTGCAAGCCGGGCAGCAGGTAGGCCGACAGGGTCACCTGGGTGTCATCACCACTGCCTGCGGTATCGAGGGCCACGTCGCTCATGCCGAGGGACTCCCCGATGCTGGAGACCACGCCGCTCGCCTGGCTCACGGCCCCCGCCACCAGCAGGCCGTTGAAGCCGCCATCCTCGCCGCTGGTCTGCAATCCCTTGCCCCGCAACAGATAGGAGAGCTGTTCGGACTGCGCCATCTGCGGCTCGGAATAGACGGTGATCTTCGGCTTGGTGGCCGGCCCCGTCACCCGCACCCCGACGGTCACGTTGTCCTCGATGGTGTCCGGATCCCGATAGGTCTCGATGTTGAGATAGGGCTGATCAATGGGGCCGGAGAAGAGGATCCGCCCCTCCTTGATGATGAGGTTCTGGCCATAGGCCTTGAAGCGCCCGTCCCTGAGCTCCAGTTGCCCGTTGCCCGAGAGCGGCTTGGAGGGATCCTGGCGAATGTTGAGGGCCCCTCCCACCTTGGTCTTGAGTCCCATGGCTTCGAGGCGGACGTCGTCCCCGAGCCGGATGGCGAGCCTGATCTCCATGGGCAGCGGTGCCGCCTTGGGGACCGGCGGCAGATCGTCGTAGATGACGGTGACGTCATCGGAGACCGCTACCGCGCTGTCTGGCAGGCTCTTGACCAGGATGCGCGACCAGGGGATGTCCACCTGCCCGGTCACCCTGGTCTCCTCCCCGAGAGAGATGGCGATGTCAGGGGTCACCCTGACCCGGCCCATGCCCGGGTACTGGGCCTCCAGCTCCTTGCCCTGAATGGTGAGGCTGCCGGTCACCGGCTGCTGGGCCCAGCTCAGCCAGCCCCCCAGCACCAGGGGGCCTTTGCCCACCATCATGGAGCCGTCGAGTTCGGCCCGGTTGCCTTCTATCTTGAGGCGGGTCACCAGCTTGGAGAGGGTCACCATGTCGGAGTGGGTCTGAACCTCCCCCTCCTTCAGGTTCAGCTCGCCATACAGCAGGGGGGCAGCCAGGGTACCGTCGAAGCGGGCATCCGCCGAGATGACCCCTTGCAGGGAGCGCACTTCGGGAATGAGGGGCGCAAAGGTCGCCAGCTTCAGATCGTCAAACCTGAGTTGACCGCCGAGGTTGCCGCGGCCAGCGGGATCCCGGATCAGCAGATCGGTGTCGATGTTGCCGATCTGCTCGGAAGCGAAATCGACCCGGATGGCGGCCTGCTGGCGCTCGAAATCGATCCCGAGCTCGAGGCGCTGGTAGTCGGTCTTGAGTTCGTCGGCGACGAAGGTCCCAGGCGTGGTACGCACGGTGGCGTGCAGGGTCGGCTGGTTGCCGCGCCAGCTGGCGCGCCCGTCGGCCGACAGCACCGCCTGCCAGCGGAAATTGTCCGGCAACCAGGGGCGCAGCCGCTTGAGATCAAATTCGTTCAGGGCAAATTCCAGATTGCCCTGGGACTGGGCTATCCGGCTCCCCTTGACGCAGAGACTGGCCTTCTGGGACGCGAAGCAGAGATCCCCCATGGTCAACTGCTGTTTCGGCAGATCCAGGTCCAGAGACCAGGGGGCGGTCAGCGCCCAGCGCTTGAGGGGGGTCTTGAGCTTCAGCTCGGCAAGGGCGCCACGCCAGTGGTCACCGCGCAGGCTGCCATTCAGGCTGAGGTCTGCCGCCAGGGGATCCCCCTTCATGGTCAAGGTGAGCCCGTGGCGCTCGAGATCGCCGCTCAGGTTCAGGGCGATTTGCGAGAGCTTGGTCTCCCCCTGTGCCAGGCTCGCCACCGTCACCGCCACCTCACCGGCGGGCTTCTCCCCGACCAGGGCGTTGGCCTTGATGACGGTCTCCTTGAGGACGGTGCCCGCGTAGGCGAGTCGGCCCGACACCAGATCGGCATTCACGCGCGGCGCCTGCTGGTTGCCGGTGACGCGCACCTGGCCCTTGATGTCCCCTCCCAGACCAGGGTAGATACCCCCAAGCTTGGGCGCATCCAGATCCGCATCCAGCTTCCAGGCCTGGGTCGTGAGCGAGCCTTTGGCCTGCAGCCGGTTGGGGCCGCTTTGCAGCGCCAGGGCCGGGATGGTCCACTCCATCTTGTCGTTGCCGCTGAGCCTGCCCTGCAAGGCCAGGGGATACTGGTTGAGCTTGCCATCCACCTTGAGCTCGGGCAGGGCCAGCTGCCAGTGGCCCGCCTCATCCAGATCGAAGCGGCTGGTGATCTTGCCCGCCAGTGCCCCCTTGATCTCGGGCACCAGCTCCGCCGGGTTGATCCCCTTGAATTCGGTCGTCCCCTGCCACTGGACCCCCTTGCTCCAGGCCAGCTTGCCGTCGAGCTTGAGCTCCCCCTTGAGGGCCCCCAGCAGCAGCTCGATACGGCTCAGCTGGTTGAGATCCCCCTTGCCCGAGAGCGCCACCTTGAAGGGGGGCACATCGGTCCCCTTGCCGGCGGTGTTGAGCGCAAACTGGTAACCGGAGAGCTTGCCCTTGGCGCTCAGGGTGCCCTTGTCCAGCCGATAGCTGGGCTCATCCTTGGCAGGCTTGTGCAGGGGCCAGGAGAGGCTCTTCCAGTCCAGCGCCAGATCGAAGGGCAGATCCGGGTCGAGGGCCGCAAGGGATCCTTTGAGATTGGCGCCCACCGGCCCCTTGGCCTTGAGTGCCAGCCCAAGCTTGCCCACAGAACCGTCCAGGACGAGATTGACCTGCTCCCCCTTGAGCTCCCCGTCCAGCAGCCCTTGACGCGCCTTGGCATCCAGAGTCAGGGCGAGGGGGTAATCCTCGTGCAGGCGCACCTGACCACGCAAGGCCAGATCTGCCATGGCATGGCGCAGGGAGAGCTCCCGGATGTCGATGCGCTCCTCCTCGGCGGTGGCCGACAGCAACAGGTTGTCTAGCCCCTCCACCAGCTCACCTTGCTGATAACGGAACGCCGTGGCTTTCAGCCCCTCCAGCTGGATGGGGAAAGGCAGTCGCACCGCCGGCAGCACCATGGGCTCGGGCTTGCTTGCGGCCTGCGTCTTGTCACCGGGGGCAGCCTTGCCCTCGCCGGCCGCCAGGGTGGCGCTTTTCTCATCCGCCGGTTTGGCACCCTTGTCACTGGCAGCCTCCGCCGGGGACGGTGCCAGCACCACGTTCAGGCCATCGAGCACGGGGCCGCGCACGATGAGCCCGGCGCGATCCAGGGCGGCGCCAATGTCCAAATCCTTGAGGGTGATCGTCACGCCGGGCACCGCCACATCGAGATCGGCAACCTTGAGGCTGTCGACCTGGATTTTGAGCGGCAACGGATGCCAGACGAAGGGCTCCGACGGCTCTTCCGGCACCGGCTCGGACTCCGCCACCCGGACCACGGGGCGAGTCACCGCCAGAGTCTTGATCCAGAGCTTGCCCTGCAGGAGCTTGCCCAGATCCCAGTCCAGCACGGCCCGCTCCACGGTGACATCCACCAGCTCGTCCTGCCAGCCAACCCCTTCGAAGGTCCAGCCATACCCGAGTTGCCCCGCCACCAGCTCCCCCTTGAGGGAGGGCAGCGCGGCTCTGGCCTGTTGCCACAGCCACTTGTTGCCCTGATGGGTGAAGCCCAGCAGGCTGACGCCGATGAGCAGCAGGAAGAAGAGGCCCATGAGCCACAAGAAAATGCGTTTTACCCAGATCACGATGCAGACCCCTGCAAGGAAAGCTGCCGCAGCGGCCAGAAAAGAGAAAGAAGAGGATGTGCGCCTGGTTGCCGGGTCATAGTTCCGGCCCCAGTGCGAAGTGCAGCCGCAGCGGCTTGTCCTCCTCGGAGATGCCCACCGCCAGATCGAGCCTGACCTGACCGATGGGGGTGACCCAGCGCACCCCGACCCCGGTGCCTATCTTCCAGGCCTCGCTGTAGTCGACGGTGGCGGTCCCGGCGTCCACGAACAGGGCGCCGAGCCACTTCTCGCTGAAGCGGTAGTTGTACTCCAGGCTGCCGACGCTGGCGTAGCGTCCGCCGGTCAGCTTGCCATCGTCCCCCCGTGGCGAAATGGTCTCGTAACCGTAGCCCCGGACCGTCTGATCGCCGCCGGTGAAGAAGCGCAGGGAGGGGGGGACCAGGGAGAAATCATCCCCGACGATGGCCCCCTGTTCGGCCCGCATCAGGAAACGGTGATCTTCGCCCAGGGTGCGCAGCCACTTGCTGCGCCCCCACACCCGCATGAAGCTGATGTCGGACCCCCAGTAGGGGCTCGAGAACTCCATCGTCAGTTGCTGGCGATCCCCCCAATCCGGCACCAGACCGCCGCGCACCCGCAGCCGTGACCAGGAGACACCGGGGATCAGCAGCAGGCTGTTCCCCTCGTCCTGACCCTGGACGTAGCGCTCGTTCTCCAGGCGCACAAAGACGTCTCTGTCCCAGCTCTCCGGTCGGCGTGTCCAGCGGTGCACCCCGAAGGTGGCCAGATCGGAGCGGGTGTCGTTGTTGTCGGTGTATTGATAGCCCGCCTGCAGGGAGTAGTAATCCCGTAGCGGGTTGCCCACCGGGATCTGGTAGTCGAAGCTGAGCTCCGCTTCCGGCGCCGAGATCTTGGCGGTGCTGGAGAGGCGGTGACCATAGCGGTTCACCCAGGGTTTCTCCCAGGTGGCACTCAGGCGCGGCCCCACGTCCGTGGCATAACCGATACCGGTCTCAATCTCGTGATCGACCCGGTTGGAGAGGGTCACCTGCACCGGCACCCGGTTGCCCTCGGCCTGGCTGATCAGGGGTTTGATGTCCACCTGCTTGAACAGCTTGGTGGAGGAGACATCCTGGGACATCTCCGCCAGACGGATCGCCAGATAGGGGTCGCCGCTCTTGATGTTGATGAGCGGGCGAATAAGGTGCAGTGCCTCCGGCGTCGCGTCATAGCGGATCTCGCCGAAATGGTAGCGCGGGCCGGAGCGAAACAGGATGTAGATCTCCGCCTTGCCCTGTTCCGGGAAAACCTTGACCTGGCTCTTGCTGATCTTGGCGTCAAAATAGCCGCGGGCCAGCCCCAGACTGCCGAGATCCGCCTTGATGGATTCATATTTGCCGTGGTTGAGGGGATCTCCCTCCTTGAGGGGCAGCTTGTCCAGCAGCTCGCTGTACACCTCGTCGCTCCCCGCATCCCCTTCCAGCAGGATGTCGAGGCGCGAGATGATCACGGGTTCCCCCCGCTCAATCTCGATCACCACCTTGGCGGGCGCCTTCTTGTCGCGGTTCAGGGTGATCTTGGGCTGGTAGTAGCCATAGACCTGCAGCGCCTTCTGTACGCTCTCGGTGATCTTGGCGCGGGCGGGGCGGTACTGGCGTTCCTGGTAGACGGGCAGGGCGTTGAGGTAAGCCTCGACGTTGTCTTTCTGCTCTCCCCTGACCCCCTTGATCTGGTAGGTCAACTTCGCCGCCATGGCGGGCATCGCCATCAGCCAGAGAGCGAGGGCGAGCAGCAAGAGACGGGGCCCGGGACGACGGGATCGCCCGGATGAAGTGCTCCCGGTGAGAAAAGTAGGATAGCATCCTGTCAAACGTCAATTTCCCCGAATAACATGATTTAAAAATTGTGTTATTTAGTACGATACCGAGACTCATCCCGGGCGAGTGCCGCTCATCCTAGCATAATCGCGACGGCGAAATCCCACGCTCGGGGCCCCTTTGCGTGCCGCTCTGCCGCACCCGGTGCGGGGATCGCTGCGGCCCTGCAAGGAACCAGCCGGGTGTGAGGAGCCAAACTGCACACAATCCGGGCAAGGGGCGAACAAAACGCCACCACCTGCCCCGCCACGCCGGATCTCCCCTGGCGGCCTTGGGCTGGCAGCAGGGTCCGGTTCTTCGCGACAACCCTTGTCGGACACCCCGCATCCGGCGGGTTTCGTCAACCCGTCTCCCTCGACTTGCTCCGTGCCCTCTTCCCCACCCTGCCTGCTATTGAACAGGAAAATAAGTTTAAATCAATCACTTGAATAGATGGCACTAAAGCTTCGTTCAATTCAATCGATTTATCCCGCTGCCCCTGCGCTCCTGCCTGTCCCACACTGATCCCAATCATCGCAGGAGAGACCCCATGCACCTACGTAGCGAACAACTGGCTGACTACATCGCCGACCGACTCGAGTTCATCACCTTCCTGGCCTGCTGCAGCGCCCTGCTGGCCCTGCTGACCGGCATGAACGGTCAGCAGGCCCTCGCCTTCACCGCGCTCAATCTGCCCTTTGGCCTGGCCCTGCTGCTGGGCATGGCCCTGCTCGCCCCCCTGCCTGTCCACTGGCGCCTGCCCGGGATAGTCCTGCTGCTGGTGAGCGCAGCCCTGGCCACCCTGCAGATGGGAGGCAACTGGCTCAACCCCCTGGCCATCTGGAGCCTCTATGCCCTGCTGGGGCTGGAGATCCTCTGGCAATCCCGGGCCAGGGTCCCCCTGGCCGCCGGCCCCCGGAGCCGGGTCTCGCGCCCGAGGGGCTGACGCGGAGGCGCAATTGCAGTAATCTTGCGCCCCCTTTCCCCTCGCCGAGGAGCATTCCGATGAAAAAAGCCTGTGCCCAGCACATCCTGGTCAAGACCGAGAAACAGTGTCTGGAGATCAAGGAGAAGCTCGCCAAGGGCGCCGACTTCAGCCAGATGGCCAAGCGTTTCTCAACCTGCCCTTCCGGCAAGCGTGGCGGCGATCTGGGGGAGTTCTCCAAGGGGGACATGGTCAAGTCCTTCGACGATGCCGTGTTCAAGGGGGAGCTGCTGACCGTGCTGGGGCCGGTGCGCACCAAGTTCGGCTTCCACCTCATCAAGGTGCTCTATCGCAACTGATCCAGGGCGACGAGGTCATCGGCTCTCGGAGCCGCACGCCTGGGATTGATGATCATTTACTAACGTTATCAGGCAATTAAGTTTATCCTTCTGGGCATAGTTCCATCCTGACCCGTGGATCCCTCATATGCACAGCTCTTTGTGGTGGCCGCTGCTGACCTGGCTATTGCCCCTTTGCGGGGCCCTTGGCAGCCGCGCCCATCTCTGGCCCTGGTGGCTCGGCTTCATCCTCTGTCTCGCCAGCGCCCTCCTCAGCCTCGTGCTGCTGCTGCGCCTGCCCTGGCGTTATCGCCGCACCACCAACCTCTGGCCGGATATCTGGGGCATTGCTCCCCTGCTGTTGCCCCTGCTGTTTCTCGTCCAGGCGCTGCGCTCCCCCCTCACCAACGACGTCAGCACGGATCCCTACCATCCGCCACGGCTCCAGTGGGCCGAGCAGCTCAGAAGCCCGGAGGATCTCCCGATCTCCCCCCCGCCCCTGCAAGTATTTCCAGGCAACCCCGGTCCTCTCTATACCCGGGCATCCCCGGTCGAAGTGCTCGCGGAAGCCGAGGAACTGATGACGGAGCTGGGCTGGCAGGTTCATCCGGGCAGCGAGGGTATCGATGCCGTCGTCACCACCGGCTGGTTCGGGTTTCAGGATGACGTTGCCCTGCGGGTCTTTGCCGGGCCCAAAGAGACCCGTATCGACATGCGCTCCGCCTCACGCCAGGGGCGCAGCGATCTGGGGGTCAACCGGGCTCGGATCATCGATTTCCTGAATCGGTTGAACGAGCGTCTGGGCGGGGCCTACAAGCCCAAGATGGAGAAGCTCAAAGAGGAACAAGATGCGCATTGAGGTCAAACCGGACCGGGCCTACGCCTGGTTCATCCGCCCCTTCTTCTGGCTGCAAAAACGCAACTACGGTCAGGTGCTGATCCCGGGCAAGTGCTGGGGGCGCTCCCCCAGGCTGTTCGCCGCGGTCGCCACCCTCTACGGCGTCATCAACCGCAAGCGCTCCCCCATCGACCCCGTGCTGCGCTCCCTGGTGACGGTGCGGGTCTCCCAGCTCAACTGGTGTCGTTTCTGTGTCGACATCAACGCCATGACCCTCGTCAAGCGGGCAGGCTCCAGCGACAAGGTGGAGGCGCTGGCCCGGTGGCGCGACAGCCCCTTGTTCGACGAGCGGGAGCGGGCCGTGCTGGACTATGCCGAGGCCATGACCGGGCTGGATGGCGTGAGCGACGAGCAGGCCGCCCGCCTCAAGCCCTGGTTCGATGACGACGCCCTGGTGGAGCTCACCGGCCTCATCGCCTTCCAGAACATGTCCGCCAAGTTCAATGCCGCTCTCGACATCGCTCCCCAGGGGTTCTGCCAGTTGCCGGTGCAACCCGAGCGCCCCCTCGACAAGGGACAGGGATGAACCGGGCACGCCTGCTGCTGTTGCTGGCGATGGGGGCCCTGGTCGGCACCTTCTTTGCCCTCGACCTTGACCACTATCTGAGCCTCACCCAGTTGCAGGCACACCAGGCGCGCCTGGCCCTTTGGGTCGACCGCCATGTTGTCGCAGCCAGCCTGCTGTTTCTGGTGATCTATGTGCTCACCACCGCCCTCTCCCTGCCGGGGGCGGCCCTGCTCACCCTGGCGGGCAGCGCCGTCTTCGGCATCCTGTGGGGGCTCTTGCTGGTCTCCTTTGCCAGCTCCCTCGGCGCCACTCTGGCCTTTCTCAGCGCCCGCTTCCTGCTGAGGGACTGGGTCGAGACACGCTTTGGCGACAAGCTGGCGAGCGTTCAGGCCGGCATGCAAAAGGAGGGGGCCTTCTATCTGCTGAGCCTGCGCCTCATCCCCCTCTTCCCCTTCTTTCTGGTCAACCTGGTGATGGGGCTCACCCCCATCAGAGTCAGCACCTACTACTGGGTCAGCCAGCTCGGCATGCTGCCGGGCACCCTCGTCTACGTGCTGGCGGGGAGCGAGCTGGCTACCCTCACCAGCACAGGCAACCTCTTCTCCCCCGGCCTGCTGGCCGCCCTGACCCTGCTCGGCCTGATGCCCTGGCTGATGCGTGCCTTGCAGCGCCGTCTCGCCCTCTACCGGTTGCACGCCCCCTACCGCAAGCCTGCGCGCTTTGACTACAACCTGCTGGTGATAGGTGCCGGCGCCGGAGGCCTGGTCACCAGCTACATCGCCGCCGCGGTGAAAGCCAGAGTGGCCCTCATCGAGCAGCACAGGATGGGAGGGGATTGCCTCCATACCGGCTGCATCCCCTCCAAGGCGCTGATCCGAAGCGCCCGCTTCGCCTTTGAACAGCGCAAGGCCGGGGAGCTTGGTTTTACCCCGAGCCAGAGCCGCGCCGACTTTGCCGCCGTGATGGCGCGGGTCGCCCGAGTCATCGAGGAGGTTGAACCCCACGACTCGGTGGCGCGCTATGAAGGACTTGGGGTGGAGTGCATCCAGGGGCGGGCGCGAGTCACCTCCCCCTGGGAGGTGGAGGTCAACGGCAAACGCCTGACCAGCCGTCATATTGTGATCGCCACCGGCGCCCGCCCCCGGGTGCCCGCACTGCCGGGGCTGGACAGGGTTCCCTACCTCACCTCCGACACCCTCTGGCAGCGACTGCGTGAGCCCCCCCGCCATCTGCTGGTGCTGGGAGGAGGCCCCATCGGCTGCGAGCTGGCCCAGAGCCTGGCCCTGCTCGGTATCCCCGTCACCCTGGTGGAGCAAGGCCCTCAGCTGCTGCCCCGGGAAGATAGGGACGTCGCCGGGGCCCTGGCCGCGCAGCTGGAGCACGACGGCGTCACCCTGCACCTCGGCTGGCAGGCTACCTCGGCCGAGTATATGGACGGTAAAGGCACCAACCTGCCCATCCGGCTGCACCTGCGCCGGGGGGATGAGACGCTGGTGGTTGAGGGGGACCAGCTGCTGCTGGCCCTTGGCCGGGAGGCCAACGTGAGCGGTTTCGGGCTGGAGGCGCTGGGGGTTGAACTGGCCCCCGGCGGCACCCTGGCCATCGACGGCTTCCTCGCCACCAACTACCCCAGCATCCTGGCGGTGGGGGACGTTGCCGGCCCCTACCAGTTCACCCATTTTGCCGCCCATCAGGCCTGGTATGCCGCCATCAACGCCCTCTTTGGCCAGTTCAGGCGCTTTCGGGCAGACTACAGGGTCATGCCGGCGGCCACCTATACCAGTCCGGAGATAGCCAGGGTCGGCCTCAACCAGAAAGAGGCTCGGGCCCGAGGCATCCCCTTCGAGTCGACCCGCTTCGAGATGGCCGAGCTGGACAGAGCCATCGCCGACGGCGAGTCCGGGGGCTTTGTCGAGGTGCTGACGGTGCCGGGCCGTGACAGGATACTCGGGGCCACCATAGTGGGTGCTCACGCCGGCGAGCGGATCGCCGAGTTTGCCCTCGCCATGCGCCACCGCCTGGGACTTGGCAAGATCCTCGCCACCGTTCACCCCTACCCCACCCTGATGGAGGGGAACAAGTACGTGGCTGGCGCCTGGCGCCGTGCCCGCCAGCCCGGGCGCCTGCTGGCGCTGCTGGCCCGTTATCACCGCTGGCGCCGCGGCGCCTGACTCTGACGAGGCAACCATCATGTTCACGACCCGACTTCGCGCCCTGCTCCGTCCCCTGATGGCCGCTGTCTCCCTGCTGCTGACCTCCCCGCTCCACGCCAATGACGCGTCGTGGCAGCAGACCCTGCTGGCCGCCAGGGGGCAGACCGTCTACTTCAACGCCTGGGGGGGCAGCCCCGAGATCAACGCCTACCTGGTGTGGGCCAGGCAGGAGATCGCTCGCCAGTACCAGGTCGAGCTGGTGCAGGTGAAGGTGGATGACATCGCCCAGAGCGTGAGCCAGTTGCTGGCCGCCAAGCAGGCTGGCAAGACGTCGAACGGCCCCATCGACCTGCTCTGGGTCAACGGCGAGAACTTCAAGGCGCTCAAGGAGCAGGGGCTGCTGGGGGCCCCCTTTACCGACGAGCTGCCCAACATGGCCCTGGTGGACACCGCCCTGCCGGTGAGTGAAGACTTCACCGTGCCGGTAGAGGGGCTGGAGGCCCCCTGGGGCATAGGCCAGCTCAATCTGATGGTGGATGGCGACCAGGTAGACGTTCCTCCCACCTCGGCGGCCGCCCTGCTGGCCTGGGTAAAGGCTCACCCCGGCCGCTTCACCTACCCCAAGCCTCCCCAGTTTCACGGTTCTAGCTTTCTCAAGCAGATCCTGCTGGAGCTGACACCAGATCCGGCGCCCCTCTATCGGGAGGCGACCGATGCCGACTTCCTTCGCATCACCGCCCCTCTCTGGGCCTGGCTCGACCAGCTTCACCCCGCGCTCTGGCGAAAGGGCAGGCTCTTCCCCACCGGCGCCGCCGAGACCAGGCAGTTGCTCGATGACGGCGAGCTGGCCATGGCCATCAGCTTCAACCCGGGGGAAGCCCAGAGTTCGGTGCAAAACGGCACCCTGCCCCCCACCGTCCAGGCCATCGCCATGGAAAAAGGGGCGCTCACCAACAGCCATTTCCTCGCCATCCCCTTCAATGCCTCCACCCGGGCCGGGGCCAAGGTGGTGGTCAACTTCCTGCTGAGCCCCGCCGCCCAGGCGCGCAAGAGCGACCCCGCCTTCTGGGGGGATCCCAGCGTGCTGCGCCAGGAGGCGCTACCAGGCCAGACCCGTCCGGCATTGCGCTTCAAGGGAGTGGCAGAGCCCCACCCCAGCTGGCAGACGCGGCTGGAAGCGGCCTGGGCCGAGCGCTACGGCCACTGATCCATCATGCAGGCACGCGCCCCTCTTCTCCTCCTGCTGCCCTTTTTGATGCTGGGAGCCCTGCTGCTGGGGATCCCGCTCGCCGGGGGCCTGCTATTGCTGGTCATCGAGGGGCTCTCCCCCGCCAACCTCGCCCTCTTGCTCCCCCAGCCCGGACTCTGGCACTCCGCAGGATTGAGCCTCTGGGTAGCGGGCACCTCCACCCTGGGGGCCCTCGGCGCCACCGCCCTGCTGCTCGCCCAGGGGGACGGGCGTCCCTGGATGCGCTGGCTGCGCCGCCTACTCTCCCCCCTGCTGGCGCTTCCCCACGTCGCCTTTGCCATCGGCATCGCCTTTCTGCTCGCTCCCTCCGGCTGGCTGCTGCGCCTCGTCGCCCCCCTGCTTGACCTCACCCATCAGCCCCCGGACTGGCAAACCCTCAAGGATCCCTGGGGGCTTGGCCTCATCGTGGTGCTCATCCTCAAGGAGACCCCCTTCCTGCTGCTGATGGCGCTGGCGGCACTGGATCCCGCCAAGGTGGCGCGCCAGCAGTGGCTGGGGGCCAGCCTCGGCTTCAGTGCCCCCCGGATCTGGTGGCGCCTGCTGCTGCCCGCCCTCTGGCCCGCCCTGCGACTGCCCCTCTACGCGGTGGCCGCCTATGGTCTGGCGGTGGTGGATCTCGCCCTGCTGCTGGGGCCGGATGCCCCGCCGCCCCTGGCGGTGCGACTCTGGCTCTGGTATCAGGATGCCGACCCCGCCTGGCGCGGCGCCAGTGCCAGCGGCGCCCTCTTGCTGCTCGCCCTCAACCTGCTGCTGCTTGGCGCCCTCAGGCTGCTGGAGCGGGCCCACCTCACCCTCGGCAAGGCTCGCTGGCTGGATGGGCGACGCGCCCCCGCCTCGCCCTGGCCCGCACTCATTGCCCGCATCGGCGTGTGGGGGCTGCTCCTGACCAATCTGCTGGTGCTCGCCGCCCTGCTGCTCTGGTCCCTGACCCGGCGCTGGTCCTTTCCCGCCCTCTGGCCGAGCGAATGGAGCAGCCACCACTGGCTGGCTCTGCTGCCGAGCCTGGGCCCGCTGCTGTGGCAGAGTCTGTGGCTGGCCCTGCTCTGCGCCGCGCTCTCCCTGCTGCTGGCGGTGCTCTGCCTCGAGGCGTTGCCTGCGCGCCGCGCCACACGCACCCTCTGGCTTGTCTGCCTGCCTCTGCTGCTGCCCCAGGCCAGCCTGCTGTTTGGATTGCGCCTTCAGACCGACGGGCTGGGATTCACTGGCATAGGCCCTGGCTGGGTACTCTGGAGCCAGTTGATCTTCGTCTTTCCATACGTCTATCTCTGCCTGCACGGCCCCTATCGCCAGTTCGACGAGCGCCTCACCCGGGTGGCCCTCACGCTCGGGGCCAGCCCCTGGGGGGCCTGGTGGCGAGTCAAGGGCCCCCTGCTCGCCCGTCCCCTGTTGTTCGCCTTCGGTGTCGGGGCGGCGGTGAGTCTGGCCCAATACCTGCCGACCCTGCTGTTCGGGGGCGGGCGGGTCGTCACCATCACCACGGAGGCGGTGGCCATCGGTAGCGGCCTCAACCGGCGGCTGGCGGGGCTCTACGGCCTGCTGCAACTCCTGCTGCCCCTTTTCATCTATGCCCTGGCGCTCTGGCTGCCGCGGCGCATCAACCCCGCCCTGAGGTCCTGACCCGATGCTGCACACCTCCGCACTCACCCTCTTCCTCGACGGCGCCCCCCTGCTGACGCTCCCCCCCCTCAGGGTGGCCCCGGGCGAGGTGCTCACCCTGATGGGACAGAGCGGCTGTGGCAAGAGCTCCCTGCTGGCGGCCCTGGCGGGAGTGCTGCCACCCGGGGGGCCCATCCGGCTGACCGGGGACATCCTGCTCGGCGCACATCGCCTCACCCCGCTCCCCCCCCAGGAGAGAGGCGTCGGCATCCTGTTTCAGGATGACCTGCTGTTTGCCCACCTGACGGTGGCCGAAAATCTGATGTTCGGCATGCCGGCGCATCTCAAGGGGATGGCGGCAAGGCAGACCCGGGCCCGTGAGGCGCTGGCCGAGGTCGGGCTGGAGGCTCAGGCGGACAAGCTGCCTGGGACGCTCTCCGGCGGCCAGAAAGCCCGCGTCAGCCTGCTGCGTGCCCTGCTGGCCGAGCCCAGGGCATTGCTGCTGGACGAACCCTTCTCCCGCCTCGACAAGCCGCTGCGGGCGGCATTCAGAACCCTGGTGTTCGAGCGCCTGCGCACGCAGGCCATCCCCGCCCTGCTGGTGACCCACGACGAAGAGGATGCGCCGGGCACCATCTTGCAGTTGATCCCCCCAGTCATCCCAGAAGAGGAGCACCACCTTGTTTGATCGCCACCTGATCCCGGTTATCCGCCGCCCCCTCGCCGCGCTCGCCCGCCCCCTGTACCGGGCCGGGGTGAGCGCCAACCAGGTGAGCCTCGCCGGCTTTCTCATCGGCATGCTGGCGCTGCCGCTGCTGGCCTTTGGCTGCTATCAGTGGGCGTTGGCGGCGATTCTGCTCAACCGGCTGCTGGACGGGGTGGATGGCGCCGTGGCGCGGGAAACGGGCATCACCGACTGCGGCGGGTTTCTCGACATCACGCTGGATTTCATCTTCTACGCCGCCGTGGTGCTGGGCTTTGCCCTCGCCGACCCGGCCAACGCCCTGGCCGCCGCCACCCTGCTGTTCGCCTTCATGGGCACGGGATCGAGCTTTCTGGCCTTTGCCATCATGGCGGGCAAACGGGGCATCGAGAGCCCCGTCTACCACCACAAATCCCTCTACTATCTGGGCGGGCTCACCGAGGGGAGCGAAACCATCGCCCTCTTCGTGCTCATGTGCCTCTGGCCCGCCGCCTTCGTGCCACTGGCCTACGGTTTCGCCCTGCTCTGTGCCATCACGACCCTGACCCGGATCTGGAGCGGCTACCACACCCTGCGCTGACGGGATCCCGGGGGCGCGCCGGCACGGAGCACTTGCGCCTGCACGCCAATGTTTTACCATGACGGCACTCTTTTTCAGGCTCACGAGAACCCTATGCGTCGCCTTGTCTGTGTCCTCTCCCTGTTTCCCCTGATCTACGGCTGCAGCAGCACGCCGGCGCCCAAGCCCGTGGTCAAACCCCAGCCCAACAGCGCCTTCATCAACCAGACGCCGCCGAGCAAACCCTTCTACGGACAGGTGAGCCAGCCCGGGGTCAGCAAGGGGGACTTCGCCAATCGTTCCAACGTGGACAACTTCGTGCAGCGGATGGTGCAAAAGCACGGCTTCGACAGCGCCGAGCTGCACCGGGTACTGGCCCAGGCCGAGCGTTATGACTGGATCATCAAGCTGATGGACGCCCAGGCCCCTACCACCAGACCGCCCACCGGTCCGACCGGCGCCTGGAACCGCTACCGCGCCAAGTTCATCACCCCGGACAACGTACAGAACGGCGTCAACTTCTGGCGTGAATACGAGAGTGAACTCAACCGGGCGCAGCAGATCTACGGGGTGCCACCCGAGATCATCGTCGGCATCATCGGGGTGGAAACCCGCTGGGGTCGGGTGATGGGCAAGACCCGCATTCTCGACGCCCTGGCGACCCTGGCATTTGACTACCCGCGCCGCGCCGACTTCTTCACCGGCGAGCTGGAAGCCTTCCTGGTGATGACCCGGGATGAGGGGATGGATCCCACCGAACCCAAGGGCTCCTATGCCGGGGCCATGGGCTACGGCCAGTTCATGCCGTCGAGTTTTCGCAACTACGCGGTGGACTTCAACGGCAACGGCCACACCAACCTGTGGGATCCGGTGGATGCCATCGGCAGCGTGGCCAACTACTTCAAGGCCCACGGCTGGGAGAAAGGGCAGCCGGTGGCAGTACGCGGCCAGGGACAGCTGCCGGGCTATGAGCACGGCTTCCAGACCCGCTACCCGGTGGCCACCCTGCGCGGTGCCGGGCTGGCTCCCACTGGCAATCTGGGCAACCACAAGGAGGCGAGCCTGCTGCGTCTGGATGTCGGCACCGGCTATCAGTACTGGTACGGCTTGCCGAACTTCTACGCCATCACCCGCTACAACCACAGCACCCACTACGCCATGGCGGTATGGCAGCTTGGCCTTGCCGTCAGGGATGCCAGAGGCGGCTACTGAGTCAGCCTCAATGCCAACGAAAACGGGCCCGATGGGCCCGTTTTGCTATTCGTTCTCCAGCAACCAGCGCTTGAGCAGGGCTGCCAGCAGCTCCTGTTCGGCCAAGGTCAATGGGGCCAGCAGGCGGCGCTCGTTCGCCACGTGCTGTTCCACCGCATGGTCAACCAGCTCCCGCCCCGGCCCCGTCAGGCAGACCAGCAGGCTGCGCCTGTCATCGGGGGAGGCTTCACGTCTTATCAGGCCACGCTGCTCCAGCTTGTCGAGCCGGGCTGTCATGGCACCTGAACTCAGCATGGCGGACTGGTAGAGCGCGGTCGGAGTCAGCGGCTCGCCGGCCCGACGCAGGGTCGCCAGGATATCGAAATCAGACCCCAGCAGACCGCACTCCTTGAGGGTCTCGCTCACTTCGCGCCCGGCGATCGCCGCCATGCGCGCCACCCTCCCCAGCACCCCCATGGGGGAGCAGTCGAGGTCCGGGCGCTGCCGGGCCCACTGGGCCAGCAGCTGATCTACATGATCATTCTCCATTCGGGCTCCATTATCTTTACATGAAGATACTTGATAATAAACCAACTCGCGGCTAATGTATCTTCACTTAAAGATACTTTATTACGAGATAACCATGCCGCTGCTGATCGCCCTGCTCGCCCCCCTGCTCTGGGGCAGCACCTATGCCGTCGTCAGTCTCTACCTGACCGACTACTCCCCCTACTGGGTAGCCGTGTGGCGCGCCCTCCCCGCCGGGGTGCTGCTGCTGTTGCTCCATCCCCGCAGACCGCCTCTCGTCTGGAGCAGGCAGTTCCTGCTGGCGTTTTGCAACATCACCGCCTTCTTCGCCCTGCTGTTCGTGGCGGCGTTTCGCCTGCCCGGCGCCGTGGCGGGTACGTTGGGAGCGACGCTGCCCCTCATCCTGATGGGGCTGGCCTGGCTGCAAGACGGTGTCAGACCGACGCTCAAGTGGCTGTTGCTGGGGGTGATGGGGCTCGTCGGGGTGCTCTTGCTGCTCAATCCCTCTGCCAATCTGGATCCCGTCGGCGTGGCGTGCGCCCTGCTCGCCACCCTGCTCATCGGCCAGTCGAGCCGCTGGATGCAACGCTGGCCGGTGGACGATCTGCTGGCCCTGACCGCCTGGCAGCTGCTGCTGGGCGGCCTGATGCTGATCCCGCTCGCCTGGTGGCTGGCCGGCCCCATGCCCCTGCCCCGGGCTGACGCCACTCCCGGGCTTATCTGGCTGGTGATCCTCAATACGGCTCTGGCCTACTGGGCCTGGCTCTGGGGACTCAAACGCCATGGCCCGGAGGTGATGGGGATGCTGGCTCTCACCAATCCCATGGTGGCGGTCTCCTGCGGTGTGCTGATGGTGGGAGAAACCCTGGATGGCCGTCAGTGGCTCGGCATCGGCATCATCCTGCTCTCTCTCTTCCTGATGAAGCTGCCGGCCCGCTCTTTCCTCAAGCGCTGGCAGAACCGCAAGGCCGCCACCGGCAACGTCGACAACGGCTGATCCGCAGTCAACCCGACACAAAAAGAAGAGGAGCCACCAGGGCTCCTCTTTCACATGGGTTGTTGTCGTAAGGGTCAGACCCCGGCTTTGGCCAGGGCGGCGGAGACGATCTGCTGGGCTTCCTGCTGGATGAGGTCCAGGTGCGCCTCCCCCTTGAAGCTCTCCATGTAGATCTTGTAGATGGACTCGGTACCGGAGGGGCGCGCCGCGAACCAGCCATTCTCGGTCACCACTTTCAGGCCGCCGATGGCGGCATCGTTGCCAGGCGCCTTGGTCAGCTTGGCGAGGATGGGCTCACCAGCCAGGGTAGAGGCTTCCACCAGGGCCGGATCCAGCTTGGAGAGCACCGCCTTCTGGGCGCTGTTGGCCGGGGCATCGATGCGGCGGTAGCTGGAGCGGCCGAATCTGGCTTCGAGCGCATCGTAGTGGGCCTGGGGATCCTTGCCGGTCACCGCCAGGATCTCGGCCGCCAGCAGCGCCAGAATGAAGCCATCCTTGTCGGTGGTCCAGACGGTACCGTCCTTGCGCAGGAAGGAGGCACCCGCGCTCTCCTCGCCGCCAAAGCCGAACTCGCCGCTGTAGAGACCGTCCACGAACCACTTGAAGCCGACCGGCACCTCTTTGAGGGTGCGACCGATCTCGCCGGCCACCCGGTCGATCATGGAAGAGGAGACCAGCGTCTTGCCGACGGCCGCCCCCTTGGGCCAGCCGGTTCTGTGGGTGAACAGATACTGGATGGCCACCGCCAGATAGTGGTTCGGATTCATCAGGCCCGCCTTGGTGACGATGCCGTGACGGTCGTAGTCAGGGTCATTGCCAAGGGCGATGTCGAACTTGTCTTTCAGGGCAATCAGGCTCGCCATCGCGAACGGGCTGGAACAGTCCATCCGGATCTTGCCGTCTTTGTCCAGGGTCATGAAGGAGAAGGTCGGGTCGACCTTGTAGTTCACCACCTCGATGTCCAGACCGTAGCGCCTGGCGATGACGTCCCAGTAGGCGACGCCGGAGCCACCCAGCGGATCCACGCCGATCTTGATGCCAGCCTGCTTGATGGCGGCCAGATCTAGCACGTTTTCGAGATCATCCACATAAGGGGTGACATAGTCGTGTTCCACCACGAACGGGCTCTTGAGGGCCTCGGCAAACGGCATCCGCTTCACGCCGGCCAGGCCCGCTTCCAGGATCGCGTTGGCGCGATCCTCCACCCACTTGGTGATCTCGCCTTCGGCGGGGCCGCCGTGGGGCGGGTTGTATTTGAAGCCACCATCTTCCGGCGGGTTGTGGGACGGGGTGATCACCACGCCGTCCGCCTGCGCCACGGGTTTGCCTGCGTTGTGGCGCAGGATGGCATGGGAGATGACCGGGGTCGGCGTGAAGCCGAGGCCAGCCTGAATGTGGGTCTCAACACCGTTGGCCGCCAGCACTTCTACCGCGCTGGCAAAGGCGGATTCAGACAGGGCATGGGTATCCATGCCGACGAACAGCGGCCCCGTGATACCGGCCTGCTGGCGGTACTCCACCAGCGCCTGGGTCACCGCCAGAATGTGGGATTCGGTGAAGGCGCTGTGCAGGGCGCTGCCGCGGTGACCGGAGGTGCCGAAGGCGACCCGCTGCTCAGGGCGGCTCATGTCCGGCTTGTTGAGGTAGTAGGCGCTGACCAGACGGGGAATGTTGGTCAGATCGCAAAGACGAGCCGGCTGACCGGCGTGGGAATGCTGTGCCATGGCGTTTTCCTTGAGCTGAGCCTTGCCCGGCAAGGCCTGAAGTCATTGATGGGTTAAACGGCGCCGCACACCCGAGCCGTCAGATCCTCGTCATAACCCATGCTGTTCATGAGCTGGGCCACCATGTTCTGCTTGCGGCTGGTATTGGTATTGGTGATCACCCAGAACGGGGTCTCCGGTACCGGCTTGGGCTTGGTGGTGCTGCCACTGGCACGCAGCGCTTCCGGGTCACGGGAAAAATAGACGCGCTTGCGCCCTTTTATCTCGGTCGCCTGGGTGAAGCCTTCCGGGTTGTCCCGATAGAGGGTGCTCAATACCAGCATGAAGCGGTTGATGGACTTCTCTTCTTTCTGAAGCTCGCCGGAATCCAGCAGTGCCTCCAGCCCCAGGGCATCGGCCACGGGTTGCGGTTGCGTCGCAGGCGTGGCCGCCACGGTTGCCGTGCCGGCCTGGGCGGGTTGCTCCAGCAGGCGACGCAGGATATCGGACGCACTCTCGCCGATGTGCCGGGTCTGGCTCGCGATAAAGAAGTAGAGATCGTCATCAAGCTCGATGGTTTTCATAGGGATGCGCTGGACTCGTCGAAATTCGGATGCGGCGATTATACATAGGCAGACCCGGCAGCCCAAGCAAGGGGCGGACAGATGTGCATGAATCTCCTTGAGAATACGGCATAATGACGGGCCAAGTGTGTGATCCCCCGCACTGATAGCCGATCCCGGGGCGATATTTTTGAAAAAAAACCACAAAAAAATCCCCCATCAGGAATGAAATCCTTTTCTTTCAGTGTGTTAAAAATTATGGCGATAGAGCCCACGACCGATAAGGTGTCATTTTGCAACAATACCCACGATTGAACTTCAAGGATCAGGGCGAAGGCCCGACTGTCGTGCTGATCCATGGCCTCTTTGGCAGCCTGGACAACCTCGGCCTGCTGGCGCGCCCCCTCAGTGAACAATACCGGGTCATCAGCGTCGATCTGCGCAATCACGGCGCCTCCTTTCACTCGGACGAGATGAGCTACCCGGCCCAGGCGGCGGACATCCTGGCCCTGCTGGACCATCTTGGACTTGAACAGGTGGCCCTGGTGGGTCACTCCATGGGGGGCAAGGTCGCCATGCAGGTCGCCAAGCAGGCCCCTCAAATGGTCAGCAAGCTGGTAGTGGCGGACATCGCCCCGGTGGCCTATCCCCACGCCCGCCACAAGAACGTGTTTGCCGGGCTCAATGCCACGCTGGCCACGCCCCCCCAGAGCCGCAGCGAGGCGGAAGCCATGCTGGCCGAGCACATCGAGATCGCCGGGGTGCGCCAGTTCCTGCTCAAATCCTTCGCCAAAGGGGAGTCTGGATGGGGGTGGCGTTTCAACGTGCCGGCCCTTGAGCGCAACTACGCCAACATCATGGGCTGGCCTGACGATGAACGCCGCTTCGAAGGCGCGACACTCTTCATCAAGGGGGGCGACTCCGACTATATACTGCCCGAATACACCGGGGCCGCGATGGCCCAGTTCCCGGCCGCCAAGGCCCGCGTCATCGCCGGCACGGGTCACTGGCTGCACGCGGAAAAGCCGGTTTTGTTCAACAAACTGGTTGTGGATTTCCTGTCGACAGGCGGTTAACAGTTTCAAATCCTTTGTGATATAGTGCGCCCGTCTTAAGGAGTGCGCGCAATCCATGCTGAGTGAACACATCGATCTCATCGAGAGTCTGGGCCTGAAACTGTTCTTCGTGGCCATCTTCCTGCTGATTGGTCTGGCCATTCAGGACGTGCTCAAACGGGGCAATGTGCCCCGCTTCGGCCGCTTCATCGTCTGGCTGGTGCTGTTTCTGGGTTGCGCGGGTTTTGTCGCCAAGGGGCTGATCGAAATGGGCTGGGAAGGCTCAGGGATCGGCTAACTACTTTTCATCTGTGATGTATGGCCAAACAGCAAACTGATCGAACAACACTGGATCTGTTCGCAACTGAGAAGCGCCCCGGCAGGCCAAAGACCAATCCACTCCCCCGCGAGACCCAGCTCAAGATCAACAAGCGCAACCAGCTCAAGCGCGATCGTGAGAACGGGCTGAAACGGGTCGAGTTAAAGGTGGAAGCCGAGTTGCTGGAGCGCCTGAACCAACTTGCGCTGCAACAGAACGTCAGCCGAGCCGAGCTGATCCAATCTATCCTGAAGCAACAGATCGAGTCTGCTCATGCAGCAGGCATCGCAATCTGAACCGTCAAGCATCAACACCAGATACGGGTAACGAAACACTATGGCTAGTGTAGGTCTGTTTTTCGGCAGCGATACCGGTAATACCGAAGCTGTCGCCAAGATGATCCAGAAAGAACTGGGCAAACAACTGATTGAAGTCCGTGACATTGCCAAGAGCAGCAAGGCCGACATCGACAGCTTCGATCTGCTGATGTTCGGCATCCCGACTTGGTACTACGGCGAAGCCCAGGCCGATTGGGACGACTTCTTCCCCGAACTCGAAGAGATCGACTTCAACAACAAGCTGGTGGCCATCTTCGGATGCGGCGATCAGGAAGACTATGCCGAGTACTTCCTCGACGCCATGGGCACCCTGCGTGACATCGTCGAAGCCAAGGGCGCCATCATCATCGGCCACTGGCCGACCGCGAGCTACGAGTTCGAAGCCTCCAAGGCGCTCGTGGATGACAAGCACTTCGTGGGCCTGGGCATCGACGAAGATCGCCAACCCGAACTGACCGCCGAGCGCGTCAAGGGTTGGTGCAAACAGCTGCACGAAGAGATGTGCCTGGGCGAGCTGGAGTGATCTGATCTCCCTCCCTCTTCATGCAACAAGGGCCCCGACGGGGCCCTTGTTGCATCTGCAGCAGGCATTCAGCCCCCCCTGTGCTGGTGCTTGGATCTGACATAGAGGGTGCGCTTCACCTGGGCCACCAGCTCGCCCTGACCATCCTGCACCTGCACCTCGAACTCGGGAAAGTGCTTCTCTCCCCCCTCGGTCGCCGCCACGATCGATGCCAGCTTGGCGTCGCTCAGGGTGAACTCCGCCACCAGTTTGCCCTTGCCCGGCTTGATGAAATTGATGCTGCCCGCCTTGTCCCACACGTAGTAGCGGTTCTTGAAATAGCCCATCAGCATCAACGGGTAGATGGGATCCGTCATGGCGAACATGCTGCCACCGAACTGGGTCCGGTTGGCATTCTTGTTCCACCAGCGGGACTTGAGAGTGACCCGGCAGAAGCGGAAATCGGGGCTCAGGGTTTCTATCTTGATGCCTGCACCCCAGAAGGGGGGCCAGGCGTTGAGGGCGCAGCGCACCCAGGCGGCATTGCCGAAAAGCCAATCCATGGATCTCATCCGACCAGACTATAAGGAAGTCACATAGTATCAACATTCTCTGGTCGAGCAAGCGGGCCTGAATATTCCCATGACGGGCTTGATGAGCTAAAGCCCTTGAATTGCTGGGTTTATTTTTAACTTGGCTACGACCTATAATGACAGGCCAAGCGAGTTCGTGGTTGCCATTACAGCGGCAGTCAATCAGAATAACCACACCTTCGAGAATGCGAATAAATAGAAATGGCAGACAACAACCAAGCGTTAAAAAAGGCCGGGCTCAAGATCACCTTGCCCCGTGTCAAGATCCTGGAAATCCTGCAACAGCCGGACTGCCAGCACACCAGTGCGGAAGATCTGTACAAACGGCTGATCGATCAGGGCGAGGAGATTGGTCTCGCTACCGTTTATCGCGTTCTCAACCAGTTTGATGATGCCGGTATCGTTACCCGCCACCATTTCGAAGGGGGCAAGTCGGTGTTCGAGCTGGCCACCCAGGAGCACCACGACCACCTGGTCTGCCTCGACTGCGGCAAGGTGATCGAGTTCTCCGACGAGGTGATCGAACAGCGCCAGCGCGACATCGCCAAGGCGCACAACATCCGCCTGACCAACCACAGCCTTTACCTGTATGGCCACTGCGCCAACGGTGACTGCAAGCACGACGATTGATTCGGCCGGGTCGGCACAATAAAAAAGCCAGCATGATGCTGGCTTTTTTGTGTCCGCAATCCGGACCAGAAGCGGCAGGGTCTCCCCTGCCCTCTTCTATCAGGCCTCGGCCTTGCCCCAGACGTCACGCAGGGCCACGGTGCGGTTGAACACCAGGCGCTCCGGACTGGAGAGCTTGTTGTCGGCGCAGAAGTAACCTTCACGCTCGAACTGGTAGGCAAACTCCGGCTTGGCATCCTTCAGGGAAGCCTCCACCCGGGCCCCTTCAATGATCACCAGGGATTCCGGATTCAGGGCCGCTTCGAAGTCATCCTCGGCGCCCGGGTTCGGCACCTTGAACAGACGGTCGTAGAGACGCACTTCGGCCGGCAGGGAGTGAGTGGCGCTGACCCAGTGGATCACCCCTTTCACCTTGCGACCGTCCGCCGGATCCTTGCCCAGGGTCTCAGGGTCGTAAGAGCAGTAGATGCAGGTGACCTTGCCGTCGGCATCCTTCTCGACCCGTTCGGCCTTGATGACGTAGGCGTTGCGCAGGCGCACTTCCTTGCCCAGCACCAGCCGCTTGAACTGCTTGTTGGCTTCCTCTTTGAAGTCCGCCTCGTCGATGAAGATCTCGCGGGTGAAGTTCAGCTCGCGGGTGCCCATCTCAGCGTTGTTCGGGTGCGCAGGCGCCGTCAGCACCTCGTCGGCCGCCAGGTTCTCGATCACCACCTTCACCGGGTGCAGCACGGCCATGGCGCGCGGGGCGTTCTCGTTGAGATCGTCGCGGATGCAGGCTTCCAGCATGCTCATCTCGACGATGTTGTCCTGCTTGGTCACACCGATGCGCTTGCAGAACTCGCGGATGGAGGCCGGGGTGTAACCACGGCGGCGCAGACCGGAGACGGTCAGCATGCGCGGATCATCCCAGCCGTTCACGTGCCCCTCGGTTACCAGCAGGTTCAGCTTGCGCTTGGACATGACGGTGTATTCGAGGTTCAGACGGGAAAACTCGTACTGACGGGGGTGACAGTCGATGCTGATGTTGTCCAGCACCCAGTCATACAGGCGACGGTTGTCCTGGAACTCCAGGGTACACAGGGAGTGGGTGATCCCCTCCAGGGCGTCCGAGATGCAGTGGGTGAAGTCATACATCGGGTAGATGCACCACTCGTCACCGGTCTGGTGGTGGTGGGCAAACTTGATGCGATAGATGACGGGATCGCGCATCACCATGAAGGGGGATGCCATGTCGATCTTGGCGCGCAGGCAGGCGGAGCCTTCGGCCATCTCACCGTTTTTCATCTTGGCGAACAGGGCAAGGTTCTCTTCCACGCTGCGATCGCGGAACGGGCTGTTCTTGCCAGGGGCAGTCAGGGTGCCGCGGTATTCGCGCATCTGCTCCGGGGAGAGCTCGTCCACATAGGCCAGTCCCTTCTCGATGAGCTCGATGGCATAGCCGTGCAGCTTGTGGAAATAGTCGGAGGAGTAGCAGATCTCGCCGCTCCACTGGAAACCCAGCCACTGGACGTCCTGCTTGATGGACTCCACGAACTCGATGTCTTCCTTCGCCGGGTTGGTGTCATCGAAACGCAGGTTGCACTGACCCTGATAGTCGCGGGCGATGCCGAAGTTCAGGCAGATGGATTTGGCGTGGCCGATATGGAGATAACCGTTCGGCTCCGGCGGGAAACGGGTATGCACGCTGCTGTGCTTACCGCTGGCCAGATCTTCATCAATGATCTGACGAATAAAGTTAGTTGGGCTGTTCGCCTGACTCATGGCTCACCTCAAAAATGCGTCACTGGCGGACGTTGTGCCGGCTGGCACCCTCATACCCCCGCCGTCAAGCCGGGTATGATCCCTCATTACGCGCCCTGCCTCAACCTGAATTTGGCCAATTCGGGTCATTGGCGCACCAAAAACGGCGAAACGGGAGAAATTGCAGAGATCCTGGTCAAAAAAAGCCCCGCACGGGGCGGGGTCTCAAGTGATGAAAAACAGACAAAACACACACAACAAAGGTTCACACGCAGAGTCAACCTTTCCCAAACCCGATGGCCATCGACCTTGGGAAAGGCGGGTCTTGCGACCCACCTTGCGTTATGGATTGAAGGCTAGCTATCAGTTCAGCTCGGTGACGCGGCTGGTACGCTTGCCATCGAAGCTGGTGGTACGCAGGTAGACCTTGCCATCCACGGTCGGCTTGGCGGCAGCGTCGTAGGCGCTCCAGCTCTTGCCATCCAGGCTGTACTGGATGGGCAGACCCGGCAGATCCACATTCGCTTCCAGCACACCGTTCACCACCTTGGCACCCGGTACGGAGAGGCGATATTCCACCCCGGCCTGGTCCAGTTTCGGCAGTACGCGCTGACCCAGCACGTTGGCAAACTGGTTCCACTCCTTGTTCAGGGTGGCCTTGTTCACGTGCTTGGTGGTGCCGGAGAACTCGCGACCCTTCACGTAATCGAGCTCGAAGCCGCCCTTGTGCCAGGCGCGCTCGGCCACGGAGAAGATGCGCGGATAGACCATGTATTCGTACTGGGCATCGGTGCGCACGGTTTCACTCCACTGCTGACCGGAGATCCCCTTGAACTTGACCGGATCCTGGTCACCCTTGGCCACGAAGGCGTTGCCGTCGCGGTCAACCGAGGTCTCGGCGTTCTGCGGCAGGTTTTCCGGGGCGAAGGCGAACACCTTGCGGGTGTCGTTGAAGCGGGTTGCCCAGTAGTAGCCGCGCTCGGCCGGGTGTACCTCGTTCGGGAAGTCGAAGTAGAGGTAATCCGGGTTGGAGAGCACCACGTCATAGCCCTTGTGCGCCCACTTCATCGCCTCGTTGAAACCACCCCAGTAGAGGGTTTCCCAGAAGTTGACCCGGGTCTTGTCGGTGGCGAATACGCTGGCATCCGTGGCGTACTTCAGGCCATCTTCCCACGCCTGCAGGGTGGAGAAGCCGTGGCCCTTGACCATCTCGCTCACTTCCTTGGCAAAGTAGACCGGCAGCTCGGCCACGTCCTTGATCTTGCCATCGTCGATCATCTTCTGGCACATGGGGGACTTGCCGAACGGCTTGTCCTGCTTGCTGGAGTCGACATTGCCCTTCCAGGCCACCAGATCTTCTTTCTTGGTGACGGCCGGATCCTGGTAACCACCGCCCTGCATGATGTTCTTCGCCTCGTCACCACCGTAGTGCCAGGCGGTCAGCGGCTGGCCGGCGGCCTGGTGCATCTGGGCCACTTCGTCCATCACCTTGGCAACGAAGGTGGCGGCACCCGGCTGGCAGGGGTTGATGAAGGACATCTTGTCGTAGAACTGTACCGAGGTGACGTTGGAGGTATCGGCCGGGTCAGTCAGACGGAACTGGTTGGCCTCGGCTTCTTTGCCCTCGCTCATCAGACGCTTGTAGCGCGCCTCCATGGAGACCACGGCGGCACGGGCGTGGGCCGGCATGTTGATCTCGGGGATCACGGTCACACCGCGGGCCTTGGCATAGCGTACCAGGTCGATGTAGTCCGCCTTGCTGTAGAAACCGGAGCCCTGGTTGTCGCTGGTGGGGCCGGAGCCAAGCTGCGGCATCAGGCACTTGGTTTCGGACTCGTCATGGCAACGCTGGCTGCCGACGTCGGTCAGCTCCGGCAGGCCCGGGATCTCCAGACGCCAGCCTTCATCGTTGGTCAGCCCCAGGTGCAGCACGTTGAGCTTCATGGCGGACATCTGATCCACCAGCTTCTTCATGGTCTCCGGGCTTCGGAAGTGACGGGCCACGTCGGTCTGCATGCCCCGGTATTCAAAGCGCGGCGCATCCTCGACGCTCATCTGGCTCACCAGCTTGTCGTCAACCCCCAGCAGAGAGATCAGAGACTGGGCGCCCCAGAAGGCGCCGTCAACGTCGTGCCCCTGAATGACGGTGCCCTTCTTGCCGATGGTCATGTCGTAGCCTTCGGCCTGCTTGAGCTTGCTGCCGAGCTTGATGGTGACCGGGTAGCCGGTGTCGGAGAGGGTAACACCCAGCTTGGTCAGTTGCGCCTTCAGGGCCTCGGCGCGATCGCTCGGCAGGTCAAGGGCATTGAGCTTGATGGTGGAGAAGTCGATTTGCGGGCCGGCCTTGACCACCTGCTTCATCGGGCTTGGCAGGATGCGGTCGTCAATCTTGCCGGCAGGCAGCAGGGTGCTGGTCTGGTTGGCGGCGAAACGGGTCTCGCTGTTCATCAGGATGTTGTTGTCATCCTTGGTGCGCTTCCAGCCATCGGCCGGCATCGGCTTCTCGTAGGTGCTGGCATCGTCGATGTTGCTCATGCTGGCCAGCACTTTCGGCTCGGCCCCTTCACTGGCGACATACCAGTTCGGCATGATGTCAGATTCGAACAATACCCAGTATTCCACCACCAGGGGCACCTCGACCGTGGCGTCCTTGGCAAAGCCCTGGAACTTCTCGGTCGGCGTCAAACGATAGAGGTCGCCGGTCAGGTGGGTGATGGTGAACTGGTCGTTGTCCACCCGCTGGATGCGGCGGATGGAGGAGACATAGATGCTCCAGTCCTTGGAGGTGACGTCGGCACCGGTATTGGTCAGGTGCAGCTTGGCAACACCGCAGCTCGCCCACTCGGAGCCCAGCGCCTGGCAATCAAGACCGGCGCCGGCACCGTCATTGGTGACGACTTCGTACTTGACGACGAGGTTGCTGGCGAGGGCGTCGACCACCGCTTGCCTGGCAGCATCGGCTGCAAGTGCGGGACCGGCGAAAACGGTAGACATGGCAATGGCTAACAGAGAATGTTTCAAGTTCATAACTGCTGCTCTCATTTGAAGTAAAGGTTGGATTTTCTTGGCTTTTTTTATATGGGGCCCCGAGGCGGGGCCCTTAGTTATGTCAACAATGGACTTAGACTTGAGGTGAGCGAGTCGCTCGATTAACGCAGGGCTTTCATCTCACCGGCGATGATCTCGGCCAATGGGCCCAGAATCACCTGCAGGTTCTGCTCACCGAGCTTGACCACACCGGCCGCGCCCAGAGCTTTGAGCTTGCGCTCGTCAACGATGCTGCGGTCTTTCAGGGTCAGACGCAGACGGGTGATGCAGGCATCGATGGTCACCAGGTTCTCCTGACCACCCAGCACTTCCAGATACTGCTTGGCCAGCTCGGTGCGGTCGGTGGTTTGAGCCTGTACCGGCACGGCTTCGTCATCTTCACGACCCGGGGTTTTCAGGTTGAACTTGGCGATCACTGCGCGGAAGACCACGTAGTAGAGGCCGAAGAAGACCAGACCCTGTACCAGCAGCATGTACCACTGGGTCGCCAGCGGGTTGCGGCTGGAGAGCACCATATCCACCAGACCGGCGCTGAAGCCGAAACCGGCGATCCAGTGCATGGAGGCTGCGATGAACACGGAGATACCGGTCAGCAGGGCGTGGATGACGTACAGTACCGGCGCCACGAACATGAAGGAGAACTCGAGCGGCTCGGTCACCCCGGTGAAGAAGGCGGCAAAGGCGGCAGCGATCATGATGGACGCAACCTTCTCTTTGTTCTCTTTCTTCGCGCTGTGGTAGATGGCCAGTGCGGCACCCGGCAGACCGAACATCATGATGGGGAAGAAGCCGGCCTGGTACATGCCGGTCACGCCCACGACAGCCTTGCCGGCGTCGATGGAGGACTGGCCACCCAGGAAGTTCGGGATGTCGTTGATGCCGGCCACGTCGAACCAGAACACGGAGTTCAGGGCGTGGTGCAGACCGACCGGGATCAGCAGACGGTTGAAGAAGGCGTAGATGCCGGCACCGGTGGAGCCCATGCTGACGATGGATTCACCGAAGCTCACCAAGCCACCATAGATGACAGGCCAGACGGCCATCAGGATGAAGGAGACGACGATCATCACCACGGAGGTCACGATCGGCACCAGACGACGACCGGAGAAGAAGGCCAGCGCCTTGTGCAGCTCCACGCTGCTGAAGCGGTTGTAGAGCTCGGCGGCGATGACACCACACAGGATGCCGACGAACTGGTTGCTGATCTTGGCAAAGGCTGCCGGCACCTGGTCGGCCGGGATACCCTTGATCTGGGCCACGGCGCCCGGGCTCAGCAGGGTGGTGACCACCAGGAAGCCGACCAGACCGGCCAGCGCGGCGGAACCGTCTTTATCCTTGGACATGCCGTAAGCGACGCCGACGGCGAACAGAATGGGCATACTGTCGATGATGGCGGCGCCCGCCTTGATCAGAAACGCAGCCAGAGGGCTTCCGCCACCCCAACCGTTCGGGTCAATCCAGTAGCCAATCCCCATCAGGATCGCGGCGGCAGGCAATACCGCTACCGGCACCATCAGGGCACGGCCGATCTTTTGCAAATAACCGAGAATGTTCACGGTTCCTCTCCTTAGTTGGTGTTTTTCTAGAAATTAAGTGCTTATCACGTTCGACGCATAAGCCATCAAGGCTTGATTGGCAGTCTATGTGTTTTATTTCGCTGCGCAAATTAATAAACCAGCTTTCGTGATCATTATCACTCAACAGAGATAAAGGTAGCCGATAGATGTGGCTTAGTTCGCAATCTTTATTTACGCTATAAAACAACTTGAATCCGTGTCTGGTCCCTTGCCGTCACTCCCTGTGCGGCAACCGTACTGAGGTATATAGAATGCGCCTGATCCCGTTGAAGTCTGCCAGCCAGGTGGGTCTCTGGTCTGCCCGTTACATCGTTGACCGCATCAATGCGTTCAAACCCACTGCCGAGCGCCCCTTCGTGCTGGGTCTGCCCACTGGCGGTACCCCGCTCAACACCTACAAGCGCCTGATTGAGCTGCATAAAGCCGGCGAGGTGAGCTTCCAGAACGTGGTCACCTTCAACATGGACGAGTACGTAGGGCTGCCCAAGGAACACCCGGAGAGCTACCACAGCTTCATGCACAACAACTTCTTCAATCACGTGGACATTCGCCCGGAAAACATCAACATCCTCAATGGCAACGCCGAGGATTTGGTGGCCGAGTGCCAGCGTTACGAAGACAAGATCAAGTCCTACGGCAAGATCCACCTGTTCATGGGCGGCGTCGGCAATGACGGCCACATCGCCTTCAACGAACCGGCCTCTTCCCTGGCTTCCCGTACCCGGGTCAAGACCCTGACCGAAGACACCCGCATCGCCAACTCCCGCTTCTTTGGCGGCGACATGGAGCAGGTGCCCAAGCTGGCCCTGACCGTGGGTGTCGGCACCCTGATGGACGCCGAAGAGATCCTGATCCTGGTGGTCGGTCACGCCAAGGCCCAGGCCCTGCAGGCCACCGTGGAGGGCAGCGTCAACCACATGTGGACCATCTCCACCCTGCAACTGCATCCGAAAGGGATTGTGGTGTGCGACGAACCTTCCACCATGGAGTTGAAGGTCAAGACGGTGCGCTACTTCCAGCAACTGGAAGCCGACAATATCAAGCACCTCTGAGGAGCTCCCATGTACGCTCTGACTAATTGCACTCTCTACACCGGCAGCTGCGTGCTGACCGGTTATGGCGTGGTCATCGATGGCGACAAGATTGTCGCCATCTCCCGCCAGGCAGAACTGCCCGCCGGCATCGAGCAGATTGACCTCCAGGGCGCCAACCTCAGCGCCGGCTTCATCGACGTCCAGCTCAACGGCTGCGGTGGCGTCATGTTCAACGGTCACATCACCACGGACACCCTGGCCACCATGCAGGCGGCCAACCTGAAATCCGGGACCACCAGCTTCCTGCCGACCCTGATCACCAGCCCGGATGCGGACATGAAGCAGGCCGTCGCCGTCACCCGCGACTACATGGCCGCCCACCCCAACGAGGTGCTTGGCGTCCATCTGGAAGGGCCCTACACCAACCTCAAGCGCAAGGGGATCCACCCGGCCGAACAGATCCGCCAGCCCGCCGACGAGATGATCGACTTCTTCTGCGACAACGCGGACGCCATCGCCAAGATCACCCTGGCGCCGGAGCGCAACAAGCCCGAGCACATCCGCCGTCTGGTGGAGGCCGGCATCCTGGTCTCCGCCGGCCACACCGCCGCCAACTACGACCAGGCCATGGCGGGCTTTGACAACGGCATGCGCTTTGCCACCCACCTCTACAACGCCATGACCCCGACCCTGAATGGTCGCGAGCCCGGCGTGGTCGGTGCCATCTACGATCGCAAGGATGTCTATGCGGGCATCATCGTCGACGGCCACCACGTACACTGGGCCAACGTGCGTCTGGCGCACAGGATGCTGGGGGAGCGGCTGGTGCTGGTCACCGATGCAACCGCGGCGGCAGGTGCACCGGAAGGCTTTGAGAAATTTGATTTTTGCGGCGCAACCGTCTATTTCCGCGATGGTCAGTGCGTCGATGAGAATGGTACACTCGGCGGCTCCGCCCTCACCATGATCGAAGGGGTGGAAAATCTGGTCAAACAGGTCGGATTGCCGCTCGACGAAGCACTGAGAATGGCCACCCTTTACCCCGCTCGCGCCATTGGATGGGACTCGCGTCTCGGTAGTATCCAGGTCGGAAAAATTGCCAACCTCACCGTCTTTGATCAGGCCTTCGCGGTCTGCGGGACCGTGGTTAACGGACACTACACAACACAGTGACACTATGACTGGCGGACAAATAGCAAACGTAGATCTTATCAAGCAGGTAAACAGTGCGGTCGTCTATCGCCTCATTGACCTGCAGGGGCCCATCTCGCGGGTCAAAATTGCCGAGTTGAGTCAGCTGGCCCCGGCCAGCGTGACCAAGATAACCCGGCAACTGATCGAGCACGGCCTCATCAGGGAGACCTCGCCGCAAGCCTCCACCGGCGGGCGCCGCGCCATCTCCCTGACCACCATCAAGCATCGCTTCCAGTTTGTGTCCGCCAAGCTGGGTCGCGGCTACCTGCAGCTCTCCCTGTATGACCTCGACGGCAAGGAGCTCGATCAGCACATCACCCAGGTGACCGAGATCGAGCAGCAACCCGTGGTGGACATGCTGCTGCGGGAGATTGGCGCCTTCATCGACGCCAATCAGGATCGCAGCCGCAACCTCATCAGCATCGCGCTGACCATGCCGGGTCTGGTCAACCCGGAATCCGGCATGGTCATCTACACCCCCACCTACCAGATCCGCAACCTGGGGCTCGCCAAGCTCCTGGAGCACCACTTCAACCTCCCCTGCTACGTGGGCAACGACACCCGTTCGCTGGCGCTGGCCGAGCACTTCTTCGGCGAGTCCCGCGACTGCATGGACTCCATCCTGGTGAGTGTCCACCAGGGGACGGGCTCGGGCATCATCACCAAAGGCAAGGTGTTTCTTGGCCAGAACCGCAACGTCGGCGAAATAGGCCACATCCAGGTCGAACCCCTTGGCAAGCGCTGCCACTGCGGCAACTTCGGCTGCCTCGAGACCATCGCCTCCAACGAGGCCATCGTCGACAAGGTGAAGGAGCTCATCAGCCGCGGTCACCTGAGTTCGCTGCAAGAGAAGCACATCACCATTCAGGAGGTGTGCAAGGCGGCGGTGGCCGGTGACGAGCTGGCCCGCAGCGTGATCGAGAACGTGGGGGAGCACCTGGGGCGCGCCATCGCCATCACGGTCAACCTGTTCAACCCCCAGAAGGTGCTCATCGCCGGTGAAATCACCGCCGCCGAAGAGATCCTGATCCCGGCCATCCGCCGCTGTGTCGAGCACCAGTCTCTGCCAAGTTTCCATCGCGGCCTGCCCATCGTGAAGGCGCGCTTCCAGAACCAGCCCACCATCGGCGGCTTCGCCCTGGTCAAGCGCTCCCTGCTGGAAGGGGATCTGCTGCAGATCATCATGGAGCAGAAGTAAGGCCCACCCCTTCGGACACGAAAACGGCAGCCAGTGGCTGCCGTTTTTTTATGGTCTGTTTTCGCCGGTTTACCTCGCTCTACAAGGTTTGAACAGAGCGTAGGTTCGATTAGCCCCGTAGCGGCGTAATCGGACGCCGTAGTTCACCCCGCCCGGCACGGCTTGAACAGATCCAGCTTGCCGTCATAGACCTGGGTCTGCACATCCATGATGCCGAGCATGGTGCGGGGCAACAGGTTGTCGTGCCGCTCAACCGTTCCGGCCCATTCACCCCGCCCGGCACGGCTTGAACAGATCCAGCTTGCCGTCATAGGCCTGGGTCTGCACGTCCATGATGCCGAGCATGGTGCGGGGCAACAGGTTGTCGTGCCGCTCAACCGCTCGGGCCCATTTACCCCGCCCGGCACGGCTTGAACAGATCCAGCTTGCCCTCATAGACCTGGGTCTGCACGTCCATGATGCCGAGCATGGAGTGGAACAGGTTGTCGTGGGAGAAGCGCTTGCTGGCTGCCTCCTGTTGCAGGCAATCCAGATTGAGCTGACGGTCCGCCTGCAACTGGGGAGAGAACCAGGTCAGGAGCGGCACCCGGGTCTGATCGTCCGGTGCGAACTTGTAGGGGGTGCCGTGCAGATAGAGCCCCATGGCGCCGAGGGATTCACCGTGATCCGACAGATAGACCAGCCCCACGTTGTACTGGCTTTCCAGGCTCTTGAGCTTGTCGATGAGCTGGGCCAGCACCTTGTCGGTGTAGCGGATGGTGTTGTCATAGGTGTTCACCAGCTCTTCGTTGCTGCAGTTCTCGATGTCGCTGCGCGGGCAGTCCGGCAGGAAGACGCGATCGGCGGCCGGGTAGCGGCGATAGTAGGTCGGACCGTGGCTGCCCATCAGGTGGAAGGCCACCAGCTTGCTGCCCTGCTTGCCCTGCATGTCGGCGATCTGCTGATCCAGCCCCTGCAACAGCACCTCGTCATGACAGGCATTGCCGGAGCAGTATGCGGGGAATGCCTTGGGCTCAATCTCGATGGTGGGGACGTTTTTGCACACCCCCTTGCAGCCGCCGTCGTTTTCCTTCCAGAGCACCGAGATCCCGGCATGTTGCAGCACGTCCAGCAAGCCGTCCTGGGACTGGGCCCTGGCCTCGTCATAGCCGCGCCGGGTCATGTTCGAGAACATGCAGGGCACGGAGAGCGCAGTGGCGGTGCCGCAGGAGCGCACGTTCCTGAACGAGACCACATTGGCCTCCTTCTCGGTGAAGCCGTTGGTCTCCTTCTTGTAGCCGTTGAGGGAGTAGTTCTGGCTGCGGGCCGTCTCCCCCACCACCAGGAACATCAGGGTCGGCTTCTCATGCTGGCCGATCACCCTGGCATCGGTGCCGATCTGCTGGTAGGGAATGGGAGTGGCGAAGACCACATCCCGGGCGTACTTGTAGAGCCCGTGCACATAGTTGGCGGGCACTATCTCCTTGCCGAGGGACTTGTTGTTGCGCCCGACCGAGGCGTAATCCTGGTAATAAAGGGCGGCAGCCCCCATCAGAAACAGCAAGGAGAGGGCGATGGAGCCGAGGCGCAGACCCAGCCCCTTGTACCAGGGACGGGGGTACTCAATCTTCACCCACAGCAGGACCAGCACCGGCAGCAGGCCGGTCAGCAGGAACCAGAGCACCACGGAACCGTTGAGGTAGGAGCCCGCCTCCCCGCTGTTGGTTTCGATGATGTTCTGCATCATGCCCATGTCGAAGATCACCCCGTACTTGAGCATGGCGTAGCTGACCAGGGAGCCGGTCAGGATGAGCAATGCGAAAAAGGGCTTGAGCAGATAACGGAAGGTAAAGGGCAGGAACACCGCGTTGAGGGCCGCCACCAGTACCAGGGGAATGGAGAGGACAAACCCCGCCTTGACGTGTTCAAGGGCGCTGAGAATGCGATAAAAGTGCAGGAAAATGGGCCAGTTGAAGACCAGTGCAAACAGCAACACCAGCAACAGATTGACCTTCATCACTCCCAGAGTGAGACGCATAGAGAGACTCCGACAAACCAGTGGAACTAACAACCTGCCAGCAGGCTTCGTGGTGACCATCCCGACACTCGGCCCTGAAAAACAGGACAAGAGCCAGGGAGGTCCAGATACGGGGTCATCCTAGGACGGCAAACTTAAGCGAACATTAAGAGAGGAAATCGAACCACAAGGGGAGGTGCGCGGTCTGGCACATAAAAAAACGGCAGCCCGGGCTGCCGTTTTTGCGAAGGTGAACAAGATGTCACACCTGTGTGTTCGCGAACCTGAACAGGGTCGCGAGCGGCCGGTGATCTCGCCGGAGCCGGGGAAGAGGACCGTTGTGATCGCCCTCCCCTTGCACTGGGGGATCACAGCGCTCCCGAGAGGCAATCACAGGGTCGCGGCAATCTCGTCGGAGCCGGGGAAGAGGACCGTTGTGGTCGCCCTCCCCTTTGCCCTGAGGGATCACAGGGTCGCGGCGATCTCGTCGGAGATGGAGCCGTTGTGGTACACCTCCTGCACGTCGTCCAGATCTTCCAGCATGTCGATGAGGCGCATCAGCTTGGGCGCGGTCTCGGCATCCAGTTCCGCCTCGGTGGAGGGGATCATGGTCACTTCGGCGCTCTCGGGTTTGAAGCCGGCAGCTTCCAGACCGTCCAGCACGGTGCCGAAGTCGTTCGGGGTGGTGTAGACCTCGATGGTGCCATCTTCTTCGGTTACCACGTCGTCGGCACCGGCTTCCAGGGCGGCGTCCATCAGGGCGTCTTCATCGGCACCCACGAAGGTCAGCACCCCCTTCTTGGTGAACAGATAGGCCACGGAGCCGTCGGTCCCCAGGTTGCCGCCGCACTTGCTGAAGGCGTGACGCACTTCGGCCACGGTACGGTTGCGGTTGTCGGTCAGGCACTCCACCATGACGGCGGAACCGGCCGGGCCGTACCCTTCGTACACGATGGTCTCGAGCTGCTCGCCGTCACCGCCGCCGGCGCCACGCTGGATGGCGCGGTTGATGGTGTCGCGGGTCATGTTGCTGGTCAGGGCTGCCGCCACCGCCGCACGCAGGCGGGGGTTGTTGGCAGGATCGGCATCACCCAGACGCGCGGAGGTGGTGATTTCGCGGATCAGCTTGGTGAAGATCTTGCCGCGCTTGGCGTCTTGCGCCGCCTTGCGGTGTTTGATGTTGGCCCATTTACTGTGACCTGCCATAGGGACTCTCCGTTATAGTTGGAAATTTCAGTAACACTGGTATCGACCAGGGGGAAACGGGAAAGGCCGCATCGCTGCGGCCTTTGTTGCCGATAACGGCTTATTCGTCACCCTTGACGGTGGTCGCAATCGCCAGCTCGCCCAGTTGGGCCGGGTTGGCAAAGCTCGGGGCGTCTGTCATCAGACAGGCGGCCGCCGTGGTTTTCGGGAAGGCGATGACATCCCGGATGTTGTCGGTGCCGGTCAGCAGCATGCTGAGGCGGTCCAGACCGAAGGCCAGGCCGGCGTGGGGCGGGGTGCCGTATTTCAGGGCATCCAGCAGGAAGCCGAACTTCAGGCGCTGCTCGTCCGGGGTGATCCCCAGGATGTCGAACACGGTGGACTGCATCTCGCTGTTGTGGATACGCACAGAGCCGCCACCCACTTCGTAGCCGTTGATCACCATGTCGTAGGCGTTCGCGTAAGCGCCCACCGGGTTCGCTTTCAGCTCGGCCGGGCCCAGGTTGCTCGGGGCGGTGAAGGGGTGGTGCATGGCCGCCAGGCCGCCTTCGCCATCTTCCTCGAACATGGGGAAGTCGATGACCCAGAGCGGCTTCCAGACGTTCTCCACCAGGCCCAGATCGCGGCCCACCTTCAGGCGCAGGGCGCCCATGGCATCGCACACAACCTTCTTGGAATCGGCGCCGAAGAAGATGATGTCGCCATCCATCGCGCCGGTGCGGGCCAGGATCTCGCGCACGATGGCGTCAGAGAGGAACTTGGCCACCGGGGACTGCACCCCTTCGAGGCCGCTCCCGGCGTCGTTGACCTTCATCCAGGCCAGGCCCTTGGCACCGTAGATGCCGACGAACTTGGTGTACTCGTCGATCTGCTTGCGAGACAGCTCCGCGCCGCCCGGTACCTTCAGGGCCGCCACACGGCCTTTCGGATCCTTGGCGGGGCCGGCGAACACCGCGAACTCCACCTCGGTCAAGAGATCTGCCACATCCACCAGCTCCATGGGCAGGCGCAGGTCCGGCTTGTCGGAGCCGAAGCGGCGCATGGCTTCGTCGAAGGTCATGATGGGGAAGTCGCCCAGGTCCACGTTCAGGATGTGCAGCCAGAGCTTGCGGATCATCTCTTCCATGATTTCACGCACCTGGGGCGCGGTCATGAAGGAGGTCTCCACGTCGATCTGGGTGAATTCCGGCTGGCGGTCGGCACGCAGGTCTTCGTCGCGGAAGCACTTGACGATCTGGTAGTAGCGGTCGAAGCCGGACATCATCAGCAACTGCTTGAACAGCTGGGGGGACTGCGGCAGGGCGTAGAACTTGCCCTTGTGCACGCGGCTCGGCACCAGGTAGTCACGGGCCCCTTCCGGGGTCGCCTTGGTCAGCATCGGGGTCTCGATGTCGAGGAAGCCGTGCTCGTCCATGAAGCGGCGCACGAAGGCACTGGCCTTGGCACGGGTCTTCAGGTACTTGGCCATCTCGGGACGACGCAGGTCCAGGTAGCGGTACTTGAGGCTCACCTCTTCGCTGTTGACCTGGTTGAAGTCAAGGGGCAGCGGCTCGGCACGGTTGATGATGGTCAGCTCGTGGGCGAACACCTCGATGGCACCGGTGGCCATGTCGCTGTTGCGCTGGGAGTCGGGGCGGGTACGCACCACGCCGGTCACCTGGATGCAGAACTCGCCGCGCAGCTCGGAGGCCAGGGCAAAGGCGTCCGGCTTGTCCGGATCGAAGAACACCTGCACGATGCCCTCGCGATCGCGCATGTCGATAAAGATGAGGCCGCCGAGATCACGACGACGATGGACCCAACCGCACAATGTAATGGTCTGCCCGGCATGGGCCTCATTGACCTGTCCGCAATAGATAGAGCGCATGGACTTCTTCCTTCGAAATGGTAGAGAGACGGTTCATCCTGGGTCGCCGGGCACGACTGGCAAGCACCGTCTGTCTCACAGCTGGCCAGATCCTGCTTCTTGCCCGGTTTGAAATCTGTCTCGGGTCATCCGGCTCCCCGAGCCGGATTCTTGCCGCCGCCCCAGGCAGGCCCCCGCTCCCGACCGGGATGACGAGTGGGCGCCGGGGTATCGGCGGCGTCGTTGTCTGGCCACTGCCGGGCCGCGATCATCGTCACCCGGGGGCTCGGTCGCGCGCATTACGACAATGTGGCAAACAAAAGGGTTGGCATTATAGAGGAAAACCTCCATTTGGGTAAAATGGCCCGCAGCCCCCTTTACCCTGTTTTTTGTTGTTCTGGCGCAAAAAGGAGGGCAAAAGTGCGCCAACCTGCCGACAGGAACCATCATGAGCCTCTATTTGGGCCTGCCCCAGTGGTCACACCCGGCCTGGCCCGGCCAGTTACTGGGGATGAATGCCAGGCCCGCCGAGCACCTCGCCGACTATGCCAGGGTGTTCAACTCCGTGGAGGGCAACACCACCTTCTACGCCTCACCGACCCCGGAGACGGTGCAGCGCTGGGCCGATGCGGTCCCCGACCACTTTCGCTTCAGCTTCAAGTTTCCCAAGGAGATCAGTCACCAGAGCGATCTGGTGAGCGCGGACAAACAGGTGACGGCCTTCATCCGCCTGCTGGCCCCCCTGCATGACAAGCTGGGGCTGCTCAAGCTGCAACTGCCCGCCCGCTTCGGGCCAGAGGGGCTGGCTCGTCTGGATGCCTTCTTCGCGCGGCTGCCCCAGGATTTCACCTATGCCCTCGAGGTGCGCCACCCCGATTTCTTCGCCAAGGGGGAGGCGGAACGGGCCCTCAACCGGATGCTGATGGCGCGGGGCATCAATCGCATCATGCTCGACAGCCGTCCGCTCTTCTCGGTGCCCGCCACCACGGCCGCCATGATCGATGCCCAGGGCAAGAAACCCAGGTTGCCGGTCCATCTGCTGGCCACAGGGGGTGCCCCGGTGGTGCGCCTGATTGGTTTGCCTCAAATCGAGGACAATCACCCTTTTTTGCCACCATGGTTGCCACATTGGAAACAATGGCTCCAGGAGGGCAAGGATCTCTACCTCTTTGTTCACACCGCCGACAATGCCCGGGCCCCCGAACTCGCACGGCAGATCAGCCGCCTGCTCGGCCAGGAGATGGCCCCCTGGCCAGGAGAAAACGATCGCGCTCGCCAGGGGGTGCTGCCCTTTTGAGCGGCCCCCTCCCCGCCCCTTCTCCGTCCCCAAAAAAAGCCGCTTTTTTTGTGGTCCCACCGGGGTTGGCGTCAAGACAAACGCCCGCCTTTCCTCTACACTAGCGCCCCAAGTAAGGTCCCGGGCCTGGGTGCATGGCAATGCGTTGCCCACCCCAGCCCGGCACCCTGAGGGCCCGGACCATGGCCCGTTGCGAACAGGGGCAGCCCGAAGGATCCCGGAGCAAGCCACCCCGTTCGTCAACCGGTGACGACGCCATTTCGATGCCCGTCCACCCAAGATTCAATTGAATAAAACAGCCGCCCACCACACCGGCTGTCAGGTTGCGTCAGCATGCACGATCAGATTTTTGCCGCCCCCATCGCCCGTCTGGGAGACTTCTGCTTTGACGAGCAGGTCGTCGATGTCTTCCCCGACATGATCCAGCGCTCGGTGCCCGGTTACAGCAACATCATCTCCGCCATCGGCATGATGGCCGCCCGCTACGCCCAGCCCCAGAGCCGCCTCTACGATCTCGGCTGCTCCCTCGGCGCCGCGACCCAGGCAATGCGCCGCCACGTCACCCAACCCGGCTGCCACATCACGGCGGTGGATCTCTCCCACCCCATGATCGAGCGGGCCCGCGCTCACCTCTCGGGCTTCAAGTCCGAGGTGCCGGTGGAACTCATCGAGGCGGACATCTGCGACATCCCCATCGAGAACGCCTCCGTGGTGGTGCTCAACTTCACCCTGCAGTTCGTCGCCCCCGAGAAGCGGGCCGCCCTCATCGCGCGCATCTTTGACGGCCTGCGCCCCGGCGGCATCCTCATCCTGAGCGAGAAGTTCCGCTTCGATGACGAGCAGGTCAACGAGCTGCTCATCGACTTGCACCTCGACTTCAAGCGGGCCAACGGCTACAGCGAGCTGGAAATCAGCCAGAAGCGCACCGCCCTTGAGAACGTGATGCGCACCGACACCCTGGCGGTCCATCAGGCGCGCCTGCGGGACGCCGGCTTCACCCACCTGGACCTCTGGTTCCAGTGCTTCAACTTCGGCTCCATGATTGCCATCAAAGCCAGCGACACCAACTAAGCCATGATCGATTTCGCCCATTTTTATCAACTGATCGCCAAGAACCGGTTGAGCCACTGGCTGCACACCCTGCCCGCCCAGCTGCACGCCTGGCAGCACGACAATCTGCACGGGGATCTGCCGCGCTGGAACCGCGCCCTCGCCAAGCTGCCCGTCGTGGCCCCCGGCCGGATCGAGCTCAAAGAGCGGGTCGCCATCGGCGGCCCCGATAGCCTGGGAGAGGGTGAGCGCAAGAAGACCGAGAGCCTGCTGCGCCAGCTCATGCCCTGGCGCAAGGGCCCCTTCCATGTGCACGGCATCCACATCGACACCGAGTGGCGCTCCGACTGGAAGTGGGATCGGGTGCTGCCCCACATCAGCCCGCTCCAGGGCCGCTACGTGCTGGACGTGGGCTGCGGCAGCGGCTACCACCTCTGGCGCATGGTGGGGGAAGGGGCGAAACTGGCGGTCGGCATCGACCCGAGCCCGCTGTTCCTCTGCCAGTTCGAAGCCATTCGCCACTTCGCAGGCAACGACCAGCGCGCCCACCTGCTGCCCCTCGGTATCCAGGAGCTGCCGGATCTGCGGGCCTTTGACACCGTCTTCTCCATGGGGGTGCTCTATCATCGCAAGTCCCCCATCGAGCACATCGAGCAGTTGCGCAACCAGCTCAAAGACGATGGGGAGCTGGTGCTCGAGACCCTGGTGGTGGACGGCGACGAAAACCAGGTGCTGATGCCTTCCGATCGCTACGGCAAGATGCGCAACGTCTGGTTCCTCCCCTCGAGCGCGGCCCTCACACGCTGGGTCGAGCGCTGCGGGTTCACCGAGGTGCGCATCGTCGACGAGAATATGACCAGCACCGACGAACAGCGTCGTACCGACTGGATGATTAACGAGTCCCTGAGTGACTATCTGGATCCACACAATCCTGCACTCACGGTCGAAGGATACCCGGCACCCAAACGTGCCGTACTGATCGCCAGAAAGGCCAAAGACTAGCCGATGGCGGCTGTGGAAGTTACACTGACCCAATTCCAGGAAGCACAGTTAAATGAATGACATGAAAAGCAAATTAAAAGGAATGACCCTGCTCTCCCTGCTCAGTCTCGGCGGGTGTGTCAGTATGGAAAAAGCCCCCCCGGCCCCGACCCTGACGCTGGCCGAGCTGCGCAACGAGATCTCGTTGAGCGAGCAACGTCTGCAAACATCCATGGAACAGCAACAGAAGCAGTATGTGCAGCAACAGCACCTGCTGGTTCAGCTCAACACCGATGTCACCAACATGAAAGAGTCCGTGAAGAAAGTCGACAGCAAGCTGGCTACCCTGCCTCCCGAGCCGCCCAAGGCCATGCCCATTCCCACCGAGAAGTGCCCGGCGCCGAGCCAGGGCCACACCGTCGATGGCAAGCTGCTGGTGGGTGAAGCGGAGTGGATCTGGGTTGACGCCGCCAACGACGCCTTCCAGGCCCGGGTCGACACCGGCGCCACCACCTCCTCCATCAGCGCCCAGGAGATCACCATCTTCGAGCGCAACGGCAAAAACTGGGTGCGCTTCTTCCTGAGCCACCAGGAGATGGACGACAAGATCCAGATTGAAGCGCCCCTGGTGCGTCACGTGCGGGTCCGTCAGGCTTCCGCCGACGATCTCGACCGTCGCCCCGTGGTTCGCCTCGCCGTGCGCATCGGCGACATGACCGAGAAGGCCGAATTTACCCTGAAGGACCGCAGCGACATGACCTTCCCCGTGCTGCTGGGCCGTGAATTCCTCAAAGACATCGCCGTGGTCGACGTGGCCCGCGAATATATCCAACCCAAACCCAAGCTCAAGGATGTGAAATAATCCATGGTTTCCCGTAAGCCGTTCTATCTGCTGGTCGCCCTGCTCTACATCGTCGGCCTGGGGATGACCTTCTATCATCACATCGCGCTGGACGTCCCGCTCACGCCGGGTGAAAAGCGCCAGATCTGGTCCATCGAAGCCAAACTCGAGTTCGAGGCCACCGGCGAGCCGGTGATCGCCTCCCTGGCCATTCCGGGCACCCAGCCCGGCTTCACCCTGATGAACGAGAACGCCGCGAGCCCGGGCTATGGCCTGTCGTTCGTGGAAAAAGACGGGGATGCCCGCGCCGAGTGGTCCATCCGCACCGCCTCCGGCCGTCAGGAGCTCTACTACCGGGTCGACATGATGGCCGATGCCCATGCCAAGCCCGCCGCCAACCCGCAGCCGCCCGCCATCGAGAAGCAGATCGAGAGCGAGCCCTACGCCACGGCCATGAAGCAGATCCTGGAGCGCGCCCAGGAGCGCTCCGCCGACGGCTACACCCTGACCCGCGAGATCATCAAGGAGATCGAGAAGCAGGAACAGAACGCCGAGCTGCTCAAGTCCCACAAGAGCCGCGCCAATCTGATTGCCGAGCTGCTCAACAACGCGGACGTCCCGGCCCGGGTGGTTCACGCCCTCAGCCTGGAAGACGGCCGTCGCCGTCAGGAGCTGGTGGATTACCTGCAGGTCTTCAACAGCCCGACCGACTACAAGCTGTTCAACCCGCAAAGCGGTGAACAGGGTCAACCGGCCAACCTGCTGCTGTGGGAGTACAACTCCGGCGCCCTCCTGGACGTCACCGGCGGTCACAACTCCCGCGTCACCTTCTCGATGATCGAGCAGGAGCAACCGGTCAACGTGGCCCTGGCCCAGAAGTTCGAAAAATCCGAGATGATGAACTTCTCCATCCACAGCCTGCCCCTGGAAGAGCAAGCCCTGTTCAAGGGTCTGCTGCTCATCCCCATCGGCGTGCTGATGGTGGTGTTTCTGCGGGTCATCGTGGGGATCAAGACCTCCGGCACCTTCATGCCGGTGCTGATCGCGGTCGCCTTCATCCAGACCTCGCTGGTCACCGGCCTCATCGGCTTCCTGCTGATCGTCGGCACCGGCCTGGTGATCCGCTCCTACCTCTCGAGGCTGAACCTGCTGCTGGTCGCCCGAATATCGGCGATCATCATCATGGTGATCTCGATGATCGGCATCTTCTCGGCGTTCGCCTTCAAGCTGGGGCTGACCGACGGCATGAAGATCACCTTCTTCCCGATGATCATCCTCTCCTGGACCATCGAGCGCATGTCCATCCTGTGGGAAGAAGAGGGTCCCAAAGAGGTGTTCCGCCAGGGCGGCGGTTCCCTGCTGGTGGCGGTCATCGCCTACCTGGCCATGGACAACGAGCTCATTCGTCACCTCACCTTCAACTTCCTCGGCCTGCAGCTGGTGCTGATGGCGACCGTGCTGTTGATGGGTAACTACACCGGCTACAAGCTGAGCGAGCTCAAGCGCTTCAAGCCGCTGGTGGACGAGATGAAGTCTGGTGCCACCCCGGGTAAGGACAAGTAACAGATGTGGTTCTGGCAGAAATACACCAGTCCGTGGAGCCTGTCCCAGGCAGGCATCCTCGGCATGAACAAGCGCAACCACTCCTACATCAGCCGCTACAACCCGCGCCGCCTCTATCCGCTGGTGGATGACAAGCTCAAGACCAAGCGCATCGCGCTGGATGCGGGGGTGACGGTGCCTGAACTCATCGGCACCATCCGCGAGCAGCACGACGTGACTCGCATCACCGAGCTGGTGAAGGACTGGCCGGGCTTCTGCATCAAGCCGGCCCGCGGCTCCGGCGGCAAGGGGATCCTGGTGATCCTGCGCCAGGAGGACGGCCTCTTCTACAAGCCCAACGGCAGCGCCGCCAACGGCCAGGATCTGGAGCGCCATGTCTCCAACATCCTGGCAGGGCTCTATTCCCTCGGCGGCAAGCCCGACGTGGCGCTGGTAGAAGGGCTCATCAACTTCGACGACGTGTTCGACGGCTACTCCTTCGAAGGGGTCCCCGATGCCCGGGTGATCATCTTCAAAGGGTTCCCGGTGATGGCCATGATGCGCCTCTCCACCTCGGCTTCCGATGGCAAGGCGAACCTGCACCAGGGCGCCGTGGGGGTGGGCCTGTGCCTGCGCACCGGCCGCGCCCTGCGGGCGGTGCAGTTTGGCAACCCGCTGCGCCACCACCCGGATACCGGCCTGGATCTCTACGATCTGAAGGTGCCCCACTGGGACACCCTGCTCAACCTGGCGGCCTCCTGCTACGAGATGTCGGGTCTGGGCTATATCGGGACCGACATGGTGCTGGACAAGTTCCGCGGCCCCATGCTGCTGGAGCTCAACGCCCGTCCGGGCCTTGCCATCCAGATCGCCAACGGTCGCGGCCTGGTGCCCAACCTCAAGACCATCGAGAAGCTGGGTCAGGTCAAGATGAACGTGGAGCAGCGGGTCAACTTCGCCAAGGATCACTTCGGTATCTTCGACGAATAGTCCGCCCCCCTTCTGCAAAAACGCGCCCACCGGCGCGTTTTTTTATGGCCGCTCCTGCGCGCAGGGCGCCCCGCCCGAAGGCCGATCCCCGTCACATCCCATGGCGGCGCCCCTTCAATGGCGCGGCACAAGGGGATAAGCTCCTGACCAATGAGGGGTGACCAGCTCATCGGCGCAGGCCACCCCATGTGCGTGAGGCAGTGCGCCTGCCAGGGGGCACCGATTTGTCGACGACAACGGGGCTTCTCGATGGTAGATTAATCAAATCAAATAGATAGCATCGATCGGGTTTCTCCTATGCAACGTTGGCCCAGCCTGAAGCAGCTCCAGTATCTGGTCGCTCTGGACGAGCACAAGAATTTCAACCGCGCCGCCAAGGCCTGCCATGTCAGCCAGTCGACCCTGAGTACCGGGATCCAGACCCTGGAGGACATGATGAACCTGCAACTGGTGGAGCGGGATCACAAGAGCTTCATCATGACGCCGGTCGGCATGGAAATCGTGGCGCGGGCGCGCAACCTGCTCTCCGACGCCCGGGATCTGATGGAGCTGGGGCAGCAGCAGGGGGGCGTCATGCACGGCACGGTGCGCCTGGGCTGCATCCCCACCATCGCCCCCTTCCTGCTGAGCAAGCTGCTGCAGGTGTGCGGCAAGGCCTATCCGGATCTGGAGCTGCTGCTGCGGGAAGACACCACCACCAATCTGCTCAAGCAGCTGGAGCAGGGGCAGCTCGATCTGCTGATCCTGGCGCTGCCGGTGGAGATCGGCGGCTTCCACAGCAAAACCGTCGGCCAGGATCCCTTCCACATGGTGATGCCCTCCCACATGGCTGCGGGCCTGCACATGCCGTTCGACTACAAGGAGCTGCCCAACCAGAGCATCTTCCTGCTGGAGCGGGAGCACTGCCTGACGGAGCACGCGGTGAGCGCCTGCCGGCTGCGGGACAAGAGCAAGATCAACCCGTTCGCCGCCACCAGTCTGCACACCCTGGTGCAGATGGTGGGGGCCGGTCTTGGCACCACCTTCCTGCCCCAGATGGCCATAGATGCGGGCATCCTCGACAACACGGACCTGGTGGCCATCCCCCTGCCCGGGGAGAAACCCTATCGGGAGATAGGCCTGGTGTGGCGCCCCAGCACCACGCGGGTGCAGACCTTCTACAAGATTGCCGAGCTGCTGACGCCGCTCATTACCCCCAAACCGGCGGGGTGATCCAGTGGCTGCCCCCACAGGCGGCCACTCGTCAATGCCGTTGTCATTCAGGTTCCAGGCAGGATCATCGTCTATGATGAACCCCGTGCCCTATCAAGGAGTTGAGATGTTTCGCACCTTGCTGCTGCCCCTGCTGGCCCTGCTTCTCGCCGCCTGCTCCAGCACGCCGGAGCCTCCCCCTCCCGTGCGCCAGAGCGGCGCATTCGACAACTTCTATCAGCAGTGGCGCGGCGTGCCCTATCGCATGGGCGGTACCAGCCGCGCCGGTCTCGACTGCTCCGCCTTCACCCAGCTCGCCTACAGCCAGGTGCTGGGCTTCACCCTGCCCCGCACCACGGAATCCCAGGCGAGCCTCGGCCGCCCGGTGGACAGATACCGTCTCCAGCACGGGGACCTGGTCTTCTTCAAGACCGGCTGGCAGCAGTACCACGTCGGGGTCTACACCGGAGCCGGTGAGTTCATCCACGCCTCCACCAGCAAGGGCGTGATCCGCTCGCGCCTCGACAACGTCTACTGGAACAGCCGCTACTGGCAGGCCCGCAGGCTGGTCCAGTAGGTGCGACCCCAAACATGAAAAGGCCCCAAGGGGCCTTTTCATGTTGTTGCCGGGTCAGTGCTTGCGGTGCCAGCGGGGCGAGGTGGCGCGCTCTCCCCAGGGGGTCATGCAGGGCAGCAGGGCCCCCTCGATGACGCCCTCATGGCTCGCCAGCGCCAGGGCAATCTTCTCGTGGAGCAGGCGCAGCAGGTTCTTCTCCTGGCCCGCCAGGGAGTGGCCCGCGGCGAAATACTCCTGCTGATGTTGCAGCGCCAGCTTCTGGGCAAACTCATAGGTATTGAAACTGTCCGGCATGCGCGCGATCACGTCATCCAGCCGGGCCAGCAGGCTATGCAATTCCCTGGTCATGTGCGGTTCTCCCTCCGAGTTGGTGACCCACAATTACCCCTTATTGGATATAAGACCAATCCGGATGCCTCAAAAATGGGAGCCCGGACACAGTTCCGGACAACGCTGCCCACTGGCAGCCACCCTCTGCCCTCGCCCGGTTTACAAGTCGGCAACGAATCGCTAGATTTGGACCGACTAATCAGTCGGTCACTTTTCGTGCGGAGCATGCCATGGACACCACCGTCACCCCCGCCTCACCGGACAAGTTCTCCCTCCCCGAACAACTGCATCGGCTCAGGCAGGCCAGCCAGGCCACCCCCATGCCGGATCTGGCGTCCCGCCGCGCCAGACTTGACGCCCTCAAGCAGGGGCTGCTGCGCCACAAACAGGCACTGTGTCAGGCCCTGGCCCGGGACTACGGCCAGCGCAGCGACTACGACAGCCTGATCGCCGATGTGCTCCCCTGCGTCATGCAGATCAACTACACCCAGAAACGGCTCAAGGGGTGGATGAAACCGGAGCGCCGTCATCCCGGCCTGCTGCTGGCCTCCGCCAGGGTCGAGGTGCACTATCAGCCCCTCGGCGTGGTCGGCATCATGGTGCCCTGGAATTTCCCGGTGATGCTCAGCCTCGGGCCCCTCATCGGCGCCCTCGCCGCCGGCAACCGCGCCATGATCAAGCTCTCCGAGTTCACCCCTCACACCAACGCCGTGCTGCGCACCCTGCTCGATGAGGCCCTCGGCGGTGACGAGGTGGTGGTCATCGAGGGGGATGCGGGGATCGCGGCCGCCTTCAGCGCCCTCCCCTTCGACCATCTCATCTTCACCGGCTCCACGGCGGTGGGTCGGCTGGTGATGGCCGCGGCCGCCCCCCAGCTCACCCCCCTCACCCTGGAGCTCGGCGGCAAGAGCCCCTGTCTCATCGCCCCCGACATGCCCCTGGCCCTGGCGGTGGAGCGGATGATCTTCGGCAAGAGCCTCAACGCCGGCCAGATCTGCGTGGCCCCCGACTACGTGCTGCTGCCGAGGGGGCAGGAGCAGGCCTTTATCGAGGCCTATCAGGCCCATTTTCGCCGCCTCTACCCCAAAGGGCTCGAGAGCCCGGATTATGGCGCCATCATCAACGCTCCCCAGTACGAGCGGCTCACCGCCTGGCTGGAGGAGGCGAGGCAGGCCGGCGCCCAGATCTACCCCTGCGTCACGCCCGCCCGGGATGACGCCACCCGCAAACTGGTGCCCCACCTGCTGACCGAGGTGCCCGGCCACTGCCAGGTGATGCAGCAGGAGATCTTCGGCCCCCTGCTGCCCCTGGTGCCCTATGACGACATCGAGGAAGCCCTGGCCTATGTGGCAGCCCGCCCCCGCCCCCTGGCGCTCTATCTCATGAGCCTGGACGAGACGCTGCAGCGCCGCCTCATCCGGGAGACCCACGCCGGGGGCATGGCCATCAACGAGAGTCTGTTCCAGGTGGCGGCGGACGATGCCCCCTTCGGCGGCATCGGTCCCTCCGGCATGGGCCACTATCACGGCCGCGAGGGGTTTCTCACCTTCTCCAAGGCGAAAACCGTGCTGCGTCGCGGACGCTTCAGCACAGGCTCCCTCATTCATCCCCCCTATCGGCGCTGGTACCAGCGGCTGATGATGGCCCTGTTCCTGCGCTAGGAGGCGAGATGCGAGAAACCATGACCGACAAACGCCGCCAGATCCTGGATGCCGCCCTGGCCCTGTGCGCCGAGGATGGCCTGCAGGGCGCCGCCACCGCCCGCATCGCCAAGGCGGCCGGGGTGGCCAATGGCACCCTGTTTCATCACTTTCCCAGCAAGGAGGTGCTGATCCAGAGCCTCTACCAGGACATCAAGCTGCGCCTTGGCGCCGCCATCACCGAGGCCGATGCCGCCCTGCCGCTCCAGGAGCAGGCCCGCCACTACTGGCACCAGGCCATGGGCTGGATGCAGGCCCACCCCCGTGAGCTCAGGTTCGTGCTGGGCTTTTTCCACTCCCCCCTGCTGGCCCGCTCCCTGCGCAGCCAGATCCTGGCGGAGACCCTGCATTTTCTGCCGAGCCTGCTCGCCCGGGGCCAGGCCAGCGGCGAGCTGATGTCGGCCCCGCCGGCCCTGATGCTGGAGGTGTGCCAGGGCCAGTTTCTGGCCTGCGCCTCCCTCTTTGTCGATCAGCCTGAACTGGGAGAAGACCCCCACTGGCAGGAGAGCGCCTTCACCCTCTTCTGGTCCGCCATCAGCGGAGGTTCCCATGCGCCCTGACGCCCTGCTTGCCACCGGCAGGCGCCTCTGGATTGGCAGCCTGCTCTGGATCATCGGCCGCACCCTGTGCCGCGCCGCCCGGGTCGACGAGGCGGTACGCCGCGAGCTTGCCCCCCTGCCGGACGGTCTCACCATCAGGCTGGAGGTAAGCGGCATGACCCGGGGGCTGAGTCTCTACAAGTTCGCGGGGCGCTGGCACTGCGGTGAGGAGGCTGGCAGGGCGCATTCGACCTGTGCCCATGACGGCCCCCACCCCCTGCGGGTGCGCTTCAAGCACCCCGCCGTCGCCTTTCGCGCCCTCAGTTTTCGCCTCGGCATCAACCAGGCCTTTTGCGAAAACCGGCTGCTGGTGGAGGGGGATCTCGACGCGGCCATGCACCTGGTGCGAGCGCTTGAGCAGTTGCAGAGCCTCATCCTGCCCGCCTTCATCGCGCGGCCCCTGCTTCGCCACTACCCGGACCCGCATCGCAAGCTCGCGCGGGCCTGCCACATCTATCTGGGTCTGCTAACCGGTTGAACACGAGGAGAACGGGATGAGCCGTTATTACGATTTTTTCTGCCCGGTCAAGCTGATGGCGGGGGAGCAGGCACTGGAACAGTTGCCGGATGCCTTGAGGGGATTGGGAGCTGGCCGCCCGCTGCTGCTCACCGACAAGGGGGTCAGCGGCAGCGGGCTCGCCACCCTGCTGGCCGATGTGATGGCCGAAGGGGCCTTGCCGGTCGCCGCCATCTGGGACGAGATCCCGGCGGACTCCTCCACCGCCGTGGTGGAGCGGATCGCCCGCCACTACCGGGAGCTGGGCTGTGACAGCCTGCTCGCCCTTGGCGGCGGCTCCGTCATCGACACCGCCAAGGCGGTGAACATACTGGCGACCCTGGGGGGCGAGCGGCTGCTCGATTATGCCGGAGCGGATTGCCTGACCCGTCCCCTCAACCCCCTGGCGGTGGTCCCCACCACGGCGGGGACCGGCTCCGAAGTGACCCTGGTGGCGGTGATCAAGGATGAAGGGAGCGGGCGCAAGGTGCCCTTCACCTCCCCCTTCCTGCTGCCCCGGCTGGCGGTGCTGGATCCCCGCTTCACCCTGGGGCTGCCGCTGCCCATCACCGCCGCCACCGCCATGGATGCCATGACCCACGCCATCGAGGCCTTCATCGGCAACGGCAAGAACCCGGTCAGTGACGCCCTGGCCCTGATGGCGGTGGAGAAGATTGCCACCGCCCTGCCCAGGGTGCTGGCCCACCCGACAGACAAGGGCCTGCGGCTGCAACTGGCGGAGGGCTCCACCCTGGCGGGCATGGCGTTTTCCAACTCCATGGTGGGGCTGGTGCACGCCCTCGGCCACAGTCTGGGGGCGCGCTGCCACCTGCCCCATGGCCTCTGTATGAACCTCTTCCTGCCCACCGTGCTCGACTACAACCGGCCCGGCATCGACCCCGAGCTGGCCCGCCTGCTGCTGCCCCTGGTGGGGGCCGAGCGCTTTGCCGCAACCCCGGCCGCCGCGCGGGCCCAGGCCACCATCGAGGCGTTGCAGGCACTGCGCGATACCCTGTGGCAGACGGTCAAGCTGCCTCGCACCCTGCGGGAGGCGGGCCTCACCGACAAGGCGCTGCTGCCCGGGATCCGGGATCTCGCCATCAACGATGGCGCCCTGCTCTACAACCGCAAGGATGCGGGCAGGGAACAGTTGCTGGCCCTGCTGGAGCGGGCCTGGGAGTAACGGGCCCCTTGCCCGTCAGACATCGGGGGTGAAGACCCCGGTGGAGAGGTAGCGATCCCCCCGATCGCAGATGATTGCCACCACCACCCCCTGCCCGATCTCCGCCGCCACCCGCAAGGCCCCGGCCACGGCGCCACCCGAGCTGACACCGCAGCAGATCCCCTCCTCCCGCGCCAGGCGGCGCATCATGACGAGGGACTCTTCCAGTGTCACATCCAGCACCCCATCGACCCGCGCAGGCTCGAAGATGGCGGGCCGGTAGGCCTCGGGCCAGCGGCGAATGCCGGGGATCTGGCTCCCCTCGGCCGGTTGCAGGCCGATCACCGCCACCGCCGGGTTCTGCTCCTTGAGGTAGCGGGAGACCCCCATGATGGTGCCCGTGGTGCCCATGGCCGAGACGAAGTGAGTGACCGCCCCGCCGCTCTGGCGCCAGATCTCGGGGCCGGTGGAGCGGTAGTGGGCATCCGGGTTGGCGGGGTTGTTGAACTGATCGAGCACCAGCCCCTCCCCCCGCGCCTGCATGGCCAGGGCGAGGTCTCGCGCCGCTTCCATGCCCTCTTCCACCAGCACCAGCTCGGCACCGTAGGCCTGCATGGCGTCGCGCCGCTCCTGGCTCATGTTGCTCGGCATGATGAGTCGCATCCGGTAACCCCGGGACGCCGCCACCATGGCCAGCGCGATGCCGGTATTGCCGGAGGTGGCCTCGATGAGCCGGGCTCCTGGCGCTAAGTGACCACTCGCCTCTGCCTGCCTGATGAGGTTCAGCGCCGCCCTGTCCTTGACGGAGCCGGCGGGATTGTTGCCCTCCAGCTTCACCAGCAGGGTGACGCCGGGGTGCGGATTGATGCGGCGCAGCGCCAGCAACGGGGTGTTGCCTATCAGCTCGTCCAGGGTGGCGAAGGCCATGACGGATCCATCCTCTCTCAATGTTCTATACCTTGCCTTGCGACCATTCGCAGGCCGGCCAGTGTAAGCGAGCCCGCCATGGGCGCAAAGAATGGCGTTGGCAAACCCTGTCCGCCATGTTCTGATCTTCCCATTCACCCAGAGAGGACTCCCGATGAGCGACATCCTACACCAGGCCGATCAGCAGCAGTTTGTCTGCACCGTGGACGGCAAGCTCTCCCGCCTTGCCTATCGCCGGCTGGACGCCACCACGGTGGACGCCTACAGCACCCAGGTTCCCCCCGAGCTGCGCGGACAGGGGATTGCCGACAGGCTGGCCCGCCGCTTCTACGACTGGGCCCTCTCTGAGGGGCTCACCATAGTGCCGAGCTGCAGCTACATCGACGTCTGGTTGCGCCGCAATGCCGGTTGAAGCCGCGGCGCTGCAGGAGGCACACCTGCGAGCCTGCACCGAGGCCCTGCTGCGAGCTGATCACCCGCGCATGGATTGCCTCCGGGCTGCGCGGGAGCTGGCTCTGCCCGACTGGGCCCTGGGGGCGGGGTTTGTGCGCAACCTCATCTGGGATCACCTCCATCACAAGGCCGAGCCCACCCCGCTCAACGACATCGATCTTATCTATCTGGACAGCGCTGATCCGACTGGATTGAAGGAGGCCGATCACGAAGCCTGGCTCGCCGCCAGGATGCCGGGCCAGCAGTGGGAGGTGCGCAACCAGGCCCGCATGCATCTGCGCCAGCAGGTGCCTCCTTTTGCCAGCTCGCTCTCGGCCCTCAGCCACTGGGTGGAGATACCCACCTGCATCGGGGTCCGCCTGCTGGCAGATGATGCGTTCGAGTGGCTGGCCCCCTACGGCTTTGCCCCCAACTGGTCCCTGGTGGTGAGCCCCAATCCGCGCTGTCGCCAGGAGAGCCGTATCTTTAGCGAACGAGTCAGGGCCAAGGAGTGGCAACGCATCTGGCCTGACCTTGTGGTGAACTGGCCATGAGCGGATTGCAAAGGGTCGACAACCTTGGGCACACTAAGAAAAAGATGTTTGTAACTCAATGGGTTAAATAATGCGCGACTTCTTCTCTCTCGAGCGCTGGCTGCCGGGGCTCGCCGCCTTGCTGCAATACCAGCGGGCCTGGCTGATGCCGGATCTTCGCGCTGGCCTCTCGGTCGCGGCCGTGGCCCTGCCCGTGGCCATCGCCTATTCGGAGCTCGCCGGGGTGGGCGCCATCGTCGGCCTCTACTCCTGCATCCTGCCCATGGTGGTGTATGCCCTCTTTGGCACCTCCCGTCAGCTCATCGTCGGTCCGGATGCCGCCACCTGCGCGGTGATCGCCGCCGTGGTAACGCCGCTCGCCGCCGGGGATCCCACCCGTCACTGGCAACTGGTGATGACCATGACCGCCATGACCGGCTTCTGGTGCCTCATCGCCAGCCGCTTCAAGCTGGGGGTGCTGGCAGACTTTCTCTCCCGCCCCATCCTGATGGGGCTGCTCAACGGGGTGGCCATCACCATCATGGTGGGCCAGCTCTCCAAGATCTTCGGCTTCACCTTCAGCGAGCGCTACCTGATAGAGCGGATCCTGAACGGCACCAGCTACATTACCCAGACCCATCTGCCCACCCTGGCCATGAGCCTGACGGCCCTGCTCACCCTGCTGCTGGCCAAGCGCTACAGACCGGCCTGGCCCTCCTCCATGGTGGCCATGGTGGTGACGGCGGCCCTGGTGTGGCTGTTCAATCTCGGCCGCGTCGACATCGCCACCCTGGGGACCATCGGCTCGGGGCTGCCCGCCTTCCAGATGCCGGACTTTCCCCCCGGGCTTATCCGTGAGCTGGTGCTGCCCGCCCTCAACCTCGCCATGGTGAGCTTCGTCTCCATGATGCTCACCGCCCGCAGCTTCGCCGCCAAGAATGGCTACGAGATTGATGCGGACAAGGAGTTTAGGGCGCTGGGCATGGCGAACCTGGCCGCCGCCGCCTCCCAGGGGTTTGCCATCAGCGGGGCGGATTCGCGTACCGCAGTCAACGACGCCAACGGCGGCAAGAGCCAGCTGGTCTCCATCATCGCCGCCGCCGTCATCGCCCTGGTCACCTTCTACCTGACGGCGCCGCTGCAATACATTCCCACCGCCGCCCTCGGCGTGGTGCTGGTGATGGCCTCCCTGTCGCTGACGGATTTTCGCGGCCTCTGGGCTCTGCGCGACTCGGACCGCGCCGCCTTCTGGCTCGCCCTGGTGACCTTTGTCAGCGTGCTCACCATGGGGGTCATTCCGGGCATCACCCTCGCGGTCCTGCTGGGGCTGTTCCAGTTCCTGCGCAACGTGATGCGCCCCACCGACCAGCTGCTCGGCATGGACGACGAGGGCGTGGTGCGCACCCTGGGGGACAACGAGCAGGCCAAGGCGATTCCCGGCATCCTGGTCTACCGCTTCAACTCCCCGCTCACCTACTTCAACGCCCCCTACTTCAAACGGCGGGTGCTGGCACTGCTGGTGCAGGATCCCCACAATCCCAGGTGCCTGGTGGTGGATGCGGTGGCCTGCTTCACCCATCAGGACATCAGCGTGATGAGCATGGTGGGAGAGCTGCACAAGGAGCTCAAGCGGCGCGGCATCCACATGGTGATGGCCGGTCGACACGGCCAGATGAGCCAGTGGTTCAAACAGGCGGGGATCCGGGTCGGCGAGGATGGCATCATCCTCTGCCCCGACATGTACCAGGCCCTGCGCATGACCCGCTGCTACCGGGAGCCGGTGTTCCGGGACGACGAGGGGGTGGAGAGCACCACGGATGCCCTGCTCACCCGCTGGCCGCACGATGACGACCTGCCCGACTCGGCGCGCCTCACCCGCCCCAGCGAGCAGGAGGCCGGCGCCACGCCGGTCTGAGAGACATCCCCTGGTCGCAGGTCCCCTCCTCCTGCGACCAGGATTGCACCCCGCCCCCGCTTGGTGTTAAATGCCCCTCCAGTTGGCCCTGACGAGGGCCATCGCCAGCACCTGGATATCCCATGCAGACTCAATCCCACGCGGGCCCGGGCTCCCTCTTCGCCCTGACCTGGCCACTGTTCATCGATCTGGCCCTTCACTTTCTGACCGGGGCCCTCAACACCTTCATGGTGGGCCACGTCTCCTATCAGGGGGTGGCGGCCCTCGCGGTGGGCAACCAGGTCTTCGATCTCGCCATCACCCTGTTCAGCTTCGTCAGCATCGGCACCAGCGTGGTGATCACCCAGTATCTGGGGGCGGGAGACAAGGAAAAAGCCCGCGTCGTCATCCACACCGCCATCGGCTTCAACCTGCTGGTGGGACTGGTGGCCGCGGTCGGCGTCATGGTGGGGGCCGGCACCATGCTGGCGCTGATGAACCTGCCTGCCCACCTGATGAGCGACGGCAGCCTCTACCTGCAGATCATCGGGCTTTGCCTGCTGCCGGAGGCGGCGGCCCTCTGCCTGGCCGCCACCCTGCGTGCCCACGGCCACACCCGCCAGGCCATGTACGTGACCCTCATCGTCAACCTCATCACCTTCGTCGGCAACCTGCTGCTGCTCTATGGCTGGTTCGGCCTGCCCCAGCTCGGGGTCGCCGGGGTCGCCATCAGCACGGTGGCGGGGCGCATCGTCGGGGTGGGGCTGCTGGTATGGCTGGTGGCGCGCAAGACCGGCATCCGGCTGCGTCTGCCCGAGATCGTCCGCCCAAGCCGCGCCATGCTGGACAAGGTGCTGCACATCGGTCTGCCGGCGGCGGGGGAGAACCTCTCCTGGATGCTGCAGTTCATGGTGGTGACCGCCTTCGTCGGCCTGCTTGGCGACAAGGCGCTGGCGACCCAGTCCTACTTCTTCCAGATCTGCCTGTTCATCCTGTTGTTCGGCCTCTCCATCGGCCTTGGCAACGAGATCATCATCGGCCACCTGGCGGGGGCCCGACGCTTCGATCAGGCCTATCGCCAACTGATGAAGAGCCTGAAACTCGGCCTCATCGTCACCGCCGCCATCGCCATCGCCGCCGCCCTCAACGGCCGCGCCATCATCAGCCTGTTCACCGACGACGCCGACATCATCACCCAGGTGGCGCAGCTCTTCCTCATCAGCCTCATCCTCGAACCCGGTCGCACCTTCAATCTGGTGGTGATCAACGCCCTGCGCGCCACCGGGGATGCCCGTTTCCCGCTCTACATGGCGCTCGTCTCCATGTGGGGCATTGCCGTTCCCCTGGCCTATTTCCTTGGTATCATGCAGGGCTATGGCCTGGTAGGCATCTGGCTGGCCCTCGCCTGCGACGAGTGGGTGCGCGGTCTGGCCATGTTCTGGCGCTGGCGCAGTCGTCGCTGGCAAAACAAAATTCTTGTCGAAACATAAGCGGAATCACCATGAAGAAAATCGGACTCTTGTTGACGGCCATCCTGCTCAGCCCGCTCGCCATGGCGCAAACCGCCCCGGCGACCCCCAAGGCGCAGGCTCCCCAGACCTGGTATGTGGCCCCCATCGTCATCGACGAGACCAGCGAAGCCCAGAAGGCCCTGACCAAGGAGTTCACGGCCCAGATGATCAAGACCATCAAGATCAACGAGTACCAGACCGGCAAGGCGGTGGGCAAGACCAAATCGCCCAAGTGGCTGATCCGCACCAAGCTGATGCCCGCAAGCCAAGAGCCTCTGGTCGGCAAGAAGCACCCGCAGGGCCTCACCTATGGCAAGGGCATCCCCACCCAGGAGATCGTCGGCGAGCTCATCATGAACGGCACCCTGGTGGCCCACATCGGTCAGGGCTGGCGCGAACCCATCGTGCCGGGCACACCGGTGGCGGAGAAGATCTCCATCGCCAACTACCAGTACGCCATCGGCAACGAGGCCAAGGCGCCGGATCTGGAAGAGCTGGCGGCGCAGATCGGTTTCGAGGCAGGCAAGGTGATTGCCAGAGACGGCAAGCCCCTGCCCGAGAAGAAAAAGAAAAAAGAGTAAACGGCTCACCCGTTTCCAGTCAGGGGCCTCGCGCCCCTTTCTGTTGCCCGCCCCGTTGCAGACCCCCTCTCCCGAATGTGAAGCGGATCCCGCTTCTTTCCTCTGCGGTCCCTGGGTCAGCAGGCAATCATCTTGTAATTCAAACAGTTAAAAATCGCCCTTCCCATGCAGCAAATCCGTGGCCCCGAATTGGATCGGGATCACGTTTCTCCCCGGCAGTAAGGGGTACTTTGGTCTTGCAGGCACAATCAAACGACAACAAGGAGGCTTCATTACATGTTTCCGGAGTACAGAGATCTCATCTCGAAACTGAAGAGCAGTGATGTCCATTTCCAGAAGAAGTTTGACTTGCACAACGACCTGGATGCGGAGATCAGAAAGCTGGAGAAACACCACGCCAGCGACTACAGCTCCGAGGTGAAGGATCTGAAAAAACAGAAACTTAAACTGAAAGAGGAGATATACGACATCCTCAAACAACATCCACACTAGACGCCTCGACGAATACCTGGATAAGCAACTTATCCTGCCAGCCCGGCCCGACGCCGGGCTTTTTGTTGACCGCCCCAAGGCGCGGCAACGGCCACTTCCCTTGGCACCGGAAAACGAAGCGGGCCAATGGCCCGCTTTGTCATACCTGTTTCACCCCATCCTTACACCGGCGGATGGAAATGGCTGGCCTCGCGGGTGGCCATCTCCTCGTAGGTGGCCCACTTCTGCCACGCCACTTGTTGCGCCACCTGCATCAGCCGCAGTGCCTCCTGTGGATGGCTCTGGGCCAGCACCCTATAACGGGTCTCCTGCTGTCGGTATTCGGCAAGGGGGATGGAGGGACGCAGGCTGTCGAGGCTGAAGGGGTTCTGCCCGGCGCTGCGCAGTACCGGGTTGTAGCGCATCAGCGGCCAGTGGCCCGAATCGACCGCACGCTTCTGTTGGGCCAATCCCTGCTCCATGTCGATGCCGTGGGCGATGCAGTGGCTGTAGGCGATGATCAGCGACGGGCCCGGATAGGCCTCCGCTTCCCGCAAGGCCTGCAGCGCCTGCTGCGGGTTGGCACCAAAGGCGATGCGGGCAACATAGACGTTGCCGTAGGAGATGGCTTGCAGCGCCACATCCTTCTTGGCCAGCGTCTTGCCTCCCGCCGCGAACTTGGCGACAGCGCCTAGCGGGGTCGATTTCGACATCTGACCGCCGGTGTTGGAGTAGACCTCGGTATCCATCACCAGCACGTTCACATCGCGGCCGGAGGCGAGCACGTGATCGAGCCCCGCCGAGCCGATGTCATAGGCCCAGCCATCGCCGCCCACTATCCAGACCGAGCGGCGCACCAGCTGATCAATCAAGGAGAGCAGCTCGCGAGCCTTGCCGGATTTCACCTCTTCCAGCCGCTCCCGCACTTGCGCGACCCGGGTACGCTGGGCGCGGATCTCCGACTCCAGCCGCTGCGGGGCGCTGATCAGCGACTCGACTAGCTCTGCGCCCAGCTCCCCCTTCATCGCCTGCAAGGCTGCCACCGCCTGACCGTGGTGCTGATCGGCGGTGAGACGAAAACCAAAGCCAAACTCGGCGTTGTCCTCGAACAGGGAGTTCGACCAGGCCGGCCCCTTCCCTTCACCGTTCTTGGCCCAGGGCGTGGTCGGCAGGTTGCCGCCATAGATGGAGGAGCAACCGGTGGCGTTGGCCACCAACATGCGGTCGCCAAACAGCTGGGTCAGCAGCTTGAGATAGGGGGTCTCGCCACAGCCGGCGCAAGCGCCGGAGAACTCGAACAGGGGTTCGAGGAACTGGGTACCGCGCACGGTGGAAAAATCCACCCGCTCGCGAGCAGGCCAGGGCAGGCTCTCGAACCAGCGCAGCGCCTGTTTCTGACCAGCCAGATGGGGGGCCTTGTCCATCATGGCGATGGCGCGCTCGCCCTCGTGTTCCTCATCAGCCCCGGCCCGCACCGGACAAGCCTGCACGCACTGGCCACAACCGGTGCAATCTTCCGGATAGAGCTGCAAGGTGTAGCGGCTGTCGGGGAAACCCTTGGCGGTGACAGGCACCGACTGCGCCGCCTCGGGGGCGCTCGCCAGCCAGTCCTGATGGTAGAACTTGGCCCGCAGCGCCGCGTGGGGGCAAACAAAGACGCAGTTGCCGCACTGGATGCAGATATCGGAGTGCCAGATCGGGATCTCGCGGGCGATATCCCGCTTCTCGAAGCGGCTGGTGGCAGTGGGGTAAGTGCCATCCACCGGCAGCATGGAGACAGGGATCAGATCGCCGCGCCCCGCCAGCATCTCGCCGGTCACTCGCTGGACAAACTCGCTGCCACCCGGTGCCAGCGGCAGCGGATAGTCGCTGATCTGCTCCTCACCGGCCGGGATGGCCACCTGATGGAGATGGGCCAGGGTGTCGTCCACCGCCGCGAAGTTGCGCTCGACCACCTCGGGCCCCTTGCGGGCATAGCTCTTCTCGATGCTCTCCTTGATCAGCGCAATCGCCTCATCCCGCGGCAAGATGCCGGCCAGCGCGAAGAAGCAGGTCTGCATAATCGTGTTGATGCGGTTGCCCATGCCGTTGCGCTCGGCCACCCGATCGCCGTCGATGCAGTAGAGGCGGATATCGAGGGCGCGGATGCGGGCACGCAGCCGCTCGGGCAGCTGGCCCCACACCTTGTCCGCCTCATAGGGAGCATTGAGCAGCAGGGTTGCCCCTTCCGCGGCGTGCTCCAGCAGATCGACCGACAGGGCGAAGCCCCACTGGTGGCAGCCGATAAAGCTCGCCTGCTCGATAAGCCAGGGGGCATCGATGGGCTCGGGGCCAAAGCGCAGGTGGGAGACGGTGCGCGAGCCCGACTTCTTGGAGTCGTAGACGAAGTAACCCTGGGCGTGGAACCTCTCCAGCTCACCGATGATCTTGATGCTGTTCTTGTTGGCGCCCACCGTGCCGTCGGCACCGAGGCCGAAGAAGAGCGCCCGTACCCGACTGGCGGGCTCCAGATCGCCGATGGGGTGCCATGCCAGACTGAGGCCCGACACATCGTCCACAATCCCCACGGTAAAGCGGGGGCGCGGCGCATCGGAGGCCAGCTCCTCGAACACCGCCGCGCACATGGCGGGGGTGAACTCTTTGGAAGAGAGGCCATAGCGGCCACCGCTCAGCCACGGCAGCCGCTTGATAAGGCCGCGCTGCAGCCCATCGATCAGCGCGCTCTGCACATCCAGCAGCAGCGGCTCGCCACCGGCCCCCGGCTCCTTGGTGCGATCCAGCACCGCCATGCGCCGCACGCTGGCGGGTAGCGCATCAAGCAGCGCCTGTACCGGGAAGGGGCGATAGAGGCGAATGACCAGCACCCCGGTCTTGCGATCCTGCCGGTTGAGCCAATCCACAGTGGTGCGGGCGGTGGCGGCCCCCGAGCCCATCAGCACGATGACATCGGTGGCATCGGGCGCGCCGTGGTACTCCACCAACTGGTAGTGGCGGCCAGTCAGCTCACCGAGGCTCTCCATGCACTGCTGCACCCGGGCCGGCACCGCCTCGTAGAAGGGGTTGACGCTCTCGCGGGACTGGAAATAGGTATCCGGGTTCTGGGCGGTGCCGCGCATCACCGGATGATCCGGGTTGAGCGCCCGCGCGCGGTGGGCGCGTACCCAGTCGTTGTCGATAAGGGCACGAATTTCATCCCGATGCAGCGCGGTGATTTTGTTCACCTCGTGGGAGGTACGGAACCCGTCGAAGAAGTGGATAAAGGGCACCCGGCACTGCAAGGTGACGCTGTGGGCGACCAGGGCCAGGTCCTGCGCCTCCTGCACCGAGCCGGAGGCGAGCATGGCAAAGCCGGTGCTGCGCGCCGCCATCACGTCCTGATGGTCGCCAAAGATCGACAGCCCCTGCGCCGCCAGCGAACGGGCCGCCACATGGAACACCACCGAGGTCAGTTCACCGGCGATCTTGTACATGTTGGGCAGCATCAGCATCAGCCCCTGGCTGGCGGTGAAGGTGGTCGCGAGCGCCCCCGCCTGCAGGGCGCCGTGTACCGTGCCGGCCGCCCCCCCTTCACTCTGCATCTCCACGACTGTGGGGATGTTGCCCCACAGGTTGGTCTGCCCCTGTGCCGCCCAGGCATCGGCCAGTTCGGCCATGGTCGAGCTCGGGGTGATGGGGTAGATGGCACACACTTCGCTCAGCTGGTACGCCACCCGGGCCGCGGCTTCGTTGCCGTCAACCATGATCAGTTCATGTTTCATTGGGACTCCTCCGGTTGGCGAAGCTCGATGGCGTGGCAGGGGCACTGGTCATGACAGGCACCGCAGCCGGTGCAGAGTTCGGCATCCACCTGATACCCCAGACCCGGCCCCAGCTTGGCGATGGCCTGCTCGGGGCAGCTGCCGTAGCAGCCGTCGCACTCAAAGCAGTTGCCGCAGGAGTAGCAGCGCGCCGCCTCGTAGCGGGCGGCCGTCTCGTCCAGCCCGCCGATGATCTCGCCAAAGTCGTCCCGCGCCGAGGGCGGTTTGACCGGCTGACTGCTGGCCGGGGCGTGGGTCTGGAACCAGAGCTGCAACTGCTCCGGCCCCACCAATGAATAGGAAAGCGGTTTGTGGTAGAGGCGACCGCGCAGCCAGGCATCCATGTGGCGCGCCGCCTTCTTGCCGTGGCCGGTGGCAATGGTGACGGTGCGCTCGGAGGGCACCATGTCGCCACCGGCAAAGAGGCCCGGCACATCCGTCATCAGGTTCTCGCCAACCTGTACTACTCCCTCCTTGTTGACCCGCACGCCGGGGATGCTCTCCAGCACCGAGAGGTCGACCTCCTGACCCAGCGCCAGAATAAGGGAGTCCGCTTCGAGGGTTTCAAACTTGCCGGTGGGTACCGGCTTGCCCTCGGCATCCAGCGCCATCACCTCCACTTCGATATTGGTGTTGTCGAGCTGGCGGATGGTGCGCAGCCAGTTGATCTTGATCCCCTCCTCCTCGGCCTCATCGGCCTCGAAGGTGTGGGCCGGCATATGGTCGCGATCGCGGCGGTAGATGATCATCGCCTCTTCAACACCCAAACGGCGGGCGGTGCGAGCCGCGTCCATGGCGGTGTTGCCGCCGCCGTAGATGGCTACCCGCCGCCCCAGTTTGGGTGGCGGCAACCCCTGTTCTTCGGCAAGACTGGCCTGCTCGAGGAAACTCACCGCATCGAGGATCTTACCCGCTTCCCGGGCCGGAATGTCGACCCGCTTGGCCAGATGGGCGCCGATGGCCATGAAGACGGCGTCAAAGCCCCCCTCGTCGCGCGCTTTGAGCACGTCTTCCACCTTGTGGTTGAGGGTCAGCGTCACCCCGGCCGCCACGATGCGGGCCACCTCCCTGTCCAGCATCTCGCGAGGCAGGCGGTAGGCGGGAATGCCGAAACGCAGCATGCCGCCCGCCAGCGGCCCCGCTTCGCGGATCTCCACCTGATGGCCGAGCCGGTTGAGGTGCCAGGCGCAGGAGAGGCCGGAGGGACCGGCACCGATCACCAGCACCTTCTTGCCGCTGGCGGGTGCGGGGGGCGCAGGCTGCCAGCCCCGGGCCAGCGCCTCGTCGCCGAGGAAGCGTTCGATGGCGTGGATGGAGACGGACTCATCCACCTGGGCACGGTTGCAGGCCGTTTCGCAGGGGTGATAACAGACCCGCCCGTGGACCGCAGGCAGGGGATTTTCTTCGATGAGTCGTTGCCAGGCCGCCTCAAAGCGGCCTGCTTCGGCCAGTGCAAGCCAGGCCTGGATGTTCTCGCCAGCCGGGCAGGCATGGTTGCAAGGTGGCAGGGCCGGCTGCCAGACGGGTAGCCGGGTACGCACCGGGCCTGTTCCCGTTTTCTGGGAGAGATCCGGCTGTGGGGTCATATCCAGTTGTTTGCTCATACATTGCTTTCTTCTTTTTGTGTGACAGGCCCCATCCGAATGCGCTTGATACCGTGTTGCCTGGGCAGACGGTGGCCGGAGAGGGAAGAAGCGAAAGCGTCAGAAACTGGAAGCTGGCCCGATGATGGGCCGTTTTTTGTACGACATGGTGGATCAGGATCAATAAATGTTGCGCTTTATGGGTCGCCCCCTTCACAACCGGATCCCCGTCACACCCCGCAGCCATTCGGGCCTGTCGCCCGAGCCCCCTCGCCGCCCTCGACGTGGGCAGCAGGAGAAGATTGCCGCCCGGGGCAGGAATCGTTATCTTCCCCTCTTCACAGGAATCGCCACAGCACAAGGACCAGGACATGCCGACCCTCGCCAGCATACATCTCTACCCCATCAAATCGACGGCAGGCATGCCGCTGGAGCGCGCCCGGGTGACCCAGGAGGGACTTGCCGGGGATCGCCGCTACATGGTGGTCAAACCGGATGGCACCTTTATCACCGCCCGCACCCATCCCCAGTTGCAGCAGGTGGTGGCCACCCCCGTCGAGGGGGGGCTGCAACTGCGCTATCCGGGTCTGCCCCCCCTTGCCCTCATGGAGGCGGCGTTCAGTCGCGCCCCTCAGCACACCGGAGTCTGGGGGGATCGCTTTACCGCCCTGCACACCGGGCCCGACGCCGATGAGTGGCTGAGCCGGGTGGCGAGGGAGCCGGTGCGCCTGCTCTGGCTCGGGGAGGCATCCGATCGTTTTCGGGAGAAGACCGGCACCCGGGTGAGCTTTGCGGACGGCTACCCCTTGCTGCTCATCAGCCAGGCTTCCCTTGAGGATCTCAACCTGAGATCCGATGCCTTGCACCAGATGAGCCAGTTTCGTACCAACCTGGTGGCGAGCGGCACCCGCCCCTTCGAAGAAGATGGCTGGAAGCGGATCCGCATCGGCGAGGTGGAGTTTCGGGTGGACAAGCCGTGCAGTCGCTGCATCATGACCACAGTGGAGGCAGGCACGGAGCGCTTCAATGCCCTGAAAGAGCCGCTGGCCACCCTCACCCGCTACCGCCGTGGCGAAGATGGTGAGGTCTATTTCGGCCAGAATCTGGTGGCCCTGAACGAGGGGTGGATTGAGGCGGGCAGCGAGATCGAGGTGCTGGAGCGGGCCCGGGCGCCGGTCTACCCCAACGCGGCCCCGAAAAAGCGGGAGCTGGTGTGCGTCGCCCGAGAACCCCTGGCCCGGGATCTGGAAACCTTCTGGTTCGAGGCCGCCGACGGCGAGCCCCTGCCCGACTACCTGCCTGGCCAGCACCTGCCCATCAGCCTCGATATCAAAAACACACGGGTTCAACGCCGCTACACCCTGAGCTCCACGCCGGAGCGGCCCGAGCGTTACAGCATCAGCGTCAAGAAGCTGGCCGATGGCCGCCTCTCCCCCTGGCTGCACCATGAGCTGAAAGTGGGCGATCACCTGCTGGCAGCCCCCCCGGCCGGCGAGTTTCACTTAGGAGCCGAGCGCAGGCTGCTGCTGCTCTCGGCGGGATCCGGTGTCACCCCCATGCTCTCCATCGCCCGCACTCTGGCACTACGGGGGGAGCTCGGTGACGTCCACTTCATGCACCTGTGTCGCAGCGAGGCAGACATTCCTGCCGCCAGCGAGTTGCACGCCATGGCGCAGCAGGGAATGACCCTCACCCTGATCCTGAGCCAGCCTGACAAACACTGGCAGGGGCTCAGCGGCCGTCTGAATGACGATCACCTGGGCCGGATCCGGGGTTTGCAGGAGCGGGAGGTGTTCATCTGCGGCCCCCACGGCTTCATGGCCGATGCAGCCAACCGGCTGACCGCCCTCGGCGTACCGGCCGGGCGCATCCGCCAGGAGAGCTTTGGCGGGGCCCTGCTCTCGGTGGCCCGTCCCCATCAGGCGGTGCAACTGCGTATCGGCGAGCGGGAGTTTGCGGGCAACAACCAGGGCACCGTGCTGGATCAGGCCAACAAGCAGGGGGTAGAGCTGCCCTGGAGCTGCCGTGCCGGCATCTGCGGCAGTTGCAAGCAGACCCTGGTCTCGGGCGAGGTGGATCACCCCGATGCCCCCGCCATCAGCGCCGCCGAGCGTGCCGAGGGCAAGATCCTCACCTGCTGCGCCGTGCCCCTGACGGATCTGGTGATCAAATAGGGTGATCGGGGGGCAAAACCCCGTCCCCGGAATGCAAAACGGCTGCCCGAGGGCAGCCGTTTTCTTTAGATGACTGGCTATCAGCCACGCAGGGCGGCGATGCGCTGCTCGATGGGCGGGTGGCTCATGAACAGCTCGCTCATGGAGCGCTTGCCGTTGATGCCGAACGCCATCATGGAACCCTCCATCTGCGGCTCGGCACCGCGGGCGAGACGCTGGAGCGCGGCGATCATCTTGTCGCGGCCGGCCAGCTTGGCGGCACCGGCGTCGGCACGGAACTCGCGCTGACGGCTGAACCACATGACGATGATGGAGGCGAGCACGCCGAACACCATCTCCAGCACGAACACGGTGATCATGTAGGCGAAACCGCCGGTGCTGCTGCTCTCTTCCTCGTTGTTGGAGCTGAAGAAGTTGCTGATGACGCCGGCCACGATGCGGGCGAAGAACATCACGAAGGTGTTCACCACCCCCTGGATCAGGGTCAGGGTCACCATGTCGCCGTTGGCCACGTGGCTCACCTCGTGGGCCAGCACGGCTTCCGCCTCGTCGCGGCTCATGCTGTAGAGCAGACCGGAGGAGACGGCGACGAGGGAGTCGTCACGGCGGGCGCCGGTGGCAAAGGCGTTCATCTCGGGGGAGTCGTAGATCCCCACTTCCGGCATCTTGATGCCAGCCTCACGGGCCTGACGGGCAACAGTGCTCACCAGCCAGTGCTCGGTCTCGTTGCGGGGCTGCTCGATGACCTGGACGCCATAGCTGCGCTTGGCCATCCACTTGGACATCAGCAAGGAGATAAAGGAACCCCCAAAACCGAACACGGCGCAGAACACCAACAGACCGGAAATGCTGGACTTGTTGATCCCCAGAACCGAGAACAGGATATTGAGTACCACCCCCAGCACCAGCATGACGGCCAGGTTGGTCACCAGGAATAGCATAATTCGCTTCATATTGACTCCTTGTGAGATATGGATGCATGGTTCGGGGCGCCCCAGGGGCGACCGATGCCACACTTGCCCCAGATAATAGACAGACTCGATGAATGTTTGCTGAATGTCTGGCCTCAGAGCAAGGGCGACACATCGAGACAGTGGTGCAAATCCACCTCATTCACCGCGTCCACGAAGGGGAGTTCCCCCAGAAATGGGGCCGGCAACATGGCTTTCAAGGTGTCCAGGTTCTCCTCGTAGCGGCTCATGTGCGGATCCACCCGGTTGATGACCCAGCCCGCCAGGGTCAACCCCTGCTGGCGAATGGCGCTGACGGTGAGCAGGGCATGGTTGAGGCAGCCCAGCCTGGCCCCCACCACCAGGATCACCGGCAGCCGCTCCTGGGCGACCCACTCCGAGAGCAGACGCTGATGATCCAGCGGCAGGAACCAGCCCCCCGCCCCTTCGACAATGACGAGATCGGCCCCAGCGCCCTCAATCTCCCGCAAGCCGGCGGACAGCCCCTCGAAGGGGATGCTCGCCCCCCGCTCACGGGCGGCGATATGGGGGGCGATGGGCGGCTCGAAGGCATAGGGATTGACCTGCTCGTAGGGCAGCGCAACCGTGGCCGCCTGCTGCAACAGCAAGGCATCCAGATTGCGAAGCCCCTCCGGGGTGCGGGTGCAGCCCGCCGACACCGGTTTGTACCCGGCGCAGCGAATGCCTCTGGCGGCAAGCGCCAGCAACAGGGTGCGGGCCACCAGGGTTTTGCCCACGTCGGTGTCCGTGCCCGTGATGAAATAGGATGTCCCCATGATGATTCCTCGATGCAGTGCAGGGGCGCAGAGGCGCCCCGATATCCATGGTGAAAGGCAGGCACGCGTCCTGCCGCTGAAGGGGTGGGTGCGCCGGGTCTTTTTGTGTCAGCGCCGCACCAGGCGCCCGAGGCAGACCTCGTAGCTGGCGGCCAGCAGGCCGTCCGGTTGACGGTGGCGCTCGTAGGCCTCCCCCAGTCGCACCAGGCGCTGGCGATGGCCCAGGCCCGCAGACCGCTCGTCGTTGACCTGGCTCGCACCTATCCCCTTGAGGTCGCGCAGCAGTCCGCTGAGCGCCGGGTAGGCGAGGGACCAGGTCAGCGGGCAGAGTGCCGGGGCCTCGAAGCCCCCGTCACGGGCCGCCTGCTGCAACTGGGGCAACGTCAGGAAGCGATTGACATGGTCACGACCATCCACGGCCCGCCAGGCCTCCCGCAGTTGCCACAGTGACCCCGAAAGCAGGGTCGAGAAGAAGACCTGGCCACCGGGTTTGAGCACCCGGTTGAGCTCGGCAAAGGCCTGGGCCGGCCTCTCACACCACTGCAGGGCCAGGCTGGAGAAAACCCAGTCCAGGCTCTGGTCGGCAAAGGGCAGCCCCTCCGCGTCGCCGCACACCAGGCGGGCTCCGCTGCCGCGAAGGGCCGCCTGGGCCAGCATGCCGGGTGCGAGATCCAGCCCGGTCAGCGTCTCGCAGCGCGGCGCCAGGGCAGGCAGGAAGAAACCGGTGCCGCAGCCCAGATCCAGCCCGGCCCCTGAGCGCACCTCTTTCACGCCCCCCTCGTCCATGCGCGCCAGCAGCGACTGCCCCACCTCCTGCTGGAAGCGGGCGTGGGCGTCGTAGTGGCGGGCCGCCGCCCCGAAGCGGCGGGCGAGCTGTGCCTTGTCCACCGACTGGAAACGCTCATGTACCATGGGCGCCCCCTCTCTCGTCAGTGGATGGGCGGGGCCCCAGGGCCTCGAGCAGGCGATCCACGTCATCTTCGCCATGGGCGGCGCACAGGGTGATGCGAAGGCGCGCCGTGCCGACCGGCACCGTGGGCGGGCGGATGGCGCCAGCCCAGACACCGCACTCCCGCAGCCGCTCGGCCAGTTGCAGGGCAGCGACGCTCTCCCCCACCAGCAGCGGCTGGATGGGGGTATCGCTTGCCCCAAGCCGCCAGCCGAGCGCCTGCGCCCCCTGCCGGAACCGGGCGACAAGGCGAGCCAGATGGGCACGGGCCTCGTCGGCTACGCGTACCAGCTCGATGCTCTGGCGCACGGCGCACGCCTGGGCGGGGGGCATATGGGTGCTGTAGACATAGTGGCGGGCAAAATTGACCAGGTACTCCACCAGCTCGCGACTGCCGCCCACAAAGGCGCCGGCCACCCCGAGCGCCTTGCCGAAGGTCCCCATCTGGATGTGCACGCCGGCCGGGTTCACCCCCTGGGCCGCCAGGGTGCCGCGCCCCTCGGCACCCAGTACGCCGAGGCCGTGGGCATCGTCAATCATCAGCCAGTTGCCGCTTCGGGATGCGAGTGTGGCCAGCTCAGTCCAGGGGGCCTGATCCCCGTCCATGCTGAAGACCCCTTCCGAGACGATCAGGCCCCGGTTTGGCTCAAGCAGCCGCTCAAGGGCCGCCATGTCGTTGTGGCAAAAGCGCTTCATCTTGCAGGGGAGCTGGCTCCCCATCTCCTGCAGGGAGGCGTGGTTGAGCCTGTCCTGCCACAGCAGGTGATCCTTGCCGAGCAGGGCCTTGAGCACCGCCTGATTGGCGGAGAAGCCACAGTTGAACAGCAGCACCGCCTCCACGCCGAGCCAGTCGGCAAGCGTCTCTTCCAGCTGCTGGTGAGCGCGGCTGTAGCCGGTCACCAGGGGCGAGGCACCTGCCCCCGCGCCATATTGCGCCACCCCCGCCGTGAAGGCGGCCTTGATGGCGGGGTGACCCGCAAGGCCCAGGTAGTCGTTGCCAGAGACGTTGAGGTAATCACGCCCCCCGACCCGGATCCGCCCACCGCTCGCCACATCCACCGGGGTGCGTCGGCGCAGCAGGGTGGCCTGTTCACGCTCGGCCAGCGCCTCCCCCAGGGCAAAGGGGCCGGTAACAACGGACGTCATCATGGACGGAGGACATCTGCGCGGGAACGGGTGGCATCGTAGAAGAGTTCGCTCGGCTCGCTCTGGCGGTTCACCTCGGCCAGCAGCTCCTCCTCTTGAACCTGATCCGGCTTCTGGGCCCGCTCGGCGGGGCGGATGCCGAGGCGCTTGAAGAGCTGCATGTCGCTGTTCTCGTCCGGATTGGGGGTGGTCAGCAGCTTGCAGCCGTAGAAGATGGAGTTGGCCCCGGCCATAAAGCACATGGCCTGCATCTGCTCGTTCATCTTCTCCCGCCCGGCGGAGAGGCGCACGTGGGAGGCCGGCATCATGATGCGCGCCACGGCGATGGTGCGGATAAACTCGAACGGGTCCAGGTTCTCCTGGTTCTCCAGGGGCGTCCCCTTCACCTTGACCAGCATGTTGATGGGCACGCTCTCCGGGTGGCGCGGCAGATTGGCGAGCGCCATCAGGAGGCCCGCCCGATCTTTCGCCTGCTCCCCCATGCCGACGATGCCGCCGGAGCAGACCTTCATGCCGGCACCGCGCACATGCTCCAGGGTGTCGAGCCTGTCCTGATAGGTGCGGGTGGTGATGATGTCGCCGTAGAACTCCGGCGAGGTGTCGAGGTTGTGGTTGTAGTAATCGAGCCCAGCAGCCCCGAGACGCGCCGCCTGATCGGCGGTCAGCATCCCCAGCGTCATGCAGGTCTCCATGCCGAGCCCGCGCACCTCTTCAATCATGCGCAGGATGTAGGGCATGTCCTTCTCTTTCGGGTTGCGCCAGGCCGCCCCCATGCAGAAGCGGGACGAGCCGTTGGCCTTGGCCTCCCGGGCCCGCTCCAGCACTTTTTCCACCTCCATCAGCCGCTCGGTCTCGAGCCCGGTGTGGTAGCGAGCGCTCTGGGGACAATATTTGCAATCTTCCGGGCAGGCCCCGGTCTTGATGGAGAGCAGGGTGCTTACCTGCACCTCGTTCGGGTCGAAATGGGCGCGGTGCACCGTCTGGGCCTGGAACAGCAGATCGTTGAATGGCAGGGCAAAGAGATCCTGAACCTCGGACAGGGTCCAGTCGTGACGAAGGGCGTGGGCACCCGCGGTGAGAGCATTCATACATGGCTTCCGGTTGTTATTGGTGGGATCCTGCGCCGCGCTCAAGAGAGCGTTCGCCGCAAGACCCGCCAGCTGGACAGCGCGATGCCAGGGCGTTCGCGAAGCCAAGTGGCTGAAATTGTTGGCTAGTGTAGAGAGCACGCGTAGACTGTCAACACCGACCAGATCAAATCAATTGACAATAGAACATAAAATGACCAATCAAGAATTCGACCTGCACCACGTCTGGCACCCCTATACCTCCCTCACCCATCCCCTGCCCTGCTATGAAGTGGCCAGCGCCAAAGGGGTAACCCTCACCCTGACGGACGGGCGCGAGCTGGTGGATGGCATGAGCTCCTGGTGGGCCTGCGTTCACGGCTATCAGGTGCTGGAACTGGACGCGGCCGCCACCGCCCAGCTCGGCAAGATGTCCCACGTGATGTTTGGCGGCCTGACCCATGCCCCGGCGGTCGAGCTCTGCCGCAAACTGGTGGAAATCACCCCGAAGGGGCTGGATCGGGTCTTTCTGGCGGATTCCGGCTCGGTGGCGGTGGAGGTGGCCCTCAAGATGGCCCAGCAGTACTGGCATGCCAAAGGGACGCCCCGCGCCAAATTCGTTGCCCTTCGGGGCGGCTATCACGGCGACACCTTCGGCGCCATGAGCGTGTGCGACCCGGATGGCGGCATGCACGAGCTCTACCAGGGCTTCCTGCCCGAACACCATTTCGTCGAAGCGCCAAGCTGCCGCTTCCACGCCCAGTGGGACGAGCAGAGCGTGGTGGAGCTGGCCACCCTGGTGGCGGATCATCACGAGGAAATTGCCGCCATCGTGCTCGAACCCATCGTCCAGGGGGCGGGCGGCATGCGCTTCTACCACCCCCGCTACCTGCAGTGGGTGCGCGCCCTGTGCGACGAGTTCGGCGTGCTGCTCATAGCAGATGAAATCGCCACCGGCTTTGGCCGCACCGGCCAGCTCTTTGCCTGCGACTGGGCGGGGATCAGCCCCGACATCATGTGTCTGGGCAAGGCGCTCACCGGTGGCTATCTGACGCTGTCGGCCACGCTCACGACCGAGCATGTGGCTCGTACCGTGTGTGACGGCAAAGCAGGCGTCTTCATGCACGGCCCTACCTTCATGGGCAACCCGCTCGCCTGCGCGGTGGCCAACGCCTCCATCGAGTTGCTGCTCGCCTCCCCGTGGCAGGCGCGGGTGCAAGCCATCGAACACCAACTCAAAACCGAACTGGTGGAGCTGACCCTGCACCCGGCGGTGGCGGATGTGCGGGTGCTCGGCGCCATCGGGGTGGTGGAGATGAAGGAGCGGGTGGACGTGGCGCGCATCCAGCGCAAGTTCGTGGAGCTGGGCGCCTGGATCCGTCCCTTTGGCAAGCTCATCTACCTGATGCCCCCCTTCGTCATCACCCCTGAAGAGCTGCGGGTATTGACCGGCGCCATCCACGAGGCCATCACCATCGGCGAATATTGAGTCCGGATGAACGGGCCCTGCATGAGAACGCAGGGCCTTTTGGCGCTTTTTCATCAGAATGTGAGCAAGACACCAAAACCCGTCCGGCGAGGAGAGTAGACTGCGCGGGTTTTACCCAACAGATGTACCAGTCCCATGCGCCTCTCCATTGCTGCCAAGATCAACTTCTTCCTGCTCTTCATCTTCTCCATGGTGTTGGTGTTTTCTGCGGCCTATCAGGCGGTGCGCGAGCGTGACCTCATCCTGACCCTCATCAAGGAACAGAGCCGCGAGCAGACCGAGGCCTACTTCGATGGCCTCAACATGCTGATGCTGACTGGCAAGATGGACGCCCGCGACACCCTGCGCGCCAAGTTTCTCGATCACGCCCACGTGGAAGATGCCCGCATCGTGCGCGGGGCGGCGGTCAACAAGCAGTACGGGCCGGGCCGTGACGACGAGGCCCCGAAGGACAGGTTTGATGCCCTGGCGCTGGCGGGCAAGGGGAGCCTGGAGGTAGAGCATGACGGCATGCACAGCCGGCTGGTGGTGACCCGCCCGCTGCTGGCCAGAAAGGATTTTCGCGGTACCGACTGCACCAGCTGCCACCAGGTGCCGGAAAACACCGTGCTGGGAGCGGTGCGTTTTGACTACTCCCTCGACACCCTGTTTACCCGGGTGGAGCAGAACATCCTCACCTCGGCCCTGAGTCTCACCCTCATCTTCGGGCTGGGACTCCTGCTCACCCTCTGGGTCATCCGCACCTGGATAGTCCGCCCCCTCAACCAGCTGACCCGTTCCATGGAGGAGGCCACCGATCGCAACGACTTCGGCCACAGGCTGGAGGGGGATGAAGGGGACGAGATTGGCCGGGTGGCGCTCGCCTACAACCAGATGCTCGACAGCGTGGAGCGCCAGATAGGCAAACGCCCCGCCTCTCAGGGGCTGGATGACGGCGACCGCCCTCAGCCCCGGTAGTAAAGCAGCAGGCAGGCCACCAGGATCAGCAGCAGGATGAAGAGATTGACGTGGCGGGCATCTTCCTGCCGACGGCTGCGGCCACGGGCCAGCACCAGCACCACCAGGGTCAGCAGGCAGCAACCCCAGAGCCCGCGCTCCAGCCAGGGGGTGAGCAGGGGGTCCCAGCTCTGGCGCACCTTGACGCCCCCATAGACCAGAAAGCCGTAAGCCACCTCTGGCCGGGCGAAGTGATAGAGGGAGAGCAGGGCGACAAAGCCGCCCCAGCAGAGGATCACCAGCCCCTGCAACATCCGTATCCAGCCATCCGGCCCCCGCCTGCGCTCCTTCACCCTCACCCCCGTCCAGCCGCCATGATCCATGCACGATGCATGGGGAAATCCCCGCAAGGGTCCGACATTTTTGCTTGTTTATCAAACCTGCGCGGGTAAGATGAACGGCTTAGTCTGCCATGGTGGGCCAACTGCGCCCGGGCCAGACCCCTAGTGTTGCAAATAGCGCTGCAAGAACAAGCTGGAGACAATATTTCGATGACGCACGCATCCGTAGTTGATGTGCTGGCCGGTAAGTATTCGGTCGGCACCACCCTGACTGTGAAAGGGTGGATCCGGACCCGCCGCGATTCCAAGGCGGGGATCTCATTTTTGGCCGTTTCCGATGGCTCCTGCTTCCATCCGGTGCAGGCCGTCGCCCCCAATACCCTGGCCAATTACGAGAATGAAGTGCAACGTCTGACCACAGCTTGCTCCGTCGAAGTGACCGGCACCGTGGTCGAGTCCCAGGGCAGCGGCCAGGCGTTCGAACTGCAGGCCACCGAGGTCAAGGTGGTGGGCTGGGTCGAAGATCCGGACACCTACCCCATGTCTGCCAAGCGCCACAGCATCGAGTACCTGCGCGAGCAGGGCCACCTGCGTGCCCGCACCAACATTGTCGGTGCCGTGACCCGGGTGCGCAACTGCCTCTCCCAGGCCATTCACCGCTTCTTCCACGAACAGGGCTACCTCTGGATCGCGGCGCCCCTCATCACCGCCTCCGACACCGAAGGGGCCGGCGAGATGTTCCGCGTCTCCACCCTGGACATGGAAAACCTGCCGCGCACCCCCGAAGGCAAGGTGGACTACGACAAGGACTTCTTCGGTAAGGAGACCTTCCTGACCGTGTCCGGCCAGCTGAACGTCGAAACCTACGCCTGCGCCCTGTCCAAGGTCTACACCTTCGGCCCGACCTTCCGCGCCGAAAACTCCAACACCAGCCGCCACCTGGCCGAGTTCTGGATGGTGGAGCCGGAAGTGGCCTTTGCCGATCTGGAAGACAACGCCGCCCTGGCCGAAGCCATGCTGAAGTACGTCTTCAACGCCGTGCTGACCGAGCGCCGCGACGATCTGGAGTTCTTCGCCCAGCACGTGGACAAGGACGCCATCGGCCGTCTGGAGCGCTTCGTCGCCTCCGACTTCGCCCAGATTGACTACACCGACGCCATCGACGTGCTGCAAAACTGCGGCAAGAGCTTCGAGTTCCCGGTCTCCTGGGGCATCGATCTCTCCTCCGAGCACGAGCGCTACCTGGCCGAGGAGCACTTCAAGTCCCCGGTGGTGGTGAAGAACTACCCGAAAGACATCAAGGCCTTCTACATGCGCCTCAACGACGACGGCAAGACCGTTGCCGCCATGGACGTACTGGCCCCGGGGATCGGCGAGATCATCGGCGGCTCCCAGCGTGAAGAGCGTCTCGAGGTGCTGGATGCCCGTCTGGCCGAGATGGGTCTGAACAAGGAAGACTACTGGTGGTACCGCGATCTGCGTCGCTACGGCACCGTGCCCCACTCCGGCTTCGGTCTGGGCTTCGAACGCCTGGTGGTCTACGTGACCGGCATGGGCAACGTGCGCGACGTGATCCCCTTCCCCCGTACTCCCCGCACTGCCGAGTTCTAAGGCGACCCGCCCACTCGCACCGTGCAAAAGCCGACCCCCCGGGGTCGGCTTTTTTTATGCCCGCCTCGCTCTTCCCGCCCCCGTTATTCCCGCCTTTTGCATGCCCAACCCTGTGCGCTCCCCCACCTATCCCGTCATTTATCTGGTGTGCGCCAGGAAGCGGCCCCCTGTTCAAGGGCTGAACCGTAGTTTTTATGCACTTAAATCGGAAAAAAGCCGGTTGTTGAAGCAACGCAATTTTTTACCCCTTTAGGGGTGACAAAATATCCATTAACCCTTCAGGGGTAATTGATGACAGCGGATCCCGGGCAGCTGGCCGATGGGGACATGGATAAAACACACGAGGTAATGGAATGATCTTGATGGAATTTTTGGTGGTACTCGGCTGCTTGCTGCTGGGTACCCGCTTCGGGGGCATGGGGCTGGGTCTTATCAGCGGTATCGGTCTGTTCCTGCTGACCTTCGTCTTCGGCCTGGTGCCGGGCGAGCCGCCGGTACAGGTGATGCTGACCATACTGGCGGTCATTGGCTGCGCCGCCACCCTGCAGACCGCCGGCGGTCTCAACCTGATGATGCAGGTGGCCGAGCGTCTGCTGCGCCGCCACCCCCAGTACATCACCCTGCTGGCGCCGCTCACGACCTGGACCCTCACCTTCCTGTGCGGCACCGGCCACGTGGTCTACACCATGTTCCCCATCATCGCCGACATCGCGCTGCAGAAGAACATCCGCCCGGAGCGCCCCATGGCAGTGGCGTCCGTTGCCTCCCAGATGGCCATCTGCGCCTCGCCGGTCTCGGTGGCCGTGGTCTCCATGGTCTCCATCCTGGCGGCGGCTCACGGCGTGGGTCAGGCCTACGGTCTGCTCGACATCCTGATGGTCGCCATCCCCTCCTCTCTCACGGGGGTCATGATGGCAGCCCTGTGGAGCCTGCGCCGCGGCAAGGATCTGGACAAGGACGAGGAGTTCCAGGCCAAGATCAAGGACCCTGCGCAGCGGGACTTCATCTACGGCGGTGGTGAAACCCTGCTCAACACCAAGTTCCCGAAAGAGGCCTACTGGTCCACCTGGATCTTCTTCGCCGCCATCGCTGCCGTGGTGCTGCTGGGGGCCGATGAGGCGCTGCGCCCCGTCTTCACCATCAAGGAGAAGACAGGCCCCCTCTCCATGAACCTGGTGATCCAGATGATGATGCTGATCGCCGGCGCCATCATCCTGATGCGCTGCAAGGTCAAGCCGGGGGAGATCGCCAACGGCGCCGTCTTCAAGGCGGGCATGGTCGCCATCTTCTCCGTGTTCGGGGTCGCCTGGATGAGCGAAACCTTCTTCCAGGCCCACATGCCGCTGCTCAAGGAGACCCTGGCCCACGTGGTACAGGCCCAGCCCTGGACCTACGCCCTGGTGCTCTTCCTCATCTCCAAGCTGGTGAACAGCCAGGCCGCGGCGCTCACCGCCATCGCCCCCATGGGGCTGGCGCTGGGGGTCGAACCCAAACTGCTCATCGCCTTCCTGCCGGCGAGCTACGGCTACTTCGTGCTGCCGACCTACCCGAGCGATCTCGCCTGCATCGGCTTCGACCGCTCCGGCACTACCCGCATCGGCAAGTTCATCATCAACCACAGCTTCATCATTCCGGGCCTCATCGGGGTAGTGACCTCCTGTACCCTGGGCTTCATCCTGACCAGCATCCTGCTCTGACCGGCGCTCGCTGATCAATCACTACCACAGGCCCCCGCACGGGGGCCTGTGCTTTTTGGCGCACACCATACTGCTTTGCCAACCGCCCGCACTCTGGGTAGCATGGCCCCTCTTTTCTTTGCGGAATCTCCCCATGTCTCGCGTCATCCTGCTCTGGAGCGGCGGCAAAGATGCCGTGCAGGCCCTCTGCCACGCCCGGGAAGCGGGCCATCAGGTGGTGGCCCTGATCACCTTTGCCCCGCCAGCGCCCCGCTTTCTCGCCCATCCCCTGTCACAGGTTCGCCGTCAGGCGGCGGCCCTCGCACTGCCCCATCGGCTGGTCACCATCGAGGCGCCGTTCGATCTCGGTTATGAGCGGGCCCTGGCGGCATTGAAAGAGGAGTGGCAACTCGATGGGGTCGTCACCGGCGACATCGACAGCGTGGGGGGCGCGCCGAACTGGATCCGCGAGCGCTGTCGCCCCCTGGGGCTCACCGTTCACACCCCGCTCTGGCAACAACCCCGCGAGGCGTTGCTGGCGGACATGCTGGCCCGCGGCATCGTCGCCCACCTCTCCTGCGTCGATACCCGGGTACTGGCCCCCGAGTGGGTGGGGCGCAGGCTCGATGCTGGCACCCTCAGCGATCTGCAGCAACTGGCGGATCGGGATGGCTTCGATGCCTGCGGCGAGCAGGGGGAGTACCACACCATGGTGACCGACGGCCCCGGGTTTACGGCGCCGCTGACGCTCGGCCACTGGCAGGTGGCGCGCCAGGAGCACCTCGCCTATCTGCTGGAGGACGAGGGATGACGTCTCACGAGGGCGACACATAAAAAACGGGAGGCGCTGGCCTCCCGTTTTGCTTGTCCTTAACGTTGACCTATTTGGCCAGCTTGCCCAGCACCCGCTTAAGCAGGCGGATGCGCGGCTCGATGCTCTCCAGCAGCAGGAACTCCGCCTCCGAGTGGAAGCCGCCCCCCATGGGGCCGAAGCCATCGAGGGACGGCACCCCGGCCGCCGCGGTGAAGTTGGCATCGGAGCCGCCACCGGCCTCCAGCCAGGTGAAGGGGACGCCCTCCTCCCTGCCTGCCGCCTCCACCAGTGCCATCAGGGCCTCGGTGTCGCCGCTCGGGCGCATCGCGGGCTTGAAGCTCTGGCGCGCCACCTCGACCCGGCAACCGGCGAGGAAGGGGTTGTTGGCCATGAAGGTGAGCCGGTCGTGCACCGCCTGCGCCTCTTCGTTGCGCCAGAAGCGCAGATCCACGATCGCCTCGGCAAAGTCGGGCACCACGTTGACGCCGGTGCCCCCCTGCACCACCCCCACGTTCATGGTGGTGCCGGTTTCCATGTTGACCTGTTCGTTGATGGCAAGCACCCAGTGGGCCAGCTCCGTGATGGCGGAGATCCCTTGTGCCAGGGCAGAGCCCGCATGGGAGGCCTTGCCGTGGAAGGTGATGCGGTACTTGGCATTGCCCTTGCGGGCGCTGATGAGATCCCCGCTCGGGCGCGCCGCCTCGGCCACCAGCACGCAGCCGCTCTGTCTGGCTCGCTCCACCAGCCACTCCTTGGACCAGGGGGAGCCTATCTCCTCGTCGCAGTTGCAGCAGACCAGCACCTTGAGCCTGGCCAGCACGGCCGGGTCCAGCTCTTTCAAGGCATACCAGGTAGAGAGCAGGCCGCTCTTCATGTCCGAGACGCCGGGGCCAAAGGCCTGATTGCCTTCGACTTTCAGCGGGCGTTTGGCCGCCGTCCCCTCGGGGAAGACGGTGTCCATGTGGCCCACCAGCATGACATCGTAGTGCTCCGCCCCCGGGGCATTGGTTGCCTCCAGGCAAGGGCCGCACTCGGCGGCAAACTGGTGGCGGGTCACCTGCCAGCCGATGGCTTCATATTTCTCGGTCATGATGTCGGCGACCCGGGCCACCCCGGCCGGGGTGCGGGTGCCGCAGTCGAGGTTGATGAGCGGGGCCAGATCCGCCAGATAGGTATCGAGTGAAAACGGGCGCTTGAGGTCGTTCATTGTCTTCTCCATGGAACAATCTGCGTAAAACACAGACTGTTTTTGCAACGATAAGAGTGGGCGGGCACTCGGCGCCGCCTCGTCAACGGCGGTCGGCCAGCGTGGATCAACTGGCCGCCGCCTCTACACCAGAGCCTTTACATGAACAGCAGATAGTTGAGGAGCAGCGCCGTCACCAGGGCCCCCGCCATGGGCACGCTGGTGCGCTTGACCACCACGAAGGGAGAGACCTTGGCGATGCCCGCACAGGCGATGAGCACCGCCGCGATGGGGGAGACGGTGCGACCAATGCTGGAGGCGAGCTGCATCGGCAGCAGCATGGTTACCGCCGGCACGCCAAACTTGGCCGCCACCGCGGGGGCCAGGGAGGAGAAACTGAGGAAGGCCGCGTTGCCAGAGCCCATGATGACCGCCGCCACCATGATGAGCCCCACCATCACCAGGGTCATCAGGCCGCTGCCGATGCCGGCATTGCTGGCAGAGTGCAGCAGGGTGTCGATGGCGCCGATAGCCTTGAGGGATTCGGCGAAGAGCTCGGCACAGACGATGAGCGCCACCACGGGGCCGAACACCTTGCCCATGCCGTCGAGGAAGCTCGACAGCCCCGCGAAGGCGGTGCGCACCGAGCGGGTGCGCAGCAGCTCGCACAGCATGCCGATAAAGACCGACAGCAGCATGGCCACCTCCACGCTGACGCTGATGCTGGTCACCAGCAGCTTGGAGAAGGTCATCATCAGCACGAAGGGGATGATGGGCAGCAGGCCGTACCAGGTTGGCGCGGCCACCTCGTCCGCCCCCTGCTCGTCAAGCTCCGCGTGTTCGCCGCGATGCAGGGCCGGATCCCAGCCCTCCTGGCGGTCACAGTGCCGCTGCCAGAAGAAGTGCAGCACCATGGTCACCAGCAGCATGGGAGCCACCAGCCAGATCTGGTAGTCGACGAAATAACTGGTCGGATCCATGCCGGACTGGCCGGCGGAGAAGATGGCGTTGGTCTGGGTCGGGCCGATTTCGAACGCCTGGGAGGTGGCGATGACGCCGCAGGCGGAAGCCGGGCTGATGCCGAGGTTGCGCATCACCGGGTACATGGTGACCATCAACAGCAGGCCGAGGCCGGTGGCAGAGGTGACGAACAGGGAGACGAAGACCGCCACCAGGTAGCAGATGGCCAGCATCAGGTAGCTGGACTGGATGCCCGCCACCGGCTTGACCGCCACCCGCACCAGGGCCTGGGAGGCGCCGATGTGGGACATGTAGGTGGCAAAGCCCGCCACCGCCATGATGGTGAGGCCAAGGCCCGCCGCCCGGTAGGAGAAGATCCCCTTGAACACCTCAAACAGATCGAACAGGGCGAAGCCGGTGCTCTTGTCCGCGGGCAGAATGGGGTGCAGTCCCAGCCAGTAGGCGACGGTGAAGAGGGCCATGCCCGCCAGCGCCAGCACCGCCTGCGGGTTGTAATCCTTGATGATGCCGTAGACCACGGCGATCAGCACGAGCAAGACGAAGACGAGTTCCAAGGTGCACTCCTGACAAGATTATCGAGAAGCGCAATCTAGTGGGGGATCTCCCCTTTCCTCTTGATCACCATCAATAAAGATGGAAAAAGCAAACGGTTGTAGATTTTTACTCCAAAAATAAAACTAAAAACGACATTTAACATCAAGGAACTGGATCTAGAATGCTCCCCAGGGTATCCCTGACCGACAACCGCCACTTTGTTTGCGTTGGATCAACATCCCGCCGGGGTGAACTGGCCAAGATGCCCGTCGACACAGAGCGACCATTTCGCACCGGAGAGAGTTATGACAAACCAAGCCACCGCAGGCACCCCGACCTGCGACTGCAAGCTGTGGGACATCCTCGTCGAGTCTGCAAAGGAACGCACCACCATTCGTTACTCCAAACTGGCCAGGCAGGCCGGGCTGGAGCAGTGCCAGGATGAACTGCGCACCCTGCTGCAACGCATCCGCATGTATTGCACCGAAAATCACCTGCCCATTCTCTCCGCCATCGTGATGGATGACGTGGGCAAATACGCCGGCCTCTCCTCCAGCCTGCCGGATGCCCCCTGGGAGCGGGCACGGGTCTTCGATCACGAGTGGACCACCCTGCACTGAGTGCCGCCCCCTGAATCCGGAACGCGCCCATACCAGCAGGCGCGTTCTGGTTTTTGGCCCCCACCGTTTCTTCCCCGGCCCCAGCGGCCCCATCCGGCCAGGTGTGCTTCCCTGTGAGGCGCCCTGCCCCCTGTCGTCCTATCCGGCCAGGCGTGCAGCATAAGGGCCTCCTGCCCCCGGTCTCCCCCTTTGATACCGCAGCGCATCCCGTCCCAGACCAGCGTGTGCTGGCGCGCGGCCCCCTCCCTTCTCCATTCGGCCTGACTGGTAAAACCAGCCCATCCGGCCATGAGCGTTGCCATGGGGGGGCCACAATGCCAGAATCGGGCCCTTGCACGATTTCAGGGCCGCCGGCCCGCAGACAAAGGATCCCCCATGGCCACCACCCTCTATGGCATCAAGAACTGCGACACCATCAAGAAGGCCCGCAAGTGGCTGGAGGAGGCGGGTATCGATTACCGCTTTCACGATCACCGCGCCGACGGTCTGAGCCCGGAGCAGCTCGATCTCTGGCTCGCCAAGCTGGGCTGGGAAGCCCTGCTCAACACCCGTGGCACCACCTTCCGCGCCCTGCCGGAAGCAGAAAAACAGGGGCTCGACACCGCCAAGGCCCGTGACCTGCTGCTGGCCCACCCGGCCATGATCAAGCGCCCGCTGCTGGACCAGGACGGCACCCTGACCCTGGGCTTCAAGGCAGACCTCTATCAATCCCTCTTCTCCCGTTAACTTTTTCTGTTAAGGAACACCGATGTCGGACGTCATCACACTGGCCAAGGATCTGATCAGCCGCCCCTCCGTGACCCCCCTGGATGAAGGGTGCCAGACCCTGATGGCGGAGCGCCTCGCGCGCCTGGGGTTCGTCATCGAACCCATGGTCTTTGAGGACACCACCAACCTCTGGGCACGCCGTGGCAGCGAGGGTCCCCTCTTCTGCTTCGCCGGCCACACCGACGTGGTGCCCGCCGGCCCCCTGGAGAAGTGGGACACCCCGCCATTCGAGCCGACCATCAAGGACGGCATGCTCCATGGCCGGGGCGCCGCCGACATGAAGGGGTCTCTGGCCGCCATGGTGGTGGCGACCGAGCGCTTCGTGGCCGAGCACCCGGACCACAAGGGCTCCATCGCGTTTCTCATCACCTCGGATGAAGAGGGGCCCTTCATCAACGGCACGGTGCGCGTCATCGACACCCTGGAGGCACGCAACGAGAAGATCCGCTGGTGCATCGTCGGCGAACCCTCCTCCACCGCCCAGGTCGGGGACGTGGTGAAGAACGGCCGTCGCGGCTCCATCACCGGCGATCTGCTGGTGCGCGGGGTGCAGGGCCACGTCGCCTACCCCCATCTGGCGGACAACCCCATCCACAAGGCGGCTCCGGCGCTGGCGGAGCTCGCCGCCATCGAGTGGGACAAGGGCAACGCCTACTTCCCCCCCACCAGCTTCCAGATCGCCAACATCCAGGGCGGCACCGGCGCCTCCAACGTCATTCCGGGGGAGTTGCAGGTCCAGTTCAACTTCCGCTTCAGCACCGAGCTCACCGATGCGGCTATCCGCGAACGGGTCGAGGCGCTGCTGACCCGTCACGGCCTGGACTTCGAGCTGAAGTGGACCCTCTCCGGCCAGCCCTTCCTGACCGACACCGGCGCCCTGCTGGAAGCCACCGTCGCCGCCGTGGCGGCAGTGAACGGCCAGCAGCCGGCCCTGCTCACCACGGGGGGCACGTCCGATGGGCGCTTCATCGCTCCCACCGGGGCGGAAGTCATCGAGCTCGGCCCGGTCAACGCCACCATCCACAAGGTGAACGAGTGCGTGAAGGCGGACGATCTGGATCTGCTGGCGGACATGTACCAAGGGGTGCTGGCACGACTGCTGGCATGAGCAGCGCTCCGGACAAGAGAGACCAGACCATGAATCAGGATCAACTGCTTGGGCTGGATGAGAGCCACCTCATCCTGGTGGGGCGCGGCCCCCATCGTCTGACCGCCGCCACCGCGGCGGCCTTCAACGACATGCAGGTGGCTGCCGCCCATGCCGGTTTCAACCTGCAGGCGGCCTCCAGCTGGCGCGGCTTCGAGCGCCAGCTCGCCATCTGGAACGGCAAATGGCGCGGGGAGCGCCCTCTGCTGGATGCGAACAACCAGCCCCTCGATGCCCTGCAACTGGGCGAGACCGAACGACTGCACGCCATCCTGCACTGGAGCGCCCTGCCCGGCACCAGCCGCCATCACTGGGGCACGGATCTCGACATCTACGATCCGGACTGCCTGCCCGCCGGCACCCGGCTCGCGCTGGAACCCTGGGAATACGAGGCGGGCGGCTGGTTTGCCGATTTGCGCGAATGGCTGGACGATCACATGAACGACTTCGGCTTCTTCCTGCCCTATGCAAAAGGGGAGCAACCGGATCAGGGGGTGGCCTACGAGCCCTGGCACCTGAGCTTCGCGCCCGAATCCGACGGGCTGGCCCTGGATCCGGCGGCACTGGCGCTTTGTCTGGAACGGGCGGATATTGAAGGCAAGGAGTGCATCCTGGCCCATCTCGACGAGATCCTGGCCCGCTATGTCACCCCGGCACACCACGAAAGGAGATTCTGATGAGCTTGTGGTTATGGATAGGCTTGCCGCTGCTGTTTCTGCTCGGCCTGTTTCTCAACGCCATCAAGGACATGAAGCAGCTCGAGAAACAGCTGCCCAAGTACAAGGAGAAGATCCGGGAGGTCAAGGACGACGAGGACGACTGACCCTCCTCGCAGGAGCCCGTCGGCGCTCCTGCCCCCTTCCCGTCCACGGCATTTTTCCGCCCTCTGCCGCCCCCTGAGCCGGCCCTGAAAGCCCCATCCATTGCCCCCTTTCCCTTCGCTTTCCCGCGCGGTCACTTCGCCCTCGCCCTGATTGAAAACTGCGCAACAAACGTAAAAAACTGCAAAACAATGCACAATTAAGCCACACAAAGGGGGTCAATCTGCATATAATGTGCCTGTTTTGCAGCCCGCCATAAGGAGTTCGCCATTGGATGCCACCACCGTCAACAGTTTCTTCTTCATCGGTGCCCTGTTGGTGGGCGCCAGTGTCCTGTTGAGCGCGCTCTCCTCCAGAGTCGGCATCCCCATCCTGGTCATCTTCCTCGCCGTCGGCATGCTGGCGGGTGAGGATGGTCCCGGCGGCATCCACTTCGCCGACTACTCGGTCGCCTACCTGGTGGGCAACCTGGCACTGGCCATCATTCTGCTGGACGGCGGCATGCGCACCCGGGTCTCCTCCTTTCGGGTCGCGCTCTGGCCCGCGCTCTCGCTGGCCACGATCGGGGTGGCCATCACCACCGGCCTCACGGGCCTCGCCGCCGCCTGGCTGTTCGACCTCAACCTGATGCAGGGGATGCTCATCGGTGCCATCGTCGGCTCCACCGATGCGGCGGCGGTCTTCTCCCTGCTCGGCGGGCGCAGCCTCAACGAGCGGGTCAGCGCCACCCTGGAGATTGAATCGGGCAGCAACGATCCCATGGCGGTCTTCCTCACCGTCACCCTGATCGAGGTGCTGGCCACCGCCCAGCAGGGGCTGGATGCCGGCTTCCTGCTGCTGCAACTCGTCAAGCAGTTTGGTCTGGGCGCTGGCATCGGCCTTGCGGGGGGCTGGCTGCTGTGGAAACTCATCAACAGTGCCAAGCTCGCCCCCGGTCTCTATCCCCTGCTCACCGTGAGCGGCGGCCTGCTCATCTTCGCCCTCACCACGGCGGTGGGGGGCAGCGGCATCCTCGCCATCTACCTCACCGGCCTGCTGCTTGGCAACCTCTCCCTGCGCAGCCGCAGTACCACCCTCTCCGTGCTGGACGGCCTGACCTGGCTCAGCCAGATCGGCATGTTCCTGGTGCTGGGGCTGCTCGCCTCTCCCCACAAGTTGCTGCCCATCGCCCTGCCGGCGCTGGCTCTGGCCATGTGGATGATCCTGTTTGCCCGTCCGGTGTCGGTCTGGATTGGCCTGCTGCCGTTCAAGAACTTCGCGCCGCGCGAGCGCTGGTTCATCTCCTGGGTGGGGCTGCGCGGCGCCGTGCCCATCATCCTGGCGGTCTTCCCCATGATGGCGGGGCTGCCCAATGCCCAGCTCTACTTCAATGTCGCCTTCTTCGTGGTGCTGGTTTCGCTCATCCTGCAGGGCAGCTCGCTGCCGCTGGCATCAAAGCTGGCGCGAGTGGAGGTGCCCGCACCGCCCTCTCCCATCAACCGCTCTGGGCTGGAGATCGATCTCGACAGCCAGTGGGAGACCTTCGTCTATCGCCTGAGCGCCGAGAAGTGGTGCATCGGCTCCCCCTTGCGGGAGCTGCGCATGCCCCAGGGCACCCGCATCTGCGCCCTGTTCCGCGGCCAGGAGCTGCTCCACCCCTCGGGCAGTACCTGCCTGCAATCCGATGACATCCTCTGCGTCATCGGCCACGAGCACGACCTGCCCGCCCTCGGTCAGCTCTTCAGCCAGGCGCCGGAGCAGGATCTGGGCCCGCGCTTCTTCGGTGACTTCCTGCTGGAGGCCAACGCCAGGCTGGTGGATCTCGCCCCGCTCTACGGGCTGGATGTGAGCGAGGTGGCGGATCAGAGCCTCGGCGATTTTATTGCCCACCAGTTGGGCGATAATCTGGTGGTCGGTGACCATGTCGCCTGGCAGGGACTGCTCTGGACGGTGGCGGAAATGGAAGAGGGTGAACCCCGCAAGATAGGGGTGCGCTTCCTGGAAGAAGACCCCGTCTAGGCGCCGGCCATCGTAGCCCGCATTTGTGTGAGAAGGGAGTGAACCATGCCTTATCAAACCCTGTTGTCCGGTCTGTATCCTCCCTCGCCCAAGCTGGGCCTCATCGAGGGTTTCTTTGGCAAGGGCTGGAGCTGGGAAGCCCGTGCCCGCTACGCCCAGTGGCTGCCCCGCCACGGCTATGGCTTCTACCTCTACGCCCCCAAGGAAGACGGCTACCTGCGCAAGCACTGGGGCACACCCTGGCCCGCCGACCAGCTTGAAGCCCTGTGCCAGCTCGCCCGCCAGTGCCGGGAGAACGGTCTGGCCTTCGGGGTGGGCCTGAGCCCCATGGGGGCCCATCACGACTATGCCCGCCAGCGACCCGCCCTGCTGGAGAAGGTGAGGCTCATCGAGGAGGCGCTCAAGCCCGATATCCTGGCGATCCTGTTTGACGACATGAAGGGGGACACCCCGGATCTCGCCCACTGGCAGCTCACCATCGCCCACGACATCGCGGCCCACACCGACGCAGGCCGCCTGCTGTTCTGCCCCAGCTACTACAGCACGGATCCGGTGCTGGAGAAGGTGTTCGGTGCCATGCCCCCCCACTATCTGCAGGATCTGGGTCAGGGGCTCGACAAGCGCATCAATGTCTTCTGGACCGGCCCCAAAGTCTGCTCCACCGAGTATCCGGCTGCCCACCTCAAACAGGCCGCCGACTGGCTCCATCGCAAGCCCTTCCTGTGGGACAACTATCCGGTCAATGACGGCAGCAAGGCGAGCAGCTTCCTGCACCTGCGCGCCTTCGAAAACCGTCCGGCAGAGCTGGCGGATCTCGTGAGCGGCCATGCGGTCAATCCCATGAAGCAGGCGGCCCTCTCGGCCCTGCCGCTCGCCACCCTGCCCATGAGCTACAAGCTCGGCAAGCAGTACGATCCTGACAAGGCGCTGCACGCCTCTCTCAACGCCACCTGCGGGCCGCAGATCTCCGCCATGATCCAGGCCGACCTGCCGCTCTTCCAGGACATCGGTCTGGCCCAGCTCACCCCCGAGCAGGTCATCCACCTCAAGAGCCGCTACCTGCCGTTCCAGGATCAGGCCTGCGTGAACGAGATCCTGCGCTGGCTGGCCGGGGAATACGTGTTCGATCCGGACTGCCTGACCGACTGACCCCATGAGTCCATGAAAAACGGGCCCATGTAAAAGGCCACCTCCCGGGCAGGGAGGTGGCCTTTTTGCATGATCTCTCTTCAGGTGCCCCATGGCGTCACATAGGGCGGCAGATTGAGCGGGTGTTTAGCCGAATGCCAGCCAGACCCCGACAAACAGCATGAGAGAGCCCGCTATCCGGTTCATCAGAGTGACATTGCCGCTCTTGGCGAGGAAATGGCGCAAGGTGCGGCCACCGCTGGCATAGAGCATCAGGCAGGAGAACTCGATGACCAGGATGAGCGCGACCAGGGCCCCAATCTGGGGTGCCATCGGCTTGGCCGCATTGATGAAGGGGGGCAGCAGGGAGACCATGAAGGCCCACCCCTTGGGGTTGGCGATGGCGGTCACGAAACCCTGCACGGCCAGTCCCATGGGGCTGGTCTGCTGACCCGCCGAGAGATCCGCCGGGATGGCCATCTTGCCCTTGGCCTGCCACATCTGGATGCCAAGCCAGACCAGGTAGGCGCCACCTACATATTTGAATGCAGAGAACAGGGCCGGGTAGTTGAGCATGACTGCCGCCACCCCGACTACCGACAACACGGAGACCAGGCCGACGCCGACAAGCTCCCCCCACATCATGTGCAGGGTACGGCGCACCCCCAGACTCATGCCCAGGGTCATCGCCAGGGTCATGCACATACCGGGGGTTACTGAGACAAAAAAGAACGTGGGAATAAAGAGCGCCAAGATGGCGGGATCAATCCAGTCGGACACACTACACCTCCAGGGTAACAAGCAGACGATCTTGCCTATCACACTCTTTTAACACAAGAAAAACCTTTTCATTCAGCAAGAATTCAGCATTAAAAACCCTGTGACAAGGATTGTCGCGCCTGTGTAAGATGCCGCCTCACTCCTCTTTCGGGTTAGGATCTTTCATGTCATTGAATAATCTGTCCATTCGTCTTCAAGTGCTTATCCCTCTCCTGCTCGCCAGCCTGTTGATGCTGCTGATGGCCGTGATCAGCAAACAGGAAATCGACGGTGCCATTCAGGACATGAATGAAACCACCGCCAGCGTCACCCGCCACAAGGACGACATCGCGGCCCTGATCCACGCCACCTACCGGTTGCGCACCAACGCCATCTACGGCCTCTACGATGAGGCCCTCTTCGCCCAGTTGCCGGCCCAGCTCTCCGCCGCCGAACTGGAGATTGGCGCCATCCTGACCAGACTGGTTGTCACCGGAGCCGAGCAGGACAACCGTCAGGTCGCGGCCGCCCTGCAGGCCTACCTCGGCCATACCCGCAGCAGCATGCTGCCCCTGCTGACCGCCAAGTACCAAGGCAGTGGCGATCCCGCCGCCTATGAGCAGGCCCGCCTGCACTTTCGCGATCTGGGGGAGACGCTCATCAAGCAGATCGATGCCATGTCCGTCCACATCAATCAGCTGACCCAGACTGAGATTGCCGAGGAGCAGGCCCACTACCGCGCGACCCTGCTGCGCACCCTGCTGCTGATGGGGGGCACCCTGATCGCGGCCCTGCTGGGTGGCTGGTGGATCTCCGGGCGCATCGTGCAGCCCATCGGCCAGTTGCAGGAGGTGATGCACGCCGTCGCCCTCGGCCGCTTCAACGTGCGTGCCAATGCCGAAGGCAACAACGAGCTGGGCCAGCTCGCCAGGGATATCAACCGGACCCTGAGCCAGCTTGCCAACACCATCCAGACCCTGACCGGCATCAGTGGCAATGTGGCCTCCGCCGCCACCGAGCTTGCCGCTGTGATGACCCAGGCAGAGGTCAACGCCCAGCAGCAGCGCGGTGAGACCGAACAGGTGGCCTCCGCCGTCACCGAGCTGGCCAGCACCGCCGACAACGTCAACCACAACGCCGCCCTGGCCGACGAGCTGGCCCGGGATGCCAACAGTCGGGTCGAACAGGGGCTGGCCCTGTTTGCCGAAAGCATTGAGGCCAACGGCCGCATGGCGGGCAGTCTGGAGAACGCAGCGACTGTGGTGGCCAGGCTCAAGTCCCAGTCCGAGCAGATCGGCAAGGTGATCGAAGTCATTCAGAGCATTTCGGAGCAGACCAACCTGCTGGCCCTCAACGCCGCCATCGAGGCGGCCCGCGCCGGTGAAAGCGGCCGCGGCTTTGCGGTGGTGGCCGACGAAGTGCGCCTGCTGGCCGCCCGTACCCAGGACTCAACCAAGGAGATCCAGGCCATCATCGAGCAGTTGCAGAGCCAGTCCCTCTCCGCCAACAGCGGCGTGCAGCAGACCCTGGAGATCCTCGGCCACAACCGGCAGCTCTCCGCCGAGGTACAGGCCTTGCTGGGGGGCATCACGGACGCGGTCAACCAGATCAACGGTGCCAACGCCCAGGTGGCGACCGCGGCAGAACAACAATCCTGCGTCACCGCCGACATCAGCCGCAACCTCACCAACATCCACGAGATCGTGAACCAGAACGCCGCCGGCATCAGCCAGAGTGCCGCCGCCAGTCACGAACTGTCACAGCTCGCCGAGCAGCAGCGCAGGCAGCTCGCCCAGTTCCAGCTCTGATCCCGAGAGGGTCTCTTCGATACCGCGGGGCCCGGCGCAGGCCCCGCACTTGCCCCTCCCCCTTCACGCCTCCTGTTTAAAACGGGTTTTTGCCATCAAGGTGTCATTGGGGGCTGGGCTGCATTCGCAAATGTGGGTATGGTAGAGGCACGTCACTCCCCCTCATCGAGAGATCATCATGAGCCTGAAGTTCAAGAAACCCGCTTTTATCACGCTCGGCCTCATCGCCCTGCTCTCCGCACTCTGGCTCGATTTCTATCTGCCGGAACACACCATCGCCACCATCACCGGGGTGGAGGTGAAGCGCACCGACAAGGATGGCCCCATCAGCCAGAAGAACCCGGCTGACGGCCCCACCACCGACGTCTATTACATCTACACCGAGCGCCCCGGCGAGAAGATCCGGGTGTTTCGCAATGAAGACACCGAATGGGGCTGGCCCTTCTACTTCAAGTTCAACGCCGCCGACGTCCAGGCCAAGGCCAAGTCCATGGAGTTCGAAAAACGCCTGGCCATCATCACCTCCTACGGCTGGCGCGTGAACATGTTCTCCATGTTCCCCAACGTCACCAAGATCGCGAGCACCGAGCCCGATGCCTCCACCTGGAGCTTCTTCCGCTGGTTCTGGTTCGGTGTCTGGGCCCTGGTGATGGGCAAGGCGGCCATCGCCACCTGGCGCTACTTCGATCGCCTCGAGGACGAGATATGAGCGAGCCGAGCAAGACCCGCACCAGCTTCTATCGTCGGCTCTACGTGGCTCACCTCATCAGTCAGGGCACGGACACCGTGCCCGCCATCATGGAGGCGACCGGCATGCCGCGCCGCACCGCCCAGGACACCCTCAGCGCCCTGGCGGAGCTCGACATCCAGTGCGCCTTCGAGCAGACCGAGGGGGCTCGCCATCTGCAGGGGCACTACCGCATCAGTGACTGGGGGCCCATCAATCCGGCCTGGATTGCCGCGCAGCTTCCCGTTATCAGGCAGACCCTGGGGTATCCCTGACACCCCGGGCCCTGCTCTGCCTCCCATAGAGAAGGGGCCAGCCTTGTGGCTGGCCCCTTTATTGTCTGGCCTGATATCCCGTGGCCCTCCCCCGGGCTCACTCCCCTTCGCCGAAAGACTCTTCCGGCAGCGGCTCCGCCGACTCACCCCGGGTGCAGTCGATGATGGAGCGCTTGGGATTGTTGGGGTCGCGCAGCAACAGGGGGGCCATCCCCTCGTCATGCAGCCTCTCGTCGGAAAATTCGCTGCCATAGGCGTTGTGGGTCAGCCTGCGGGCATTGGCGATGGGGGTATCCACGAAGAGGGCATGTACCTCGAAGGTGGAGGCCGGCACCAGGAAACCGACGATGGGCAGGCCGTGCAGCTCCTGATGGACCTTGTACCAGGCAAAGCCCTCGCTCACCTTGTCAGGGGTATACATGGCGAGCTGCGGATTGGCCGGGCGCCCGGTCTCGATGTCGAGATGAAGGGTGTCCAGCTCGCAGGTCGCCAGCCCCTGCCACATCTTCTCGAACGGGGTCGCGCAACCCGTCAGTTGCATGCATGTCAGCAGCGCCAACGTCCCTTTCCACATTCCCAACCCCTTATCCGATGTCCAGGATGTCAACCAAATGAGCGCAGTCGCTGCACCAGCAACTCGATGAAACCGACCCTGTCGAGCCCCAGCAGCACCAGGGCATTGGCCGGTTTGCCGGTCAGGTCGTAGCGATCCACCACCGTCATGCCCAGGGTATGGGTTCCGCCGGTTTCGATATCGACCCGGCACTCCACCCCGTGAAACAGGGAGGGCGCCAGCAGCCAGGCGATGGTACAGGGGTCATGGAGCGGCGCGCCAGCAAATCCCCACTTGGGATCCCGATGATAGATCATGAAAAAGTCGAGCAGCTGTGCCACGCACTGCGCCACCGGGTTGGGAATGGCGCGTACCCGCTCGATATCCTCGTCCATCACCTGGGCCTCGTGGGTCACGTCCAGCCCGCACATGGTGATGGGCAGCCCCGACTTGAAGACCATATCGGCCGCTTCGGGATCCACATAAATATTGAATTCCGCCGCGGGGGTCCAGTTGCCCGCACCGGCGGCGCCCCCCATCAGCACAATGCGGGCGATCTTCTGCTTGAGCTCGGGGTGGGTCGCCAGCAAGAGGGCAATGTTGGTGAGCGGCCCGGTCGGCACCAGGGTGACCGGCTCCGGGCTCTCGCGCAGACACCTTGCCATCAGTTCAAGGGCGCTCATCGCCCGGGGAGCAAAGGCGGGATCCGGCAGCTCTGGGCCGTCCAGCCCCGATTCGCCGTGGACGTTGTCGGCGATGATGAGCTCACGGGCCAGGGGCTTGGCAGCCCCCGCCGCCACCGGGATGTCGTCGCGGCCGAGCAGGGTCAGGATGCGCAGGGCATTGTTGAGGGTCTTGTCCGGGGTCTGGTTGCCCGCGCTGGTGGTGACCGCCAGCACCTTCAGCTCGGGGCTCGCCAGCGCCAGAATGAGGGCGATGGCATCATCGTGGCCAGGATCGCAATCGAGAATAACGGGCAACGCCATGGACAGACTCCTTACAACATGACAGGGAGCCATACCTTAGCAAGAGATGGCCAGATGAACTCAGGAGGGAGTCACAAAACGCCTCAACCAACGAGATCAAGTACTTGGCGACAGGCCTTGGGAGCGGACACCCAGATTCGCCGCGCCGCCATCGTTCGGGTATGATCCCTCCCCCTTCATCGTCCGGTTGCCCCATGTCCGCCATCATCGACACCTTTGTTGCCCCGCCCTGCGCCGCCACCATCGAGATCCTGTTTGAGGATGCGCATCTGCTGCTCATCAACAAGCCGAGCGGCCTGCTGAGCCTCTCGGGCAAGAACCCGCAGAACCTCGATTCGGTCCATTACCGGCTGGTACAGGATTACCCCGGCTGCACCCTGGTGCACCGCCTCGATTTTGGCACCTCGGGCGTCATGGTGGTGGCCAGAAACAAGAGCATCAACGCCCTGCTCTGCCACCAGTTCAGCCAGCGCACCGTGAGCAAGGCTTACGAGGCACTGCTCTGCGGCCATCTGGCGGCGGATGAGGGCGTCATCGACGCATCCATCGCCAAGGATCCGGCGCTGTTCCCGCTGATGAGCATCTGCGCCGCCAGCGGCAAACCCGCCCGCTCACGCTATCGGGTGATGGAGCGGCTCACCCTGGAGGGGGCAGGCCAGCCGGTGCCATTGACCCGGGTCAGGCTGGTACCGGAGACCGGGCGCACCCACCAGCTGCGCATCCACAGCCAGTGGCTGGGCCACCCCATCCTGGGATGCGATCTCTATGGCGGCCTGCTCCCGCCCGGCTGCGAACGGGCCCCCAGACTGATGCTGCACGCCAGTGAACTCGGTTTTGTGCACCCGGTGAGCGGCGAAGCGGTACAGATCCGCTGTGAAGCGCCCTTTGCGCAGGCACTGGCGGCCATGACGGGGCAACAGGGGTAACGAAGAAGGGGGAAAGCAGAGCCAGGAAGGCAAAAGAGGCAAACGGCGGATAAAGATAGGGGCCGCGCTTTCGCAACGGCCCCCACCCCCCACTCGGTGTGGTGCTATCAGATCAGCTTGCGGGCGGCGCCCAGCACGATCTTGATGGCATCAGATTCGGTTTTCGCCATGGTTTCGGCGTTCGGGATTTCCTGCTGGGTACGGTTCACGATGACACCGGCCACCATGCCCGCACGCAGGCCCTGGCTGGTACACATGGTCAGCAGAGTGGCGGACTCCATCTCGTAGTTCAGCACGCCCATGGCTTGCCACTCTTTCATGGAACCCTGGAAACGTTGTACCACGCGGCCGGATACGGTGTCGTAACGCTCCTGACCCGGGTAGAAGGTGTCAGAAGAAGCAGTGACGCCCACATGCAGCTTCGAGCCCAGCTCCTTGGCGGTGTTCACCAGGGCGGTGGTGCAGTCGAAGTCGGCCACTGCCGGGAACTCCATCGGCGCGAAGTGCAGGCTGGCACCGTCGAGGCGCACGGAGCCGGTGGTGACGATCACGTCGCCCACGTTCAGGTGCGGCTGGATGGCGCCGGTGGTGCCGATGCGCAGGAAGGTACGGATGCCCAGCTGGGCCAGCTCTTCCACCGCGATGGAGGTGGACGGGCCACCAATACCGGTGGAGCAGATGATCACGGCCTTGCCGTCCATCTCGCCGCGCCAGGTGGTGAATTCACGATGGCTGGCCAGGTGCACCGGGTTGTCCAACAGCTCTGCGATGCGCTTCACGCGCTCGGGGTCACCGGGGACGATCGCCAGGGTGGCGCCTTGCAGATCCGCTTTTTTCAAACCCAAGTGAAATACATCAGACATAGTGGACTCCTGGTTGCGCCCCGCCGCATGGCAGCCGAGTGCAGTTAAGGTGATTCTTTACGGTACTTTCAAGCCGGTGTCCCCTCATCCGGGGAGGCGCCAACTATGGTCGAAAGCGCTTTCCAATTCCTTGATGCGCCTCACACTTCTGCGCTTCAAAGCTGACAAAAATGGCGCGAAACGTTTGCTAAGATGATGAATTTCTTGAAAAACGTTTTTACGTTCCTTTTGCACTCCCATCCCTTGTCAAGCCTTGAGCGACCGTCCATTTAAAGAGCGCGATCGAGTCCACAAAGTTGCAAACGAGATACCATTGACCCCTTCTCATCCCCTCCGACGCTGTTATGTTGGCGCCCGCATACCACTTAATGGCTAATCATACGGAGTCCATCATGGCGACATTCAAGTTCTACATTCCCGCAATCAACCTGATGGGGGCGGGCTGCCTGCAGGAAGCGGCAGCGGATATCCAGGGACATGGCTATCGCAAGGCGCTCATCGTCACCGACAAGATCCTGGGCCAGATTGGCGTGGTGGGCCGGCTTGCCGCCCTCCTGGCCGAGCACGGCATCGACGCAGTGGTGTTCGATGAGACCAGACCCAATCCTACCGTGGCCAATGTCGAGGCGGGTCTTGCGATGATCCGGGCCCACGGCTGTGACTGCGTCATTTCGCTCGGCGGCGGCTCACCCCACGACTGCGCCAAGGGCATCGCCCTGGTGGCCGCCAATGGGGGCAGCATCAAGGATTACGAGGGGGTGGATCGCTCCGCCAAGCCGCAGTTGCCGCTCATCGCCATCAATACCACGGCCGGTACCGCCTCCGAGATGACCCGTTTTTGCATCATTACCGACGAATCCCGTCAGGTGAAAATGGCCATCATCGACAAGCACGTCACGCCGCTGATGTCGGTCAACGACCCGGAACTGATGCTGGCCAAGCCCGCCGGCCTCACCGCCGCCACCGGCATGGATGCCCTGACCCACGCCATCGAAGCCTATGTCTCCACCGCCGCCACCCCGGTCACCGATGCCAGCGCCGTGATGGCCATCGCACTGATTGCCGAACACCTTCGCACCGCCGTGCATCAGGGGGAGGATCTCCATGCCCGCGAGCAGATGGCCTATGCCCAGTTCCTGGCCGGCATGGCCTTCAACAACGCAAGCCTGGGCTATGTGCACGCCATGGCTCACCAGCTCGGCGGCTTCTACGACCTGCCCCACGGGGTGTGCAATGCGGTGCTGCTGCCCCATGTCCAGGCCTACAACGCCCGGGTGTGCGCCGGTCGGCTCAAGGATGTGGCCCGTCATATGGGGGTGGATGTGAGCGCCATGAGCGATGAGCAGGGTGCGGCGGCAGCCATTGATGCCATCCGGCAACTGGCTCGCGACGTCAAGATCCCCACCGGTCTGGAGCAGCTCGGGGTCAGGGCCGACGACCTAGACGTGCTGGCCACCAATGCGCTCAATGATGCCTGTGGTCTCACCAACCCCAGGCAGGCGACTCACGCGGAGATCGTCGCCATCTTCCGCGCCGCCATGTAAGGGGGCAAGATCCTGCCAGGGCCGCCACGCGGCCCTTTTTATTGGCTGATGGATCAATGGCTTTTTACTTCCGCACGGGGAGTGGGTATGATTTGCCGAGCTAAAAAGACTGTATGGATGATCTGAACCCGATATGCGGATGAAACACCTGATTGCCGCGGCCCTGACCGCCCTCACCCTGTCCGGTTGCAGCCTGGTCTATCGCATCGATATTCCCCAGGGCAACTATGTGGAACAAAAGCAGGTCGACAAGCTGCGCCAGGGCATGACCCGCGAACAGGTCGAGTTCGTGCTGGGTTCTCCCATGTTGCGCGACAGCTTTGACCCCAACACCTGGTACTACCTCTATGAGTTCCAGCCCGGTCGGGGCGACAAGGAGCGCAAGGAGCTGACCCTCAACTTCGTGGGTGACAGACTGGCCACCGTGACCGGTGATTTCCCTCTCCCTGCCGCCTTCACCACACCGCTCTAGATGACATCACAAAACCGGCTTCTGCCGGTTTTGTTCTCTCTGGCCCCGGCGATGTCGCCGGGCCACACTCTGGATACCTCATTGCCCCGAGGAGATCATCATGAGTCGATTCCTGATTGCCGGCGCCACCGGTCTGATTGGCAAAGCCTTGCTGCGCGAGCTGGGGACGGAGCACGACCTCCTCCTGCTTTGCCGCAAACCCGGCGATCCCGCTCCGGGACGCACCTGGCTGCCCACCTCGTTCGACGCGCTGGACAGATTGACGCTGCCCGCCCCTGTGGACATTGCCTTCTGCTGCCTTGGCACCACCCGCAAGGATGCCGGCTCGGCCGAGGCTTTTCGCCGGGTCGATCTCGACTATGTGCTGGCCTTTGCCGCGCTCGCCCGTCGCCACGGCTGCCGCCGCCTGCTGGTGGTCTCCAGTCTGGGCGCCAACCCGCGCTCCCCTGCTCTCTATCCCCGCACCAAGGGCGAGATGGAGCAGGCCCTGCTGGCCCAGGAGTGGCAGCGGCTCGTCATCCTGCGCCCGGCCATGCTGCTCGGCCATCGCGAACCTGCGCGCCGTTCGGAGCAGATCATCCAGGCCATCTATCCGCTGGTAAAGCCCCTGCTGCGCGGGTCGCTGCGCCGCTGGCGTGCCATCGAGGCCAGTCAGGTGGCGCACGCCATGGCGCGCCTTGCCATCCAGGAGAGCGGGATAGAGACGGTGGAAAACGAGCGCCTGCTCACCCTGTGATGCCCCGTGCCGGGCGAGACGATCACAAAGGGGCGCCACGGCGCCCCTTGTCACAGCACATCACCCGTCAGGTGCCGGCATCGTCTCGCTTGCGGTGCACATCGGGTCGCCCGCCGGTGACCACATCGGCGCGCCCCTCTTCCTTGGCTTTCTCCGCCCGCTTCTTGCGCATCTCCTTGGGGTCGGCGATGAGAGGGCGGTAGATCTCGATGCGATCCCCCTCCTGCACCGACTCTGTGCCCTTGACCGGACGGCTGTAGATACCGAACTTGTTGACCGACAGGTCGATCTCCGGGTGCTTTTGCAGGATGCCGGACTGTTCGATGGCCGCCAGCACGCTGGTCTCGGGCGCGACCCGGATGCACAGCACCGTCTGCCGCTCGGGCAGGGCATAGGCCACTTCGATATTGAGGAGCTCAGACACCGTAAACCACCTTGGCACGATTGGAGAAGGCAAGCACCATGGAGCTCACCAGCTCGCGGAAGATCTGGCCAAAGGCCAGCTCAATGAGCTTGGAGGTGAACTCGAAGTCGAGATCGAACTCCACCTTGCAGGCATCCACGTCCAGGGGTGTGAAGGTCCACCATCCCGCCAGCTTGCTGAAAGGCCCCTCCACCAGCTCCATCTTGATGGTGCGATTGGCATCAAGCTGGTTGCGCGTGGTAAAGGTCTTGGCGATACCTGCCTTGGCCACATCGACCGAGGCCATCATGTAGTCTTCACCCGACTCATGAACACGGCTGCCGACACAGCCGGGCAGGAACTCAGGATAGGCATCAACATCATTGACCAGCCGGAACATCTGTTCCGCGCTGAACATCACCAGGGCACTGCGAGTAATACGGGGCATGGGTTTTCCTCATCCAATCGGCCCGATTTTATCACCTTGTCTGCCAAAATCACCGCCGAAACTGTTCGCGGGTCACCAAGCACGGCAATCGCACACTTTCCGGCCAGTGTGGCCTGCTCTCGCCCCGCCCTTCCCTCAAAATCGTCATCGAACTGCTCACAAAGCCGCCACTCGGAGCGCTGTGCGTTTTACAGCCGCCGCCACCCACGTATAATGCGCCTTCCTAAACATTGCCTAAGGCCCCCGTCATGAGCAAAAAGAACAGTAAAAACAAAGCCGGGTCCAGCACCATTGCACTCAACAGAACCGCCCGTCACGAGTACTTCATCGAAGAGCGCGTGGAAGCCGGCCTGTCCCTGCAAGGGTGGGAAGTGAAGTCCCTGCGGGCGGGCAAGGCCAACATCAGCGAAGCCTATGTCATCTTCATGCAGGGGGAAGCCTTCCTGTTCGGCTCCAGCTTCCTGCCGCTGAACGCCGCCTCCAGCCACGTGGTATGCGATCCGACCCGCACCCGCAAATTGCTGCTCAGTCGCCGTGAACTCGACAAGCTCGAGAGCCTGACCGCTCGTCAGGGCTACACCATAGTGCCGCTGGCCCTCTACTGGAAAGCGTGCTGGGTCAAGGTCGAGATCGGCCTGGTGAAGGGCAAGAAAGAACACGACAAGCGGGAAGACACCAAGGCCCGTGAATGGGATCGGGAAAAAGCCCGCATCATGAAAAACAAACACCGCGGTTGATTGTGCGCCACCCGCCATGGCAAGGCGTCCAATAAACCAGCAATCGACCGGCCAAGGCCGGTCGATTGCCATCAACGCCTTGCCATGACAGGATTTTTGCGTACAATCCCTTTTGACAACTTGGGGCTGATTCTGGATTCGACAAGATTCACGAAACCCAAGGTGCATGCCGAGGTGCGGTAGGCCTCGTTAATAAACCGCAAAAAAATAGTCGCAAACGACGAAAACTACGCACTCGCAGCTTAATAACCTGCGCTGAGCCCTTCTCCCCTAGCTTGCCTGTGTCCTAGGGAAATGGAAGGTCATCCTTCACAGGATCGTGTGGAAGTCCTGCTCGGGGCGGAAGCATTAAAACCAATCGAGCTAGTCAATGCGTGGCGTGTCTCTCCGCAGCGTGTTGGCGAATGTAAAGAGTGACTAAGCATGTAGTACCGAGGATGTAGTAATTTTGGACGGGGGTTCAAATCCCCCCAGCTCCACCAAACGTTTGGAAAGGGCCACTTCGCAAGAAGTGGCCCTTTTTGTATCCTTTTTCTCACCTTGAGAGGATGTATCCGCCCCACGAGCGCAGCACATCTCCAGATCAGGCCAAAGGCTCTGCGGGGGGTGGCTGCATTTGACATGGGCCAGCTCCAGGTGGCGTCGCCAGCAAAAACCGGCGAGTGGAGCAGCAATTTGCCCGGGAGCTCTAGGCCACACCATCAGCCCAGCGCCTCCATGGGGTTGAAACAACCTCGAGGGTTCGCCCCCGAGAATCTTCCACTAGCCGTTGGTAGTGGAAGGCTGGGTCAGATGAACGACGGGATTTTCGGAGAAGAGGTAGCGGTTATCCTCCATGTCGTCATCGAAGATGGTGGCCTGGAAGAGCATCTGCTTGGTGTTCTCCAGGTGCTGCCACATGGCCAGCTTGGCCGCCTGCGGATCCTTGCGCATCAAGGCCTTGAGGATCTGGTCGTGATCGTCGCACCAGCTGGGGATGGCCTTGTCGTCGATATGCTCGTGGAGCTTGCGCCAGTAGGAGTTGCGCTCGCAATGCAGCCAGGGAGCCAGGGCTTCGGGGTTGGCGAGATCGTCGTCAAGCGCGGCTCTGAGGTTGCCTGGTGGTCACGGCAGCGCAGCGGATCGAAATCGCCGCCCTGCGGTTGTCCGCCGAACAGGTGATCGACACCACGGCGGCGGGCGACTCCTTCAGCGCCGGTTATCTCGCCGCACGCCTGCAAGGGGCCGACGTCACCGACGCCGCCGCAGAGGCCATCCGCCAGATGCGCGCGGCCTACCCGGATCTGCTGATCGGGGCCGGCACCGTGCTCAACCGCGAGCAGGTGGATGCGGCCGTTGCGGCGGGCGCCGACTTCATCGTCAGCCCCGGCTTCAACCCGACCACGGTGCAGTACTGCCTGGACAAGGACGTCACCATCATCCCCGGGGTCAACAACCCCAGCCTGGTGGAGCAGGCCATGGAGATGGGGCTGCGCCACCTCAAGTTCTTCCCGGCCGAGCAGTCTGGCGGCACCGCCATGCTCAAGGCCCTGGGCGCCGTCTATCCGGTGCGCTTCATGCCCACCGGCGGCGTGACGCCGGCCAATCTGAAGGAGTATCTGGGGCTGAATGCCGTGATCGCCTGCGGCGGCACCTGGATGGTGCCGGCCAAGCTCATCGACGAGGGCAGGTGGGAAGAGCTGGCCGCCCTGGTAAGAGAGGCCGTGGCGGCCCTGTGATCATCGGTTGAGCGAGGGAAGGTCTACCCTCCCCCGGATGTGTTGAAGAGCCACTTCCCGCGAAGTGGCTTTTTTATGCCCTGCCAGGGCTGGAGATCAATGTGCGGTGCGGTTGCCGCAGTCTGCCAGCGGCTTATTCCCCTGCGTCATCGGGCGTCAACACCAGCCTGAGCCTGCGCCAGGGCCCCGTGATGTCGCAGTGACCCGTCTCTTCGGTGTTCTCCCAGCCCAGGCGATGATAGAAAGCCATCGCCGTGGTGTTGCGCATGGCCACCTTGAGGGAGGCCGGGGAAGGGTATCCGGCCAAGCCGGCGGCAAGCAAGGCCCGCCCCATGCCCTGCCCATGCCAGTCCGCCACCACGTAGAGATGATGCACGAAGCTCTCGGCCCCCCAGATGGAGACGAATCCGCACGGGCTGCCCCCTTTCTCCGCCACCCAGATCTCCTCGCCCCGGGTCTGCTCGGCAAAATCCTCGAGCCGGAACAGGGCGGGATCAACCCAATGGAAGGCCTGGCGCCTTCCCTTGAGGAAGAGCTGCGCCAGCATGGGCTCGTCAGCTTCCGTCATCATTCTGATCATGACACCATCCTTGCGTTGCGTGCTTGTCGCTTCCCACTCTCGATGGATCCCGCCGTGCTGTCAAATCGGCAATGTGGACCCTCTTGAATACGTAACCATGTGACACAGGGCTGCCTATTTTATCGCCTCAGGGGCTATACTGCCGAGGTCCCGTCCATGACTGGTTTGAGGTTCACTGATTTATGGATAACAAGCAAATTGAAGGCAGTATTCTGGTACCCGCCCACATTGACGATGTCTGGCGGGCCTGGACCACGGAGAGCGGGCTGCGCAGTTTTCTGGCGCCGGAGTGCCTCATGGTCCCGGAACCCAACGGACCGTTCGAGATCTATTTCAGACCCGATGCTCCCCTCGGCGAGCGTGGCAGCGAAGGGTGCCGGGTGATGGCGGTCATGCCCCATGATCTGCTCAGCTTCAGCTGGAATTTCCCTCCCCAGTTTCCCCACATTCGTCAGCAGAAGACCCAGGTCAGCCTGCGCTTCGTGCCGGAGGGCCAGGGCACCCGGCTCCACTTCCTGCAGACCGGCTGGGCGCAGGATCCGGACTGGGACCAGGGCTATGCCTACTTTCGGGAGGAGTGGCTGGAACTGAGTCTGCCGAGGCTTCAGTACCGTTTCACCCACGGCCCCATCGACTGGAACAACCCGCCGGGCAAGCAGCAGCTGAAATCCCTGGCCCAGTGACGTCCATTCAAGCGATGGGCATGGCATGAAAAAGGACCCGCTCAGGGTCCTTCTTCATGGATGGGCAGGCGGTCACTCCACCGGCTCTTCATCGAACAGGGGGTGATAGAGCACCTCGCCCCTTACCCCGTCGAGCCCGCCGGGTTGCAACTCCATCGCCATGAAACACTCCGCTGGCACCTCGTAGATGCAGTGCAGGCCGAAGTCGCTGGCAGGCCGAAAGCCGAAACGGGCGTAGTAGGCGGGATCCCCGAGCACCACCACCGCCTTCCAGTCCATCTCCAGTGCCGTGTCCAGCCCTTCCCGCACCAGATCCGAGCCAATGCCCTGCCCCTGCCAGTCGGGATGCACGGCCACGGGTGCCAGTCCCAGCCAGGGCCCTTCCTGTCCCTCAATGGTGATCGGGCTCAGCATCAGGTGCCCCATGAACTCGTACTCTTCCTCCTCGACCATGGTGACCACGGCGGCCCCACATTCGCGCAGGCGGTTGACCAGTTCGGCCTCGTCGGGACGACCAAAGGCGGCACTCACCAGCTCATAGACTGGCAGCATGTCGCCGGGACGCTCGGTTCTCAACATACAGCGTTACTCCTCGTACAGCAGGGCGGCCATTATTCCACAGAAGTGGTGCGCCTCTTCACTGCCTTTGTCTGAAAATGGGAGGACGGACTCAGGAAAACGCCTGACAAACCCCGCACCAGGCTTCGCGATGACCGCCCTTGCGCAAGCCATCAGCGTCCGTCGTCAGGCTGTCGCAATCGCCGCAGATAGGCGAGGCCCAGATCCCCGCACTCCTTGAGCAGGGCGCCACCACCATGGGCCTGCACCCCGGGCGCCTCTGGCGCCAGCATGGCCAGGGGATAGCGCCGCACCGTCAGCCCGCTGAGTGTCTGCTCGCCCTCTGTCGTCTCCCCCGCCATGAAGAGCGCCACCCCCTCACCGTGCAGTATGGCCACGACCACCTCCTCGTCATCCAGCCAGGGGGCCAGCGCCTCTTTGCGTGCATCCGTCAGGCGCGCCGGGCGATCCAGCCGCCAGTGATCGAGCTCGAGGGCGCCATCGGCCGGATCTGGCCGACGCCCGTCATGGTGCATGCCAGTCTTTTCCATCACCCGGCCTGAGGCGAGGTTGCCCGGCATGTGGCGGGCGGTGAGGGCAGGCAGGTGCCACTGCTCGAAGGCAAACGCCCTGACCAGGCTCGCGGCCCGGGTGGCCAGCCCCCTGTTCTGCCAGGGCACGCCGACCCACCATGCCAGCTCCCCGTGCCAGTGCAGGGAGAGAGAGCCGACCAGGGGAGCGGGCTCGTCTTCACGCCCCTGGGGCAGAGTCAGGGCCCAGGTGCATCCCAGCCCGAGAGCAGCCTTGCGCCCGCTCAGGGCAAGCCAGTCCCGCGCCGCCTCCGGCGAATAGGGGTGGGGGATGTTGAGGGTATAGCGGGCGAGCGCCGCATCCGAACAATAACGCAGGATGGCGCTCTCATCGCCGGGCTGCAGGGGGCGCAGCACCAGCGCGTCCTGCCCGCCAGGCTCGCGCAGCATCGGGGTCATCAGGCGGCGGGCAAGCAGGCGTTGCAGGGCAACCCCAAGGTCGTCATCGGCACCGAGGCGATGATCCGCCCCCGCGGGCCCCAGGGTGAGCAGGCCGCTCTCTCTGGCCAGGGTCAGCAGGGAGCCGGAGGCAGCGATCAGGATCTGCCGGTCCGGCTGTGTCGCCATCAGCGGGGAGGCGGCCTCCCCCAGCCAGGCGGCAAGCAGGTCGCGGGCACGGAGAATGCCATCTGGCGGGCTGACCGACCAGGGTGCCGTCTCCCTCGCCTCCCCTTTGCCAAGCAACAGCCACCAGCGGTTTCCCCGGTGCTGCCAGGCCTGCAACGCCGCTTGCCAGGAGGGGCGCCAGAGCGCACCCTCGATCAACAGATCCATTCCTTCCCCCACATCCGTCCCCCGGATCAGGCACCGGGTGCCCGGGCGGCACCACACTCCTGTCTGAGGCAGCATAAGCCGCTACCAATGAGTTGTTAAACCATATGTTTACCATGGTTAAACGGCATACCCCATGAAAAAATGCCATATGGCTGACTTGATGGCGGTCACATTCCTTCCCCTCCTCGCTTCCTATCATGCCCCCATCATGGCGCGACCAAAGACGCCCATGAAGGACAACGGATAACAAGAGAACACACTATGCAGCCAACCAGCCCACTCAAAACGGTAGTAGTCAGTACCCTGGCGACCGCCCTGCTGATCTTCGTGGCCCAATCCCTCATCGGGAAGCAGGAGATCAGACTCGGCATCGCCATCATCCCCATCCTGCCCATGCTCTTTGCCGTCATCATCGGCATGATCGTCTCCGCCAAGCCCGTCAAGGATCGCATCCCCGGCTGGAAGAGGCTCTTCACCGAGCGAGAAGAGGGCTTCTGCGGCAAGATGGTGGGTTTCAGCCTGCTGATCCTCGGGACCCAGTATGCGGGGATGATCATCCCCAACCTCAAGATGATCCTGAGCGTCGGCGTACCGCTCTTCCTGCAAGAGATAGGCAACCTCCTGCCCATCCTCATCGCCATTCCGCTGGCGGTGAAGTTCGGCTTTGGCCGCCGCGCCATCGGGGCCTGCTCCTCCATCAGCCGTGAACCCTCGGTCGCGGTGATCCAGGGCAAGTTCGGCACCGGCTCCCAGGAGTACATCGGCGTGCTCGCCATCTACCTGTGCGGCTCCGTCATCGGCACCCTCTGGTTCAGCGTGCTCGGCAGCATCGCCCCCCTCACGGGGCTGCCCCCCCTGGCCCTGGCCGCCGGTTCCGGCGTGGGATCCGGCTCCATGCTGAGCGCCGCCTCCGGTGCCCTCATCAACGGCCTCGATGAGGCGATGGCCCAGCAGGTGCTCAGCATCGCCGCCGCCTCGAACCTGCTCTCGTCGGCCCTGGGAGCGCTCTCCCTCACCTATCTGGGTCTGCCGCTCGCTGAAAAAATCTATGCCCTGACCGCCAAAGGAGAGAAAGCATGAAAAGCATCGTGATGGATATGCGCTTCGTCTTCCTGGCGATCCTGCTGGCCATGTTCACCCAGACCCTGACCTCGGGCCTGCCGCTGTGGCAGATGGGGGACAGCTTCATCGCCATGTCCCTGGTGGTGTTCGCCTCCCTGGTGACCAAGCGCTATCTGCCCTCCTCCCTGCCGGCCTTTGCCTATGCCACCATCATCGGCATTCTCATCTGCCTGCCCGAGACCCCGGTGCGCGGCCTCTTCATCGATGCCGTGGCCAAGATCTCCTTCCTCTCCTGCTGCGTGCCGCTCCTGGCCTTCGCCGGCCTCTCGGTGGGCGGTCAGCTGGAGGAGCTCAAGAAGATGTCGTGGAAGGTGATCCTCATCTTCATGATCGTCTCCACCTGCTGCTTCTTTGGCGCCTCCCTGGTTGCCCAGCTCGGTTTCTCCATTCAAGGGATCATCTGATGAACCACTACCATATCGAACCTGACCTGTTGGCTCTGCGCGACTTCAGCTACGAAGTGCGCCACCACCTGCACCGCATCCCGGAATACTCCGGGGCCGAGTTCAAAACCTCTGCCTACTGCCGTGGGTTGATGGAAGAGTTCGGCTACAGGATCACCCTGTATCCCGGTTTCACCGGTTTTCACGGGGATCTGGCGGTCGACCCTGCCCTGCCCACCATTGCCTTTCGTGCCGACATGGATGGCCTGGAGATGCACGACATGAGCGAGGTGGCGTTCAAATCCACCCATGAGGGGATGGCCCACAACTGCGGCCACGACTCCCACATGGCGATCGCTCTGACCGCCGCCAGGTTTCTGGCCGCCAACCGCGAGCGCCTGCGGTACAACGTCCGCTTCATCTTCCAGATGGCGGAAGAGGACATGCGCGTCCCCGGTGCCGAAAAGATGGTGGAGCTTGGCTGCATGAAGGGGGTGGACGAGGTCTATGCCCTGCACAACGACGGCGCCATGGAGACGGGCACCATCAAGTTCAACCAGGGGGTCATGTCCTCCTGGGGGTCTGCCTGGACGCTCGATGTGCACGGCATCTCCGCCCACGGCTCCACCCCCCACAAGGGGCTGGATGCCATCCGGGAGGCGGTGCGGATCATCGAGGACATGGACTACATCGTCGCCAAGCGCACCAGCCCGTTCAGCCCGGCGGTCTTTGGTTGCGGCATGATCAACGGCGGCACCATTCCCAACGCCATCGCCGATCATGTGCAGGCCCGTGGCACCATCCGCGCCATGGATGCCGAAACCGACCAGATCCTGAAAAACAGCTTCAGGGACATCATCGCCCAGAGCGAGCTGCGCGGCTTCAAGACCACCATGGTCCATGCCGGCTACCCGGCAGTGGAGAACCACCCCCAGGCCTGCGAGCGCCTGCAACAAGCCGCCTCGGAGGTGTTGTCCAGCGACGGGATCAACGCAAAGGGCCAGCCCATGACCGGCAGCGAGGACTTCAGCTACATGATCAACGCCACGCCAAGCCGCATGGGGGCCATGTTCTTCCTCGGCAGCGGCAATCAGGCCAAGGGGATCTGCAACTACCTGCACGCGAACCCCTATTACCTGGACGACGACTGCCTGCTGGTGGGAGCCCAGATCTTCGTCAATCTGGCGACCCGAGCCGCCTGAGGGGTCAGTACAAGGGGATAGCAATGCAAAGAGAGGCCGACGGCCTCTCTTTTTTATGTCTCGGCGTCAGAGCCAGGGCAGAGTCGCAGACGGAGCGGGCGTTCCCTGGTTGAGCAGCGCCAGCTGCACCGTCTCCCGGCTCACATGGGGGGCATAGAGGTGGATGAAGTCGTACATGTAGTCCCGCAGGTGGGCGTGCCTGCGCAGGCACACATGGGCCACGCTCGAGGCAATCAGATGATCGATGTTGAGGCAGACCAGGCTCTCCCTGTCCCCTTCGTCGAACGCCGAGGTGGCGATCACTCCGACACCCATCCCCAGGCGCACATAGTGCTTGATGATGTCGCTGTCGGTGGCCGTCAGCACGATGCGGGGGCTGAGGCCATGGCGTCCGAACGCCTTGTCCATCTTGGATCGGCCGGTGAAACCGAACACATAGGTGATGAGGGGATACCGGGCCAGATCCGCCATGGCCAGCGGCTGGCAGTCCAGCAGCGGATGGCCGTGGGGCACCACCACGCTGCGCCCCCAGCGATAGCAGGGCACGGTCGCCAGCTCGTCGAACAGGTGCATGGACTCGGTGGCGATGGCCATCTCCACATCCCCGTTTTGCGCCATCTGCGCCAGTTGGGCAGGGGCTCCCTGATGCAGCTGGATGCTCACCTCGGGGTAGCGGCGGGAGAATTCGGTAATGACCGCCGGCAGCTTGTAGCGGGCCATGGTGTGGGTGGTGGCGATGCGCAGCACCCCGCTGGTGGCCAGCTGATCCCCGAGGGAAAGCTGACCAATCTGCTCCACCTGGGCCACCACTCCCCTGGCCAGCTCCATCACCTGCTCCCCCATGGGGGTCAGGCCCGCCAGGTTCTTGCCCTTGCGGGTAAACAGCGCCAGCCCCAGCTCCTCTTCCAGCATCTTCATCTGCTTGCTGAGGGTCGGCTGGGAGGTATAGAGCTTCTCCGCCGTCGCCGAGATGTTGAAGTTGTTCTTCACTATCTCGGTGAAGTTCTTGAGCCGGGCGATGTTCATCAGGGCGCCAGGCGCTCGATGTGCCAGCCGTCCCCCTCGCGGGTGTAATAGAAGCGATCGTGCAGACGATGCTCCCCACCCTGCCAGAACTCGACGGTGTCGATGCGCACCCGGAAACCACCCCAGAAGCTCGGCAGCGGCACCTCGCCATTGGCAAACTTCTGCTTGAGTTCGAGGAACTTGGCCTCCAGCACGCCACGGGCCGAGATGCGGGTCGACTGTTTGGAGACCCAGGCGGCAATCTGGCTGTCCTTGGGACGGCTGTGGAAATACTTCATCACCTCGAAGGTGCTCATCTTCTCCACCCGACCGGTCACGTGTACCTGTCTGTCCAGGGTGTGCCAGGGGAAGAGCAGGCTGATACGGGGGTTGCCCTCCAGCTGATGCGCCTTGCGGCTGCCCATGTTGGTGTAGAACACCATGCCTTCGGCATCGTAGTGCTTGAGCAGCACGGTGCGCTGCCAGGGCTGGCCATCGGCATCCACGGTGCCCACCACCATGGCGGTGGGATCGGTCAGTTTGGCCTCGCACGCCTGGGCCAGCCACTTCTCGAACAGGGTGAGGGGCTCGGCCGGCAGATCGGCCCGGTGCAGTCCACCCCTGGTGTATTCGCGACGCAGATCAGCCACATCCATCATCTTGATTTTCCTTCTCTCTTTCTCTGCCGCCCGTGCGGCGATGGGTGCAGGCATTGTGCGACGAGCGCGCCATGGGTACAAGCCTCGGGGCGGCCAAATGGAGGAGCAAAAAGAGAGGGAGGCTCATGCCTCCCTCTTTATGCCGATGACCGTCAGCCTACTGCTTGCCGTCAACCGGCGGGCAATGGGCCAGCATGCGCCGGTTGTAGTCCGCCGCATAGGCGCTCAGCCTGGCGTGGGCCTCCTTCTGATCCGGCTTGATGACATCCCCGAATCCGTCGAGATAGCGCACGCCGCAGCGCGCCTTGGCCGCCGCCTGCTGATCCGCCGCAATCCCGGGCGCCACCTCGCCGCGCCCGGCCCGCACGATCAGCCGGTAATCCTGCCTGGCGAGGCTGGCGCTGACCGCCTGATCCAGGGTGTCTGCATCGGCCTGACAACCGCCGAGCAGGGTGAGCAGCAGCACCCCGGCCAGTCTCATGCCCGCCTCCGCTGCCAGCCCAGCAACGCCAGAGCCAGGGTCCAGAAGCCGAGGGCACCGCCGCCACCGCTTCCCCCCTCTTCACCGCGCTGGGTGACCGAGAGCTTGAGGGGGCTGATGGCGAAGAAGATGTTGTCGCTGCACGCCACCTTCAAGCGGGCAGTGCCGTCCTGGCCCGCCGGGATGGTGACGCTCGCCGAGCCCGAGTTGGGTTTGCCGCTGGCAAGGGGAGTCCAGTTTGCCCCCTCGTCCCGGGTCATGAAGAGATCCACCTTGCTGCAGTTGATGGGGGCGGCATTGGTGCCGGCCACTTCCCAACTGATGGTCTGCGTCTTGCCCGCCCCCAGGGGGGTCACCACCGGGCTGGTCAGGGCAAAGGCCTTGCCGGTGTTGACCACCTGGATCTTCATGTCATCGCTGGCGACACCGCCCTTGCCGTCCCGCGCCGTGAGGCGGAAGTTCAGGTCCCGGTTGGTGGCAGGCCAGGCCTCCCCTATTGCCAGGGTGTTGGTGAGCAGGGAGGTGAGACTCGGCAGGGTGCGCTCCGGCACGCTGGTCGGCGCCACGAAACGGAACAGCGGACGGCTGCCGTCGTCCACCATGGTGGCCGGGCTGCTCGACTCCGTCCCCAGATCGATCTGCTCCCAGGTGTAATTCAGCGGATCGCTGTCAAGATCGGCCCCCGCCCCCTTGAGCACGAAGGGGGTGTTGGCAGGGATGACGTAGTCATTGCCTGCCGCCACCTGGGGCGCATTGTTGACCAGCGCCAACGGGGTGCCGCAATTTGGCTCCGTGGCCATGTGGGCCCGCATCTGCTCGATGGACTTGCTGTGGAAATAGGGCTCGCTGTGGGGCTGCAGATCTTCGTCTCCGCAGATCCCCGCATAGGCCATGATGGAGCTGCCGCTGCCCGGCTCCCAGGCCTGGCTTGCCTCCCGGTTGCCGCCACCACAGCTGCCTGTGGTGCCGTTGAAAGTGTGCTCTGCCCCGAACTGGTGACCAATCTCGTGGGCCACGTAGTCGATGAAGAAGGCATCCCCCACCGGCTCGGAGGAGCCCGTCATCCCCGCCGATTTTTCGTCGGTACAGAGTACGCCCAGTCCCGCCAGGCCACCGCCACCGGTATTGACCACATGGCCGATGTCGAAGGCCCCCAGACCCTTGGTCAGGGCATCGGCCTGCACCTGCATGTTGGCATCGATATCGCCGTCATCATTGTTGAAGGGATCGTTCGCCACGTCGGTGAAGATGATGGTGTCGTTGCCGCTGGCGAGCTGGAATTCGGCCGCCACGTCACGCTGGTAGACCTCGTTGACCCGGTTGAGCAGGGTGGTGATGGCGCCAAGACCCGCCTCCACGGTGCCGCCGTGATACTGGGTGTACTCCCCCGCCGCCGAGATGGCGATGACATAGCGCTTGCGCTCGTTGCCATCCACCAGCACCTGACGGGCCAGCTTTTTGGCCTCGCCCCCGATCACCTTGTCCGCCTCTTCTTCCAGCCGGCTGTGGGCATCCTGCTGGTAATAGACGGCATAGCCTTCCCCATTGCGAAGGGGATCGACGAACACCATTTTCCCTTCATGGCTGAACATGGCGTGGAATCCCTGGGGACCGAGATCGAAGCGCCCGGTCTCGCCCGGCGCCGCTTCGTTGTACCCCTTGAAGGCCAGGATATCGGGATAGTTGGCGGCCAGATCCGCCGGCAGCAGATCATAGGGTTGCAGGCTGAAGGTCACCTCCTTGCCATCCGGCAGGGGCAGGGTCAGGCGGCGCTCGCCCCCCTTCAGGGCAGCCAGGAAATCGGTGGAGACGGTGACGATGCGATACTGGCTGGCCCTCACCTCGTACCCATCGGCGGCGGTGGCCCGCGCCGTGACCGTATGCCACTCGCCGGCCATCAGGTTGCCGGACGTCATCAGACCCGCCACCAGCACCGCCAGCGGAGAATATTTCATCAACTGCATCTTTTTAATTCCTTTTTAAACGGATTCACCTGAACTGCCACGGCATCATTTGCCCGCTGGTCCGATTAGTCCAGCAACATCCTCTGTACATTCCCCGAATGGGGAAGGTTGCACCAATGCAGACTAGCCCCTATCATGGCGCGGATTTGTCCGTTCCAGAACCCCTCTTCGACGGGGCCGGTTCACTCTTTCTTTGGCCAAGGTTAATCTCATGCTCAAGTCCCCACTGTTGCCCCGTTTCGGGGATCTGGTCGTTGCCATCGTTGACGATGTGCTGGGTCAGGGTCTTACCCTCGACCGCGCCTATGCCCGTCACTTCTCCGGCATCGAACTCAAACCGCAAGAACAGGCAAGGATTGCCCTGGTCACCGGCGATCTGCTGCGCCGCCTCAGCCTCTACTGCTTCCTCACCGGCATCCAGGTCCGTCAGGCGGAGAAGAATGTCTGGCCGCTGCTGCACAGCTGGCACGCCTTCCACAAGATAGATCAGCCCAACCACCCGACCCTGGATCGCTTCAACGAGGAGGCGTTCCGCCGCCGCCTGACCGAAGCCAAGAAGAACCCGGTGCTGATGGACGGCTGCCCTGCCTGGCTGGAAAAACTCGGCAGCGAGCAACTGGGCGACGCCTGGCCGGCCGAGCGTGCCGCCCTGGCCTGGATGCCCAAGCGTTACCTGCGGGTCAACACCCTCAAGTGCACCCGGGACGAGCTGCAAGCCATGCTGGCCAAAGAGCATGTCACCACAGTGCCCGTCGACGGAGTGGAGACCGCCCTGCAAGTGACCTCGGACGCCGCCCTGTTCCGTACCCAGGCCTTTGCCGATGGCTGCTTCGAGCAGCAGGATGCCGGCTCCCAGCTGGTGGCCGCGGCCCTCGACGTCAAGCCCGGCATGCGGGTCATCGACGCCTGTGCCGGTGCCGGCGGCAAGACCCTGCACCTGGCCGCCATGATGCAGGGCAAGGGCCGTCTGCTGGCCATGGACGTGGAAGAGTGGAAACTGGAAAACCTCAAGCAGCGCGCCCGCCGCGCCGGTGCCCACAACGTGGAGACCCGGGTCATCACCAGCAGCAAGACCGTCAAGCGCCTGAAAGAAAGCGCCGATCGCGTGCTGCTGGACGTCCCCTGCTCCGGCCTTGGCGTGCTCAAGCGCAACCCGGATGCCAAGTGGCGCGACACCGCCGAGCGCCTGCCGGTGCTGGTCGCCCTGCAAGAGGAGATCCTGCAGCGCTACAGCCAGATGGTGAAGGTGGGCGGCCTGCTGGTCTACGCCACCTGCTCCATCCTGCCCGAGGAGAACCGCCAGCAGGTGGACAAGTTCCTCGCCGCCAACGAGCACTTCCGCCTGATCGGCGATCACAACGTCAGCCCGGCCGAGACCGGCTTCGACGGCTTCTACATGGCGCGCCTCGAACGCATCGCCTGATGTCTGTCGTGGGCACAAAGAAAAGGGGAGCCAGTGGCTCCCCTTTTTGCATGGTATGGATGCGGCCTTATTCGGCGGCAGCATCATCCTGCTTGTGCTTGGCGGCAGTTTCCTTGATCAGGGTCTGCAGCTCGCCAGCCTGGAACATCTCGATCATGATGTCGCAACCACCGACCAGCTCGCCCTCGACCCACAGTTGCGGGAAGGTGGGCCAGTTGGCGAATTTCGGCAGCTCGGCGCGGATGTCCGGGTTCTGCAGGATGTCGACATAGGCGAAAGGCTCGCCGCAGGACATCAGGGCCTGGGAGGCCTGGGCAGAGAAACCGCAGCTGGGCAGCTTGGGGGATCCCTTCATGTAGAGGATGATGGGATTCTCAGCCAACTGCTGTTTGATCTTTTCAATAGTTTCCATAAATGCCTCACTGGAGCGATTTCGGCGGCCATTCTACTGCAATCCGGGCAGACCACAAACTGGCAAACCGTTGCGAATGAAAGAAGTCATGCATCAATACGCCGCAGCTTGATCCGGATCATGGCAAGAATCAAGGGTTGTTCGCCCATCTTTGATACTGCTACAATCGACGGGCTTTGGGCCGTCTGGCCCCCTCATTTCAAGAACAATTCTTTTCAAGATAGAAAAGAGTACGCAATGTCTTGCAACCGTCGCCTTCGCACGGACCAGCCAATGGAGAGTAGAAAATGGCTTTCGAACTTCCCGCTCTGCCCTATGCAATCAATGCTCTGGAACCGCACATCTCCCAGGAAACTCTGGAATACCACCATGGCAAGCACCACAACACCTACGTGGTCAACCTGAACAACCTGGTGCCGGGTACCGAGTTTGAAGGCAAGTCTCTGGAAGAGATCATCAAGACCTCCACTGGTGGCGTCTTCAACAACGCTGCCCAGATCTGGAACCACACCTTCTACTGGCACTGCCTCTCCCCGAACGGCGGTGGCGAACCCACTGGCGCCCTGGCCGATGCCATCACCAAGGCCTTCGGTTCCTTCGCCGAGTTCAAAGATGCGTTCACCAAATCTGCCATCGGCAACTTCGGCTCCAGCTGGACCTGGCTGGTGAAAAAGGCTGACGGCTCCCTGGCCATCGTCAACACCTCCAACGCCGGTTGCCCGCTGACCGAAGCCGGTACCACCCCGCTGCTGACCGTCGACCTGTGGGAACACGCCTACTACATCGATTTCCGCAACCTGCGTCCGAAGTACATGGAAACCTTCTGGGCCCTGGTCAACTGGGAATTCGTGGCCAAGAACCTGGCTGCCTGATAAGCCTTTCTTGCCAAAACGCCCCGCACTTGCGGGGCGTTTTTTTATCTGCCATCGACAACAAAGGCGCCCGCAGGCGCCTTGTGGAAAATGACCGTGCTTACTGGTCTATCTCGTCCATGTAATCGTCGAGGTTGCCATCATCCGCCGCCTCTGGCTTCTGCTCCTGGAGCTCGGGTTTGCGGCCCGTCACCTTGCCATCGTTGTACTGCAAGTAGAAGTCCTTGGTCAGGGCGTAAGGATCCAGCGCGTTGTCGATGATGCGCTCCTGATCGATCAGCTTGGAGCGGGTACCGAGGCCATCCAGCGCCCAGTGCACCACCTTCAGCGGGAAGGTCAGCAGGGCATAGGGGAAGTAGATGGTATCGATGGTATCCCCAACCAGCTGCCGGGTGGTGGTGGGACCGTAGACCGGCACCATCAGATAGGCGCCATCCCCGATGTCGGCCTTGCCGAGCACGGTGTCCATCTCCAGCGTGTTGCGAGCCAGTCCCGCATGCTTGGCCACGTCGAACAGACCGAGCAGGCCCACAGTGGTGTTGAGGGTGAAGCGGCCCAGGTTGGTACCGGCCCCTTTCAGATCACCCACCAGCAGGTGGTTTACCATGCTGCTCGGCTCGTCGAAGTTGTCCACGAAATTCTCGATGCTGTCCCTCACTCCTTGCGGGACATAGCGGGCATAGCCGTGTACCACGGGGCGCGCCACATAGGGCTCCAGCACGTCATAGTTGACGGCCCACATGGCACGGTTGGGCCCCTGGAAGGGGTCGCGAGGATCGCTGGCCGTACTGGATGCCCCGGGGCGGCTCGGAGTCTCGCCGAGATCCAGGCTCTCCGGGCCCGGCTTGGGAGGGCCACCCGCACAGCCCGCGAGCAGCAATGCCACCGCCAATGCTCCTGAACGCAGATACATATGAAAGTCCTAAGATTTTTTTGGGTATTGATATGAATTATACAGGGGGCCCACCCCAAGGGGTGGGCCAAAAGCGTATTAGAGGGCGTGATCGATGCGGATGTCAATCGGCGCTGTGGGGATGGTGCTGGTCGGCACGGTGACCGAAACCCCTTCAAAGGCGCCTTCCTTGTTCATGACGTTGCCGCCCCGGGAGAGGCGCGCCTTGAACTGCAGCTCGGCATGGGCCGCCAGCTTGCTCCCCTCCATCATGGCATCCCTGTCCCCCAGGGAGAGGGTGAGCGGGAGATGCGGGCCAGCAATGCGCTTGACCGCGATGGGCATGGGCGGACCGTTGGGGATCACCGCAAAGACGAACAGATGGGCATCTTCCGGCATCTTGATACCCGGCGCCAGGGTGATGTGCAGGGGGAACTCCCCCTCTTTCACCGCCAGCACCTCGGCTTGTGCCTGGCCTTCGGCAGACGGGGTAGTCACGGCGATGCCACGCTGGCCAAGCTGCTGCCTGGCGTACTCCATGGAGCGCTCCACCATGGTGTAGCGGGCCGAGCCCGGCTCCAGCAGCGGCAACATCCCCTGCCAGCGGTCGAGGGCGGTCTGGAAATCCTCTTTTTGCAGGGCCATGAAGGCGTGGACGGAGCGAGCCTCGATGTTGGCCGGGTCCTCGGCAATGACCGCCTGCAACAGCTGATCCGCACGGGCTTCCTCCCCCGTCATCATCAGGGCCTGGGCATAGGGCACCGCCACCATGGCCTTCTGGGGCGCGAGAGCGTAGGCACGCTCCAGCGCCTCGCGGGCCATCTCGGGATCATTGCCATCCAGGGTCAGGCGCCCCAGCAGCAGCCAGCCGCGATAGTCGTTCGGTTCTTCTTTCAGCCGGGTTCGCAGGGCCAGGGTGAAGTCCAGCAGATCCTGCTCGGTCACCCGGGTGTCGCGCTCCACCAGGATACGGTTGCTGAGCTCCCCCAACCGGCTGCTGGCATCCTGCCAGCGGCTCACTTCCTGCCAGGCGCCGAGCTTGGCGTAGAGGCCGATGCTCACCACCGCCAGCACCAGCACACCGGGGATCCAGATCAGGCTCTTGCCGCCACGGGCGGTCTGCTCCACGTCGGGAATGTCGTCCAGGAGGCTGCGCTGCAGCTCCACCAGGGATTCCGGCTCCTCCGCCAGTATCCCCTGCTCCCGCTCCTCCCCTATCTCCAGCAGGCGCTGGCGATAGAGCTGCTTGTTGAGGGCCGAGCGACTGATGCTCTGCCTGCCCTCGCCACGCCACAGCGGCACGATCAGCGCCAGGCTCGCCAGCACCAGCAGGGCCGCACCCAGTATCCAGAATGGGGTCATGGTTTCTCTTCCTCTTTGAGCAGGGCGGACAGCCTGGCCTGCTCTTCTGCACTCAGGGTGCCTTCAGGCTGTTGCAAGGGAGCAGGGGCATGGCGGCGGCTTCGCACCACCACGGTGACGACGCCAATCACGATGACCAGCAAGGGGCCAAGCCAGAGGATCAGGGTCGAGGCCATCAGGGGGGGATCATAGAGAATGAAGTTGCCGTAGCGGGCCACCATGTAGTCCACCACTTCCTGCTTCTCCTTGCCTTCCCGCACCATCTGGTAGGTCTTGTCCCGCAGATCCTTGGCGAGCCCGGCGTTGGAATCCGCGATGTCCTGGTTCTGGCACTTGGGGCAGCGCAGCTCCTTAGTCAGCTCGCGAAAGGTCTGCTCCTGGGCGTCGCTCTCGAAGGTGTAGACATCGATGGCGGCGCGGGCCTGTCCGGCACAGACGAGACCGGCCAGCAGCAACAGGGATGCAATCAGTGTTTTCATCGGGGAGGCCTCACTTCATGGCATCGAAGATGGGTTTGAGGGTACTGGCCCAGACGTCTGGGTTGATGTCCCCCACGTGGCGATAGCGGATGATGCCCTGGCTGTCGATGAAGAAGGTCTCGGGCGCGCCATAGACACCGAGATCCAGCCCCAGCATGCCGTCCGGATCGTAGAGGTTGATCTGGTAGGGGTTGCCAAGCTCCGCCAGCCACTTGATGGCCTTGTCACGCTCGTCCTTGTAGTTCATGCCGACGATGTAGATCCCCTGCCCCGCCAGCTCCTTGAGGTAGGTGTGTTCTCCGTAACAGGTCGGGCACCAGGTGGCCCAGACGTTGAGCAGCATGGGGCGCCCCTTGAAGATGCTTCTGTCGTGCTGCTTGCCCAGGTCATAGATGTCCTGCAGGGTGAACACGGGCACCTCCTTGTCCACCATCACGGATTCGAGCTTGGTGGGATCGGAGTAGAGCCCCTTGAACAGGAATACGGCCCCCATCAGGAAGATGATGAAGGGCAGCAGAAACAGCCAGGTCTTCTTGCTCATGCCTTGGTCTCCTCGTCACGACGGCCGAAACGGTAGCGCTTGTCCAGCATGGCCAGCACGCCGCCGATGGCCATGAAGACGCCGCCGAACCAGATCCAGCGCACGAAGGGTTTGTAGTAGATCCGCACCGCCCAGGCGCCGTTGTCGAGCTGTTCGCCGAGCGCCGCATAGAGATCCCGGGTGAAGCCGGCGTCGATGGCCGCCTCGGTCATCGGCATGCGGCTCACGGTGTACATCCGCTTCTCGGGCTTGAGCAGGGCTACCTGCTTGCCATCCCGGTGCACTTCCAGCACGCCCTTGAAACCGTCGTAGTTGGGGCCGTTCTTCTCCTTGATGCCGGTGAAGACGAACTCGTAATCGGCGAACTGGACGCGATCGCCGGCCTGCATCCGCAGGTCCTTCTCGATGCTGTAGTTCTGGGTGCAGGCGATGCCGATGATGCTGACCGCGAGCCCCACGTGCCCCAGGATCATGGCCCAGTGGCTGTTGCCAAGCTTGCGCACGCCGGTGGCAAAACCGTGTTTGTGGGTGGCCCGGGCCCAGGTCTCCTGCACGCTGGTGACGATGATCCAGACGCCAAGCCCGATACCGAGCGCAGCCCAGGGTTTGAACGCCTCGGCAAAGAGTTTGGGCAACAGCAGAGCCGCGGCCAGGCTCAGCACCAGGGCGAGCATCACCTTGCCCTTGAGCTCACCGAGCTCCTGGCGGCGCCAGCGGAACAGGGGGCCCACCCCCAGCAGCAGGGCGAAGGGGATGATGAGCCAGCTGTAGATGTGGTTGAAGAAGGGGGTGCCGATGGAGATGCTGCCAAGCCCCAGCTCTTTGTGCACCAGGGGCAACAGGGTGCCGAGCAGCACGGTGAGCAGGCCCGCCACCAGCAGGATGTTGTTGCCAAGGAGCAGGGTCTCCCGGCTCCACAGCTCATGCTTGCCGTGGCTCTTCACCTGGGAGCCCTTGAAGGCGAACAGCAATAGGGAGCTGCCTATCACCGCCAGCAGGAAGCCCAGGATGAACAGACCCCGGGTCGGGTCCGAGGCAAACGCATGGACCGACACCAGCACGCCGGAACGCACCAGGAAGGTGCCGAGCAGGCTCAGGGAGAAGGCCGAGAGCGCCAGCAGCACGGTCCAGGCCTTGAAGGTGGCGCGCTTCTCGCTCACCGCGAGGGAGTGGAGCAGGGCCGTGCCCGCCAGCCAGGGCATGAAGGAGGCGTTTTCCACCGGGTCCCAGAACCACCAGCCGCCCCAGCCGAGTTCGTAATAGGCCCACCAGGAGCCGAGCACGATGCCCAGCGTCAGGAAGACCCAGGCCGCCATGGTCCAGGGACGGGACCAGCGCGCCCAGGTGGCGTCCAGACGCCCCGTCATCAGGGAGGCGATGGCGAAGGCGAAGGCCACCGAGAAGCCCACGTAGCCCATGTAGAGCATGGGGGGGTGGAAGATGAGACCGGGATCCTGCAGCAGCGGATTGAGATCCCGCCCGTCCACCGGGAAATACGGCAGGGTGCGGGTGAAAGGATCCGAGGTGAACAGCACGAAGGCGGTGAAGCCCACCGAGATAAGGCCGAGCACCCCGAGTACCCGCGCCACCGCATCGAGCGGCAGGCGGCGGCTGAAGAGGGCCACCGCCGCCGTCCAGCCCCCCAGGGTCAGCACCCAGAGCAGCAGCGAGCCTTCATGGGCTCCCCACACCGCCGAGATGCGGTATTGCAGGGGCAGCAGGCTGTTGGAGTTGGTGGCCACGTACTGCACGGTGAAGTCGTTGTCGATAAAGGCCCAGGTGAGGCAGAGAAACGACAGCAGCAGCAGCAGAAACTGGCTGTAGGCGAGCGGGCGGGCCGCCGACATCATGCCAAGACGACCGAGATGGGCCCCGATCAGCGGGTAACTGCCCAGCAGCAGGGCGGTGGCGAAGGCCAGGATCAGTGAGAACTGCCCTAATTCCGGGATCATTGACTATTCCCTCTCGATTGCACGGAGAAACCTGCCGATTTGGCGGCATAAAGAAGTGAATTCTTGGCGCATACCGGCATCATTGCTTGGCTCCCTGCAACTGCGCCTCTGTGTATTCGGGCTTGAAGTGCATGCCGTTGGTGGCGTCGGCCACTTCCGGCGGCATGTAGTTCTCGTCGTGCTTGGCCAGCACCTCGAAGGCGGCGACCGTGGTGGCATCCTTGAGGGTGCCTTGAGCGACAATGCCCTGCCCCTCGCGGAACAGGTCCGGCAGAATGCCGTCAAACTCCACCGTCACCAGATGGCCGCCGTTGTCCACCAGCTTGAAGGCTACCTTGAGGCTCTGGGGATCCCGCACCACAGACCCCGGCACCACCAGGCCACCGATGCGCAGGCGCTGCCCCTCCTCGGGCCTGATCTTCTCCGGCCCCTTCCCTTCCACCAGCTCGCTCGGGGTGTAGAAGAGGTCGATGTTCTGACTCAGGGCATAGAGCACCAGGCCAGTCACGCTGGCAAGGCCCAGGCTGATGGCCAGGATGATGGTGAGGCGTTTCTTGCGGCGCGGGTTCATAGGGTATTCTCCATCTGCTGGGCTGCCTTGCGGCGTGCCTCCCGAGCCTGCTTGTTGCGCAGTTCGCCAAGCAGGCTGCGGGTCTTCAACCGGGTGGAAATGACGATGCCGACCAGGCAGAGCAGGGTCAGACCGAAGGAGAGCCAGACGTAGAAGGCATAGCCTCCCATGGCCATGAAATCACTGAACGAGGCAAAGTGCATGCTTACTTCTCCTGCCTGGCGATGTCGGCAACCCAGGGGCGGTGCCACTCCCGCATCAGCAGCTCATTGCGAAAACGCATCAGGGTCAGGGCACCGAGAAACGCGGCGAACGCCAGGATCATGATGAGCAGCGGCCACAGCATCTCGGGGGAGATGGAGGGTTTGTCAAACTTGGTGATGGTGGCCCCCTGGTGCAGGGTGTTCCACCACTCCACCGAGTAGTGGATGATGGGCAGGTTGATCACCCCGACCAGCGCCAGGATGCCGGCGGCGCGGCCCGCCACCACCTTGTCGCTGAAGGCGTTGTAGAGGGCGATGACACCCAGATAGAGGAACAGCAGGATGAGCTCGGAGGTGAGCCGGGCATCCCACACCCACCAGGTGCCCCACATGGGTTTGCCCCAGGCGGCGCCGGTAAAGAGGGCAATGAAGGTGAAGACGGCCCCCACCGGGGCGATGGCCGCCACCGTCATGTCTGCCATGCGCAGTTGCCACACCAGGCCAATGAAGGCGGCCACCGCCATGGTGGAGTAGGCGCCCATGGAGAGGATGGCGGAGGGCACATGGATATAGATGATCCTGAAAGAGTCGCCCTGCTGGTAATCGGCGGGTGCAAAAGCCAGCCCCCAGACGGTGCCGATGATGAAGGCGAGCAGGCTTGTCACGGCAAACCAGGGCAGCAGGGTGCCGGCCAGCCCATAGGCGCGCTCGGGTTTGGCATAAGGGTGCAACCATTTCCACATAGCTCACGAAACCTTTCAGTTATTAATTTTTAAGTGGCGAGGGCTACCATACCCATGGGGGAAAAACATCATATCCCCCGAAAGCAATAAGCAGCCATCCCCTTGATCTATCTCAACTATCTCGCCCCTAACAAGGCTTCAAACGAAAATCTTTTCACCAAATCAATCAGTTGACACTCACCCGCAGCGCCGCCGAGATAGCCAGGGGCGTCAGGGTCAATGCCCCCACCAGCATGGCCCCCAGGATGGCGAGCTGACCGGCATAGGGCAGTCCCATGCTGGCCGCGTCGATGGCGGACGTGGCGAAGATAAGCACCGGAATATAGAGCGGCAGCAGCAACAGGCTGAGCAGCACGCCCCCCTTGCGCAGCCCTGCGGTCAGCGCTACTCCGACCGCCCCGAGCAGGCTCAGCACCGGCGTACCGAGCGCCAGGGTGGCCACCACGGCCAGATAGGTCTTCAGCTCCAGGGAGAGCAGGATGGCGAGCAAGGGGGAGACCAGCAACAGCGGCAGACCGGTCAGCAACCAGTGAGCGATCACTTTGGCCAGGGCCAGCAACCCCAGGGGATGGGGCATCAGCATCATCTGCTCCAGGGCGCCGTCACTGAAGTCGTCACGAAACAGCCGCTCCAGGGAGAGCATGGCCGCCAGCAGGGCCGCCACCCAGATGATGCCGGGAGCGATGCGGGCCAGCAACTGGGGCTCGGGCCCGATCCCCAATGGAAACAGGGTGATGACGATGAGGAAGAACCAGAGCGGGTTGAAGATGTCGGTGCGCTGGCGCAGGGCCATCAGCAACTCGCGGTGAATAAGGTGTATGACGGCGCGCAGCATGGGCTACTCCTGCAACAGCGAGGTCAGGGAGAGGGTCTTGAGCCGTCCCTGCATCAGGGTCAGATCCTGGTGGGTAGTAAGGACCACCATGCCCCCCCTGTCCGCGTGGGCGAGGAACAACTGCTCCAGCACCCTGACCCCCTGCTTGTCGATGGCGGTGAAGGGCTCGTCCAGGATCCAGAGCGCCGGTCGCTCGCTCAGCCACAGCCTGGCCAGCGCCACCCGTCGCTGCTGCCCGGCGGAGAGCTGCCCCGCGGGATAGTCTTCGAAACCGGCGAGGCCGACCTGGGCCAGCACCCGCCAGAGATCCACGCCGTCCCCGGCAGGACCATGGAGCTTCTGGTAGAAGGAGAGATTCTCAAGGGGGGTCAGGGTCGCCTTGACGCCGGGCTGATGGCCCAGGTAAAGCAGGCTGGCGTGGTATTCATCCCGGCAATGGCGGATATTCTCCCCATTCCAGCACACCTCGCCAGCAAAGGGCTGGGAGAGGCCGGTGAGCAGGCGCAACAGGCTGGTCTTGCCCACCCCGTTGGGACCCTCAATCTGCATCAAATCCCCGGCACGCACCGCGAAGGAGAGATGTTCAAACAGGGTGCGATCTTCACGCACGCAGCTCAGATTGTTCGCTTGAAGCAGCATGGGGATGTAATCGTTGAAAATGAGGCGGCCTGCATCTTAACACAGGATCCGGAGGCGTCTTTTCAAAGATGCCAATAATCAACAGGATTTGTGGGGAAGATCGCGCCCCCACCAAAGAGATTGATGCCAAAGGATTATCCACCGTCCCGGCATCGAGAAAGAGGTGGCCACGGGCCGAACAGAAAGCGGGGAGGCACCGGCTTCCCCGCGACACATCCGTCAGCTGCGTCCCTTTCGCAAGGAAATAAGCAGCTCCGCTTCCGCCTGGGGCAACTCGCACTCGCTCATCACCTCGTCCAGATCGGCACCAAGCTCCACCATCTTGGCGGCGCGGCTGTAGAGGCGGCGCTCCGGATCCTGCAACGTCAGCTCCTGCTGGCTGTCGTGGATCTTCTGCATGGCCCCTTCTGCGGCTTGCAGACGCTGACCCATGCCGATGGCGCCCGTGTGCAACTCCATCATCTGCTTGCGCAGACTCTCGAGCTGCCCCTGCAGCGCTTCCACCCTGGCCTCGGACTCTCGCTGGCGACGACGGTGCCCCAGGATCCCGTAAAGGGCCAGCACCAGTGCGAGCAAGGACAACCCCAAGGCTGCAAATTCAATCATCAAACCATCACCTTACCGTCACAGGGAGGCGGACAGGTGCCATCGCCCCCGTCCGCACGTTCCCGTCCCTGTTACAGGGAACCAATGTCTTCCCACTCTTCGTCGGAGAGCAGCTTGTTGAGATCCACCAGGATCAGCAGTTGGCCGTCACGGTTGCTGACGCCCTGGATGAACTTGGCGCTCTCCTCGGTGCCCACCGCCGGGGCGGCATCGATCTCGGAGGAGCGCAGATAGACCACCTCGGCCACGCTGTCCACCATGATGCCGATCACCTGCTTCTCCGCCTCGATGATGACGATGCGGGAGTTCTCGCTCACGTCCCCGGCCGGCAGGCCGAAACGGGAGCGGGTATCGATGACGGTCACCACGTTGCCACGCAGGTTGATGATACCCAGCACGTAGTCAGGTGCACCCGGGACCGGAGCGATCTCGGTGTAGCGCAACACTTCCTGAACCTGCATCACGTTGATGCCATAGGTCTCGTTTTCCAACTGGAAGGTCACCCACTGCAGCACTTCGTCTTCGGCCAGATTCTGTGCAATATTGCGCTTCTCTGTCATCTTCTTGATCCTTGTATGAACCCGTCAACGGGTAAAATTAGCAATAAAACCATGGTGATGCCGATGTTGTCAGCGGCCTTCGATGTTCACGCCCCGGCCTAGCAGCAGCAAGAGCTCCCTGACGTGCAGCAAGGCACACATCTTCTCCTTGACCATGCCGGCCAGCCAGGGGCGCTTGCCCTCCTGATGGCGCCACTTCACCTGGTCCCGGTGCAGCAGTTCTGTGCCCTTCAACTGGTGACAAGCCAATCCCCAGGGTGATTCTCCCAGCATAATCAGATATTTGTAATCGTCCATCTCCAGATGCTGGCCCGGCATGACCCACTGGGCCGTGTCCACCACGTTCATCTTCTGCTCGCGGGAGGTCATGATCCCCTTGTACCAGCCCGGTTGGCCGAAGAGAGAGGTCACCTCCCCCAGTTGATGGATGCCCCCCAACTCGGTCAGAGGCACCGCAAACGTCACCCCGGCCACATCGAAGAAGAGCGCCTGAAACTCGTTGCCGGTATCCAGGTTCTCCCAGGTCGACGGTGCGGGCGCCGCCTCAAGGGCGGGCGCGGGTTCCGCCACCGCGAGGGCGACGGGCTCGACTTCCTCCGCCACGGCTTCCACCATCGGCTCTGCCAGGGCGACCAGAGGCTCACTGTCAACCACCTCCGCCTCGAGCTGGAATGGCTCGACATGCACCTCTTCGTGGCTCAGGGCATCCATCTCGAACTGGACCTGTCCCACCTGGGCAAGCAGCTCGCTCAGCTGGGCCAGTCGGGTATCGGCTTCAAGATAGGGGGTGGCAGTCACCTCCGGCACGGCGACGGTCTGACGTTGCAACGCTGGGGCCGGTGCTTCGTCTTCGGGATCTTCCCGCAGCAGGGCATCGTCCAGCAGCAGGGAGTGGAAATAGTCGTCCATGGCCCGAACCTGGGTGGTCTCTCTCACGGCATCACCTCCTGGGTCCGTTGACGCTCCAGCGCGTCGAGATGGTTGAGCAGGGTCTCATAGGCATAGGTGCCCCGGCTGCCCGGTGCATAGATGGAGGGAGGAATGTGCACCAGACTGGCATCCCTGAATTTGGTGTCGATGGGAATGACCGCATTCCACACTGCCTCCCCATACTGCTCCTTGATGGACTGCAATGTCATCAGGGAGGCGCGGGTACGCTTGTCAAACATGGTCGGAATGATGGTGTAGCGGAACTTCTCCCGCTTGGAGCGCTGCATGATCTCGAAGGTCTTCATCATCCGCTCCAGCCCCTTGAGGGCCAGGAATTCGGTCTGTACCGGCACCAGGATGCGATCGCAGGCCGCCAGCGCGTTCACCATCATGACCCCCAGCACCGGCGGGCAGTCGATGAGCACGTAGTCGAACTGATCCTGCACCCGCAGCAGAGCGCGCTTGAGCACCAACCCCATCCCTTCCCGGTTGCCCATCACCCGATCCAGCGTGGCCAGGGTAATCGAGGCGGGCAGCAGGCTGATGTTCTCGAATCGGGTCTTGAGGGTCATCCGGTTGACCAGCTCGGCGCTGGGTTTGGCCGCCTGGAACAACTCGTACAGGGTGCCTTCCAGCCTGTCCGAGTCGAAATCGAGATAGGAGGTCAGGGAGGCGTGGGGGTCGGTGTCGATCAGCAGTACCCGCTGGCCACGCTGGGCCAGAATGCCCGCCAGGGAGACGACCGTGGTGGTTTTACCGACTCCACCTTTCTGATTGGCAACCGTCCAAACAATCACTGTATCAATCCTGCCTTGTTGTTATGCGTATGCCCCCACCGGGCAGCGCGATCACCCTGATCTTTTCACTGTCGACACTCTGCGGTGCGTCCTGCACCGGTGCCCCCGTCAGCGGTTTGACGGGGGCTGGCGGCACCCAGGCGAATCTGGATATGGCGACCACCACCTTGCGATTCTGTAATCGTCCCTGCTCGGTGCCATTGTCGACGAAGGGGGAAAACTCTCCGTACGCCTCGTAGGCGAGCCGACCGGGAGCCACCCCCTTGCCCACCAGGGCATTGAGCACTGCCTCGGCGCGGGCCGCTGACAATGTCCAGTTGGAGCGGAAAATTTCGTTGTTTATCGGTTGGTTATCCGTGTAGCCCCGCACCCTGACATAGTTATCGACCGGTTTGAGAATACCTGAAAGCGTATCGAGCACGGGTGCGGCATTGTTCCCCAGAAAAGCGCTGCCACTGTTGAACAGGAGACCTGAACTCAGCTCCACCGTCAGCCAGTTGTCATCCTGCGCAAGCTTCACCACCCCCGCATCGACCAGGGCGCCCATGGACTCCTGGATCTGCATGTCGATCTGCGCAAGAGCCGTGCCATCTTGCGAGACGGGCGTACCCGTGATGGGGGCCCGCGAGGGGGACGCAGAGGCCTGGCTCTCCAGCAGGCTGGGGGCGGCCGAGACCGAGTTGTCCAGCAAGGAATTACCCCGCCCTTCCAGCAGGCCATCGCTGCGCGGCGCCTGGTTGAAGGCCTGGGTCATGCCCTCGATGACGGCGCGGTACTCCTCCTTGTTGACGATGGCAACGGAGTAGAGCACCACGAAAAGGGCGAAGATGAGCGTCATGTAATCGGCATAGGAGACCAGCCAGCGATCGAGATGCTCTCGCCCTTGCAGGTGCAAACGATAGCGCTTGCGCATGGCTACTCCCCTTTCAGATAAGCCCGTAACCGCCTTTCAACCTGCGGGCCGTTCTCCCCGTGGGCGATGGCCAGAAGCCCCTCCAGGGTCATCTCCTGATAGAGGCCGTAATGGTAGTGGAAGGCGCGCAACCGATTCGCAATCGGCAGATAGAGCAAGTTGGCAAAGCCCACCCCGTAGATGGTGGCGACGAAGGCCACGGCAATGCCCGCCCCCAGGGTGCCTGGCTCCTCCAGATGAAACATGGCCTGGATGAGGCCAATCACGGCCCCGATGATGCCGATGGTCGGGCTGTACCCCCCCATGGACTCGAACACCCTGGCCGAGTGCTCGTTGCGCTCCTGCTCGATGTCGATATCCGCCTCCAGCAGGCTGCGGATATCCTCGATGGATACGCCATCCACAATCATGGAAAGCCCCTGGCGGGTGAAGGGATCGGGCTCGGCCTCGGCCTGGTTTTCCAGCGCCAGCAAGCCTTGCTGGCGGGCGAACTGGGCCCACGCCTTCAGGCGCTCGGCCTGCTCCGCAAGATCCAGCTGCGGCGGAAACAGCATCCAGGTAGCCTGCCTCAGGGCACTGAGCAGGTACCTGCGGGGAGTCTGCAAGATCACCGCCCCCCAGGTTCCCCCGACGACGATGACAAAGGCCGGCCCATCCAGCAGGGTCAGCAGGCTCCCGCCATGCCACCACTGGGCGATGACGACGGCCCCCAGCGCCAGCACCAGGCCGAGCATGCCCATGGTCAGCGACCCAACTCGACCAGAATGCGCTGGGCCACCCGATCCAGCGGCAGGGATTCGCTTGCTATGCCCGCCTTGGCAACGGCCTGGGGCATGCCATAGACCACGCAGGAGGCTTCATCCTGCGCCCAGATGGTCGCCCCCTGCTCCTTGAGCAGACGGGCACCGTCGCGGCCATCCGCACCCATGCCGGTCAGGACGATGGCCAGCACCTTGTCGCCATAGGTCTTGGCAGCGGAGGCGAAGGTAATGTCCACGCAGGGTTTGTAGTTGACCTTGTCATTGCCATCGATGATGCGAAGACGGGCACCGGGCCCGCGCCCTTCCAGCAGCATCTGCTTGCCACCGGGGGCAAGATAGGCCTGACCCGGCTTGAGCACGTCGCCGTCCTGCGCCTCCTTGACCCCTATCTGGCACAGCCCGTTGAGGCGAGCGGCAAAGGCAGCGGTGAAGGTGGCTGGCATGTGCTGGATCAGCAGAATGGGATGAGGGAAATCCCCCGGCAGCTTGGTCAGCACGTTCTGCAGTGCCACCGGCCCGCCGGTGGAGGTACCGATGGCAACCAGCTGGTAACTCTTGCCGCTGCGCTTGAACGCGGCGGGAGCCGCCGCTGCCCGCACAGGCTCGGGCTGGCGTTCGGCCAAGGGACGATTCAGGGCCCCCGTGACGGCGGGCCGGGCGGCAGGCTCGGGGGCACGGGGCCGGGTGGCCATCAGGAAGCGTTTGCGGGCGATCTCCTTGACCCGCTGCTGCAGCAGGTTGACGGCTTCGTCCTTGTCGCGGGCGATGTCTTCAAACTTCTTGGGCAGAAAATCGAGGGCGCCCGCATCCAGCGCATCCAGGGTTGCCTTGGCTCCCTCGTGGGTCAGGGAGGAGAACATCAGGATGGGGGTCGGACACTTGGCCATGATCTCGCGCACGGCGCTGATGCCGTCGAGCACCGGCATTTCAATGTCCATGGTAATGACGTCTGGCCGTAACTGCTGTGCCTTGTCTACCGCCTCCCGCCCGTTCTGGGCCGTGTCGATCACCGTCATCAGGGGATCCTGATTGATGATTTCGCTGACCCGGCGGCGGAAGAAACTCGAATCGTCGACCACTAATACCTTGACTGCCATTGTTATTCTTTTAACTCCTTGAGCCTGGCGCTCAGTGGCGACGGGCATAGGCCTTGAGCAGGCTGGGCACATCCAGAATGAGGGCGATGCCGCCGTCGCTGGTAATGGTAGCGCCGGCCATGCCGGGGGTACCTTGCAGCAGGTTGTCCAGGGGCTTTATCACCACCTCTTCCTGACCGATGAGGTTGTCTACCACGAAGCCCACCTGCTGGGTCCCTATCTGGACGATGACCACGTGGCCCTGGTCCTGGCGGGCCGTCTTGCCGGCACCGCGTACCAGCCACTTGTGCAGGTAGAACAGCGGAATCGCCTTGTCACGGACGATGATGGTGAGCTGGCCATCCACCACGTTGGCCTTTTTCAGATCCAGGTGGAAAATTTCATTCACGCAACCGAGGGGCAGGGCGAAGGTCTGCTGACCCACCTCCACCATCAGGGTCGGCAGAATGGCCAGGGTCAGGGGAACCTTGATCTCGAGACGGGTGCCCTTGCCCCAGGTGGAATCGATGTGCACCGAGCCATTGAGGCTGACGATGCTGGTCTTCACCACGTCCATGCCCACTCCACGGCCGGAGATGTCGGAGATCTCCGACTTGGTGGAGAAGCCGGGGGCGAAGATCAGGTTGTAGGCATCGTTGTCGCTCATGCGCGCCGCGCTGTCAGCATCGAGCACGCCACGGCTGATGGCGATGGACTTGAGCTTCTCCGGGTCCATCCCTGCGCCGTCATCCTCGATGCAGAGCAGAATGTGGTCCCCTTGCTGGGAGGCGCTCAGGGTGATGGTACCCTGACGGGGTTTGCCCGCCTTCTCGCGCACGTCCGGCATCTCGACGCCATGGTCGCAGGAGTTGCGCACCAGGTGAACCAGGGGGTCGGCCAGGGCCTCCACCAGGTTCTTGTCCAGATCCGTGTCCTCACCCACCATCACCAGCTCGATCTCCTTCTTGAGGGTACGAGCCAGGTCGCGCACCACACGCGGGAAGCGGCCGAATACTTTCTTGATAGGCTGCATGCGGGTCTTCATGACCGCGCCCTGCAGATCGGCGGTCACGACGTCGAGGTTCGCGACAGCCTTGGACATCTCTTCATCATTGCTGGCGATGCCGAGGCTCACCAGGCGGTTTCTCACCAGCACCAGTTCGCCCACCATGTTCATGATGACGTCCAGGGTCTTGGTATCCACCCGCACCGTGGTATCGCTCTGTACCGCGCTGCTCTCGGCGGGAGCGGCCTGCTTGGCAGGGGCGGCCTTGGCTGGCGCTGGGGGCTCTGCCGGCGCGGGTTTGGCGGCCACCGGCGCCTTGGGCGGCGTCACCGGGGCTGCGGGGGCAGCGGGTGCCGGGGCCTTGGGTTCGGGAGCGGGCGCAGGAGCAGACGCCAGACTGTGCTGGGGCGCCTGGCCACGGCCGTGCAGTTCATCCAGCAGGCGCTCGAACTCATCGTCGTCGATGAGCTCGTCCACCTCTTTCTGGACCGACTGCAAAGGTGCCAGATCGGGGGCACCACCGTGCTGGCCCTGACCATGGAGCTGGTCGAGCAGGGCTTCGAATTCGTCGTCTGTGATGTCACCTGAACCGCTCAGCACGGGGGCGGCAGAGACCGTCGGCGCTTTGCCGACACCGTGCAGCTCATCGAGCAGGCGTTCAAATTCGTCGGCGGAGATCTCGTCGATGGAGCCACCGCCATTGACGGCGACAGGCGCCACCTCGGCGATGACCTCGGGTTCTGGTGCGGGTTCGGGCTCAGGCTCTGGCTGGGCCGCCACGCTGGCGGTACGCAGCTGCTCCTGCCCTTCCGGCTTGCACAGCTCGTGCAGATCGTGCAGCAGATCGGGAGAGGCGGGGCTTATCTCTTCGCGGTTCTGGACCTGGGCAAACATGACGTTGATGGCATCCAGCGCCTGCAAGATGACATCCATCAGCTCGGCACTGAGGGTCCGCTTGCCGTTGCGCAGCATGTCGAACAGGTTCTCGGCACCGTGACAGACATCCACCAGTTCGGTGAGAGAGAGGAAACCCGCTCCCCCCTTGACGGTGTGGAAGCCGCGGAAGATGGCGTTCAACAGGTTCTTGTCATCGGGCCGCTTTTCCAAGTCGACCAGTTGTTCAGACAACTGTTCCAATATTTCTGATGCTTCGACCAAAAAGTCTTGCAGTATGTCTTCATCAACTTCGAAGGCCATGCGTCACTCCATTAGAATCCCAGGCTAGACAGCAGATCGTCCACATCATCTTGACCATTGACCACATCTGAGCGGGTCTGCGGGTTCATGATGGGCCCTTCCGCCTCGATGCCGCTCGCTGGCAGGCTACGTGCCGAATTGTCGCTAACGCCCTCACCGAACATGGTCAGCATCTCTATCAACTTCGTTTCAACTTCCTGCACCAGTTTGATCACCTTGCGGATCATCTGACCGGTCAGGTCCTGGAAATCCTGAGCCATCAGAATTTCCGTCAGCAGTTGTCGTAACTTATCGGCATCCGTCTCAGAAGCCTTAATAAAATCATTCAGTTGATGGCACAGCGCCTTGAATTGACCCAGCTCGAGATCCCGGCTCATCAGGGCATTCCAGTTGGGCATGACCAGCTGAATGTTGTCGTTGAGTCGATCGGCGATGGGCAGACTGGCCTCGACCGCATCCATGGTGCGATTGGCCGCCTTGTCCGTCATGTCGATGACATAGCTCAGACGCTCCCGGGCATCCGGGATCTCATGGGTGGCCAGGTCGGGGATCCTGGGATCCAGGCGAAAATCCTGCAATGAGTTATGCAATTGGCGGGTCAGCTGCCCCACCTTGTCAAACAGGGCCGCCGCATTGGGGGCGCACACATCGGCGAGGATGGTATCGGCCTGTTCAAACTCTTCCCGCTCCAGGTGGGCAACCAGCATCCTTGCCTGGTCAAGCGAGATCATGGCACTCGTTTTGGCCTTCATCCCTGCCGCTCCTTAGCCGATACGTTCAAAGATTTTGTCGAGCTTCTCTTTGAGGGTGGCAGCGGTGAACGGCTTGACGATATAGCCATTGACCCCGGCCTGGGCGGCTTCGATGATCTGCTCGCGTTTGGCTTCGGCAGTCACCATCAGAACCGGCAGGTGCTTGAGCTTGTCGTCGAGGCGAATCGCCTTGAGCAGGTCGATGCCCTGCATGCCAGGCATGTTCCAGTCGGTGACCACGAACTGGAAGTCGCCATTTTTCAGCATCGGCAACGCCGTGTTGCCATCGTCTGCTTCATGGGTATTGTTGTATCCCAGGTCACGCAGCAAGTTCTTGATAATCCGGCGCATCGTTGAAAAGTCATCGACGATGAGGATTTTCATGTTCTTGTCCAAAGTTCCTCCTAAATAGCCGCCAAGACGGCTCACTTACATGATGCAGATCGCAGGTTTTATGGTGCGGATTATGCCTTAGAGTTGTGCTCCAGTGTAGCCAGTACAACCACTTATAAATTCCAATCTCGCAAACGGGCGCGCAGCCTGTGCATGGCCTGACTATGAATCTGGCTCACCCGAGACTCACTTACACTCAATACTTCACCGATCTCGCGCAGATTCAGCTCTTCATCGTAATAAAGGGAGAGCACCAGCGCCTCCCGCTCCGGCAGGCGGGCGATGTGCTCCGCCAGGGCCCCCTGGAAGCGTTCAGCCGCCAGATCGTCGAATCCTCCCTGACCGTTGCCTTCATCGGGATGACCGATGACATCTTCACTGACGCCCAGATCCTCGATGCCGATGATCTTGCCGCAGGAGACATCCTGCAGCATGGCATGGTACTCCCCGAGGGACACCCCCATATTGGCGGCCACCTCGGTGTCTCTGGCATCCCGGCCATGGGCCTGCTCCACGTTCTCGATCGCTTCTGCGATGGCACGGCTGTTGCGGTGCACCGAGCGGGGCACCCAGTCTCCGCGGCGGATCTCGTCGAGCATGGCACCACGGATGCGGATGCCGGCATAGGTTTCAAAGCTGGCGCCCTTGCTGCCGTCAAAGTTGCGGGAAGCTTCGAGCAGCCCAATCATACCTGCCTGGATCAGGTCATCCAGCAAGACACTGCTTGGCAGGCGAGCCAATAAATGCTGGGCAATCCGCTTGACCAGCGGAGCGTGTCGCTCAACCAGCACGTAGGAATCCTGATGACGCAAGTATGCTTGGGCTTTATTCACGGGAGTCTTCCTGTGTTATGACCGGCTTTTGCAACAAGTTTTCCAGGAAAAATTCGAGGTGGCCCCCCGGCTGATTCGGGATGGGCCAGCTCGCCGCCTTGTTCGCCAGGGCACGAAATGCCAGGGCGGCAGGGGATTTTGGAAACGCCTCAACTATCAGTTTCTGCTTGCGCACCGCGGCCCGCAGGTTGGTGTCGTAAGGCACGCAGGCCACCAGCTCCAGGGAGGTATCCAGGAAGCGGTCGGTGACCCGGGTCAGCTTGGCGAACAGCTCCTGTCCCTCGCGCAGGGAGCGGACCATGTTGGCCACCACCTTGAAGCGGAACACACCGTGATCCTTGGAGAGGATCTTGATGAGCGCGTAGGCATCCGTGATGGAGGTGGGTTCATCGCACACCACCACCATGATGTCCTGGGCGGCACGGGTGAAGCTCAGCACCATGTCGGAAATCCCCGCCGCCGTGTCCACCAGCAACACGTCCACCTGGGTCTTCATCTCGCTGAAGGCGCGGATGAGCTCGGCATGTTGTACCGGGGAGAGCTCGACCATGGACTGGGTACCCGAGGTGGCTGGCACTATCATCATGCCGTAGGGCCCCTCGACGATGATGTCATCCAGGGTGCATTCCCCCGCCAGCACATGGGAGAGGTTGCGATGCACCCTCAGCCCCAGCATGACGTCGACGTTGGCCAGGCCAAGGTCGGCGTCCAGCACCAACACCCGCTTGCCCTGGGCGGCCATGGCTCCCGCCACGTTCAGGGTCACGTTGGTCTTGCCGACGCCCCCCTTGCCTCCGGACACGGCGATCACTTTCACTCGATTGTTTTGACGCATTTTGCGCAGACCACTCGCCTGATCCATATACATGTTACTCATAAAACTCCGAATCTTCGGATTCGCCAAAACCCGATCCCCAGAAATAGGGATCTTCTGCTTCCCGTTCCAGCGACCCCATGGCGGCACCGACCAGCAGCGCCGCGTTGGCAACTTGAATATCTTCCGGCACCCGTTGCCCGTCGGTGATGTAACTGATGGGCAGGGCGTTTTGAATGCACACGTTGATCACTTCACCCAGATTCAGGCTCTCGTCGAGCTTGGTCAGAATGCAGCCGGAGAGCGGAATGCGCCGGAAGTGATCCACCGCCTCCTGCATCACCCGTCGCTGGGAGGTGGCCGACATGACCAGATAACTGCGGATGCGCACCTTGGCATTCTTCACCAGGGTGTCTAGCTGTTCGGTCAGGCGGATATCCCGCTGACCCACCCCGGCGGTGTCGATGAGCACCAGCCGGCGATGGCGGAACTGATAGAGGGCACTGGCCAGCTCTTCGGCGTCCCGCACCTGACGCACCGGGCAACCCATGATGCGACCATAGGTCTGCAGCTGTTCGTGGGCCCCGATCCGGTAGTTGTCCGTGGTAATGAGCGCCACCTGCTCGGCGCCATACTTCATGGCAAAGCGGGCCGCCAGCTTGGCGATGGTGGTGGTCTTGCCCACCCCGGTCGGTCCGAGCAGGGCCACCGCCCCCCCCTGACGCAGGATCTCGTCCTCGCTGATCTTGAGCTGGGCCGTCAGCACCTCGGCCAGTTGGGCCATGGCCTGATGGATCGGCATGTCTTCGGGGATGAGGCCCGCCAGTTGATCGGCGAAGGCATCGTCGAACCCCATCTTCTTGAGTTCCTTGATGAGCAGGGCGCGCATGGGTTCGCGGCGCTCCACCTCCTGCCACATCAGGCCGGAGATCTGGTGCTCCAGCAGCTTGCGGATGCTGGCCATCTCCTTGCGCATCCCCTCCATCTCCTGATCCCGCTGGGCGGACAGGGTCTGGCGCGGGGCGGCGGCAGGACGGGCCTTGGGCTTGGCGGGCTCGGGAGCGGCGCCCCACTGGCCCTGTTCGGCCAGGGTTCTGGGAGCACTGGCCGCGCCCGCCAGTCCGGCGGACTGGGTGCCGGCAGCGCCATTGGCGGGCCAGGAGGCCGAAGCTGGCTGACCGTTACCTCCGTTGCCAGACCATGATCCCGGGGCGCCATTACCACCCGCCGGGTTGGCCGGATTGAGCTTCTGCTGGCGTGCCAGCAGGGCCGCCAGGGTATCGGCGTAGTATTCGTTCTGTTCCTTGGGTGGCGCCGACCTCGTCATCTGCTTGCCCGCAGACGAGATATTGACGCTCTCTTCATTCAACTGACGGCGAACCGGCGCGTCTTTAGGCCCCGGTACCTGGGATTGATAATCGACGGCCGCGACTATCTCCACCCCACCGGTGACCTTTTTGTTGGACATGATGACGGCATCGGGTCCGAGAGTCTCCTTGACCTCGGCCAGCGCCGTGCGCATGTCTTTGGCAAAAAACCGCTTAATCTTCACCCGTCATCTCCGCTAACTAGCCCTGTCCCACCGCACTGACGATGCGGATCTGCTTGTCGTCAGGCACTTCCTGATAGGACAGCACGCGTAATCCAGGAATGGCATTCTTGACAAATTTCGCCAGGGTATTGCGCAATATCCCCGATGTCAGAAGCACGGCCGGCTGGCCTTCCAGTTCTTGTCGTTGAGTGGCTTCCACCAGGGAGCGTTGCATCCGCTCCGCCAGTCCCGGTTCGATACCGGCGCCATCTCCCCCACCTGCTTGCAGGGATTGATGCAATATACGTTCCAGTTCTGGTGACAAGGTGATCACCGGCAGCTCGGGTTCGGGGCCGGCAATCTCCTGCACAATCAATCTGCGCAGGGCGATCCGGCAGGCTGCGGTCAGCACTTCCGGGTCCGGGCTGCGGGGCGCATATTCCACGAGGGTCTGCAGGATAGTGCGCATATCGCGAATTGGCACGCCTTCATTGAGCAAATTCTGCAATACCTTCACCAGGTTGCCCATGCTGATCACCTCGGGAACCAGTCCTTCCACCAGCTTGCTCTGATGCTTCCCTATCATGTCGAGCAGTTGTTGCACCTCGTCATGACCCAGCAGCAGCGCCGCATGGTTGGAGAGGATCTGGCTCAGGTGGGTAGCCACCACGGTGGCCGCATCGACCACGGTGTAGCCAAGGGTCTGGGCCTGGGAGACCTGCTCCTTGGCGACCCAGACCGCCTCCAGCCCGAACGCCGGGTCCTGGGTAGCGATACCGTGGATCTGGCCGAACACCTGCCCCGGGTTGATGGCCATCTCCTTGTCGTGATAGACGGTGGCTTCCCCCGTGCTCACGCCCATCAGGGTGATGCGGTACTGGTTGGGGGCAAGATCCAGATTGTCGCGAATGTGGACGGCAGGCACCAGAAAGCCCAGCTCCTGGGAGAGCTTCTTGCGCACCCCCTTGATCCGGTTGAGCAGCTCGCCCCCCTGATTCTTGTCCACCAGAGGTATCAGCTGATAACCCACCTCCAGGCCGATGATGTCCACCGGCATGACGTCGTCCCAGCTGAGATCCTTCTGCTCCACCGGGGCATCCCCCTGGGCCGGCATGAGTTCGCCGCTTGCCGCCTTCGCCTTGTTCTGCTTCTCGCGGCGCAGCAGCCACCAGGCGCCCGCCGCCGCCACCGCCCCCAGGCTCAGGAAAGCCAGGTGCGGCATGCCGGGTACGCTGCCCATCATCAGCAGGATGCCGGCGGAGATCACCAGCGCCTTGGGATTTTCGAACAGTTGGCCGAGTACCGCTGTCCCCATGTCCTGGTCGGTATTCTGACGGGTGACGATGATGGCCGCGGCAATGGAGAGCAGGAGCGAGGGGATCTGGGCGACCAGACCGTCACCGATGGCGAGCAGGGTATAGACCTGGGCCGCTTCGCCGAAGGTGAGCTGGTGCTGCATCATGCCGATGATGAAGCCGCCGATGATGTTGATGAAGAGGATCATGATGCCCGCGATGGCATCCCCCTTCACGAATTTGGAGGCACCGTCCATGGAGCCGTAGAAGTCCGCTTCCTGAGTCACGTCCTGACGGCGCTTCTTGGCCTCTTCCTGATTGATGAGACCGGCGTTCAGGTCCGCATCGATGGCCATCTGCTTGCCGGGCATGGCGTCAAGGGTGAAGCGGGCGCTCACCTCGGAGATCCGGCCCGCACCCTTGGTGACCACCACGAAGTTGATGATCACCAGGATCATGAAGACGATGATGCCCACGGCATAGTTGCCGCCGATCACCACGTTGCCGAACGCCTCGATCACATGGCCTGCCGCCGCGCTGCCGTTGTGGCCTTCCAGCAACACCACCCGGGTGGAGGCAACGTTGAGGGCGAGCCGCAGCAGGGTGGCGATCAGCAAGACGGTGGGAAAGGCGGCAAATTCCAGGGGGCGGCGGGTATAGACCGCCACCAGCAGCACCACAATGGAGAGGGCGATGTTGAAGGAAAAGAGGATATCCAGCATCAGGGGCGGAATGGGGAGTACCACCATCCCCAGAGAGGCCAATACCAGCAGCGGCGTCCCTACCCCTCTGCTGAGCAGCCACTTGTACTCTTTGAAACGGCCCAGTCCCGCTTTGAATCCCATCGTGCATCTCAATGATAAACTGCCAATAGCGAATTAAAGCAAATATCAAGCCAAGGATTCAATGCATTGATTTATATGGCTTTTATTTTAACGCTGTCAGAAGTCCGTCGTTGGCGTCACGGGGAATGGTGACAGGGGGAAGCGGCCTTCACCAAGCAGGCCAAAGGCCAGCCCAGGCCATGGGGCGAGGCGACGCGCCTCGACAGGGAGATTGCGGCCTTGTTTGCGTCACAAGGGAGAGATCGGATGGAGGGCCATCCCACCGCTTTATTTGCGAAACTCGGGTGGAATGGGCAGATCCGTGGCGATGGGGGTCGGACGCCGGCCGCGGCCACGGCGGAACTTCTTGAGCTGATAGACATAGGCCAGGACCTGGGCGACGGCGGCGAAGAGCCCCTCCGGGATCTCCTGGCCAATCTCGGTGGCGTGGTAAAGAGCCCGGGTGAGCGGCGGGGAGGACATGACGGGGATGTCGTATTCGCGCCCGATCTCCCGGATCTTCATCGCCACCTCGTCGACCCCCTTGGCCAGTACCTTGGGCGCCGCCCCCGGCTTGCCCGCATCGTATTTGAGCGCCACCGAGTAGTGGGTCGGGTTGGTGATGATCACATCGGCCTTGGGGACATCCCCCATCATGCGGCGCATGGCCATCTGCATCTGCAACTGGCGTATCCGCCCTTTGACCTCGGGCTTGCCTTCGCTGTCCTTGAACTCGTCCTTGATCTCCTGCTTGGTCATCTTCAGCTGGCGATTGTGGTTCCAACTCTGGAACGGCACGTCGATGGCGACAATGGGGATCAGGGCGCAGCAGAGGATGATCAGCATCCAGAGCAGCAGGTCCAGGGCATCGACGATGCCGCCGGGAAAGCCCTCGAGAGAGAGATTCAGCAGATGGTTGAACTGGCTTGATAGCATCCACCAGGCGAACAGACTGATAAACACCACTTTCGCGATGGATTTGACAAGTTCCACCAGGGATTGCACCCCGAACATCCTTTTGATGCCGCTCAGGGGGCTCAGCTTGCTCCACTTGGGCAGCATGGCCTCGGAGGAGAAGTTCATCCCGCCGAGCAGGGTGTTGCCGACGAAGGCGGCGATGATCACCAGCATGAACAGCAGCCCCAGAGGCTGGATCAGCTCCCCCAGCAGGGCGGGCACCATGGCCCCCATGGCATTGGGGTCGAACGCCTGGTCCCGGTCCAGGGTAAAGCCCATGGTGAGCACCTTGATCATGGCCCCTGCCAGACTCTCCTTGATCATCAGGAGGCCGAACACGGTCGCCAGCAGGACGCTGGCGGTACCCAGCTCCTTGGAACGTGCAATCTGCCCTTTTTCCCGGGCCTGTTGCAGTCGTTTGCCCGTGGGTTGCTCTGTGCGTTCCTGATCGGTATCAGCCATGCTGGCCTCCTGCCGGCATCAGCCGACTGGCGGCCCGCCAGAGTGGCGTCAAAAGGGCCGCAACCGGGAGGGCCTCAGTCATGCTGGCCCCCGAAGCACTGGACGTTGATGAGCTCGCAGCTGGTCTCCTGCACCCGCTCCCAGAGCGCGTCGAAGTGCCCCATGAAGCCACCGATGGTGAGCCAGAGGATGAACAGGCCCGACATCATGCTCACCGCAAAGCCGATGCTGAAGATGTTGAGCTGGGGGGCCGCACGGGTCATCACCCCGAACGCGAAGTTGATCAGCAGCAGGGCGATGATGGCCGAGAGCGCCATCACCAGAGAAGCCTGATACATGACCCCGAGAAAGCTCACCAGGCTGCGGATGGCAGGCAGGGTGAGCCCGCTGTCAGATACCGGCAGGGTTTCGAAACTCAGCACCACCATGCGCAGCATCAGCAGGTGGCCGTCCACCGCGAGAAACACCAGGGTCGCCAGCATCAGGTAGAACTGGCCCACCACGGGAGCCGACTGGCCGTTCATGGGGTCCACCAGGGTGGCAAAGCCCAGGCTGGTCTGCATGGCGATGACCTGACCCGCCATCACGAAGGTCTCCAGCAGGAACTGGGTCATGAGGCCGAGCGCGATGCCGATGAGCAGTTGCTGCCCCAGCACCAAGAAGCTGCCGAGGGAGAAGAGCTCGATCTTCGGCATGGGGGGCAGCAGGGGGGCGATGATGAGGGTGATCGCCAGCGCCAGGCCGATGCGGATATGGGCAGGGGCGAGCCGGCTGCCAAAGACCGCCATCACCATCAGGAGACTGCTCACCCGGGCCAGGGGCCAGAGGATGGAGGAGAGCCACTCCATGATGAGCGCCGTGGTGTAGGTCATGACAGCAACACTCCCGGCAGGGGCAGGCCAACGGGAGGACGCAGGCACCGGTCTGCCAGAGCGAAAGGGTGGCCCTTGGCTGGCATCAGCCCACCACCTCGGGGATCTGGCTCACCATCAGCTGGAAGAAGTCCATCAGACTCTGCAATCCCCAGTGAGCCCCCGCCCCCAGGGCCAGCAGGGTGACCACCAGACGGGGCAGGAAGCTCAAAGTCTGTTCGTTGATGGAGGTGGCGGCCTGGAAGATGGCGACCACCAACCCCACCATCAGGCTCGGCAGGATCACGGCGCACACCATGATGGTCACCAGCCAAAGCGCCTCGCGAAAGACGTCGACGAAGGTTTCAGGACTCATTGCTCGCTCCTTGTGATGGGTTTGCCCAAGGCCGCATCCTCCCGGCCTCCTCCTTCGAGAGAAAGAGAGGCCTCGCGCCCTCCCCGAGTGAAGGGGAGAGCCAGGGGGAGGGTCTGCCCTCCCCTAACCACCCGAGCCCAGCCCGAAGCTGGTGGCCAGGGAGCCCAGAATAAGGTTCCAGCCATCCACCATGACGAACAGCATCAGCTTGAACGGCAGGGAGACCAGCATGGGGGAGAGCATCATCATCCCCATGGCCATCAGGATACTGGCGACCACCAGATCGATGACCAGGAAGGGCAGAAACAGCATGAAGCCTATCTGGAAGGCGGTCTTGAGCTCGCTGGTGACAAAGGCCGGGATCAGCACCCGCAGCGGCACGTCCGCAGGCTCGGCCACCTGCACGTTCGCTATCTCCATGAAAGTATTGAGATCCTTGACCCGGGTCTGGGCCAGCATGAACTGGTGAATGGGCAGCTCCGCCTTCTCCAGGGCCTCCTTGGCCCCGATGGTCTCGGCCAGATAGGGCTGCAGCGCCTCGTTGTTGATGCGATCCAGCACCGGCGACATGATGAAAAACGACATGAAGAGGGCGATGCCGATCAGCACCTGGTTGGAGGGGCTCTGCTGCAGACCGATGGCCTGGCGCAGGATGCCGAGCACCACGATGATCCGGGTGAAGGAGGTCATCATGATCACCATGGCCGGCAGGAAGGAGAGCGCGGTCATCAGCGCCAGCACCTGCAGGGTCAGGCTGTACTCCTGACTGCCATCCGCCATGGTCTTGACGGTGAGTGCAGACATGCCGTCCTGGGCCATCGCCAGGGGCGAGAGCACCAGGGAGAGCAGTGCCAGCCACCGGGTCCAGTTAACGTTTTTCATGCTTGCCCATCAGTTTGCCCAGTTGCTCGGAGAACGCCTGGGGCTGGCTCTCGTCCAGCGGCTCCTCCAGGCGATAGAGGAAGTTGACCTGCTGCGGCGTCACCCCGACCAGCAGCTGCTGGCCGCCCACCTTGACCACCATCAGCTTCTCCTTGTAGCCAAGGGGCAGGGTGGCGATGACCTTCATCTGGCCCCCTCCCATCACCTGGGAAAGCTTGCTCTTCTTGAGCAGGAAGCCGAGCACCAGAATAAGGCCGATCACCATCAGGCTGGAGAGCAGCCAGGAGGTGAGGCTAGGGGGATTCGCCCCTACCCCCGGGTTGGCCAGGGCAGGCAGGGAAAACAGCCACAACGGGAGCACACGGATCATTTGAGCTTCTTGATCCTTTCAATCTGACTGATGACGTCGGTGAGGCGGATACCGAACTTGTCGTTCACCACCACCACCTCGCCGTGGGCGATCAGGGTGCCGTTGACCAGCACGTCCAGGGGCTCACCCGCCACCCGATCCAGCTCCACCACCGAGCCCTGGTTCAGTTGCAGCAGGTTGCGAATGCTGATCTGGCTGCGACCCACTTCCATGGCGATGGTCACCGGGATGTCCAGAATGGTGTCCAGCTTGCGCCGCTCTTCAGCGCTGATGGGGGCTTCGTCCTTCAACTCCTCCAGGGGGGCAGGCTTGGCTTCGGCCGTGACCTGCTCCTCCAGTGCGGCCGCCCAGGCGTCAGCCATCAAATCCTGCTCGTCATCGGTTCCGCTCATCTTCAATTCCTCAGTGTTGCAACACCTCCCCGGGGGGAGGATCAATCAGGGTGTTTGTCAGAGATGCTTCGCTCGAGCTCTTCCAGCTCGGCTTCGCCATCAATGCGCACGCCCCCGCGGGTCACCAGATGCATCTCTGTCTTGACCCCGTCAGGGCGCTTGATTTTGTCGGTGATCTTGAGCGCCACGTTCTCTTTGGTGCGCCCCATCTTGGCGTGGAAGGTGGGCAAGTCCTCCACAAAGACCAGCAGGTTCTCCGGCATCTCCACCGGGATGATGTCCCCGGGTCTGAGCTCCATCAGCTCACGCAAGGAGAGCTCGGTCTCCAGCAGCTTGGCCTTGAGCTCCACCTTGACGTCCATGATCTCGTCGCGCAGGGCCTTGCTCCAGCGCACGTCGGTATCCCCCTTGTCGCTCTGCACCCCCGCATCCAGCAGTTCGCGGATGGGTTCCAGCATGGAGTAGGGCATGGCCACGTGGAAGTCGCCGCCACCGCCGTCCAGCTCGATGTGGAAGGAGCTCACCACGATCACCTCGGTGGGGCTGACGATGTTCGCCATGGCCGGGTTCACTTCGGAGTCGAGGTATTCAAAGCCCACGTCCATCACCGGCGCCCAGGCATCCTTGTAGTCCTCGAACACCAGCTTGAGCAGCATCTGGATGATGCGCCGCTCGGTGGGGGTGAATTCCCGCCCCTCGATCTTGGCGTGGTAGCGGCCATCACCGCCAAAGAAGTTCTCCACCAGGATGAAGACGAGCCGCGCCTCCATGGTGATGAGCGCCGTCCCCTTGAGGGGGCGGAAACGCACCATGTTCAGGCTGGTGGGCACGAACAGGGTGTGGACATATTCGCCGAACTTGAGCATCTGCACGCCGTTGATGGAGACCTCGGCGGTGCGCCGCATCATGTTGAACAGGCTGATGCGCATGTGGCGGGCAAACCGTTCGTTCACCAGCTCCAGGGTCGGCATGCGGCCGCGGACGATGCGGTCCTGGGAGGAGAAGTCGAACTGGGCGATACCGGGATCCCCGGCAGCTCCCAGCTCCTCCTCCTCGACATCGTCGACGCCGTGCAGCAGGGCATCAATCTCGTCCTGACTTAACAGATCGCTCACGCTTCACCTTTCATTGCATGACAAAGCCGGTAAACAGCACTTGTTCGATTACGGGAGAAGAGACCAGGTCGTTCAGCACCCGGCGGCACTCTTCCAGCGAATCCTGACGCAGCTTCTCCTTGCCCTCGAAGGTCATCAGCTGTTCGGCGGTCGCCGAGCTGAAGACCCGCAGCAAGGTGCCTTCGATCAGGGGAATGTTCTGTTTGGCCAGGGTTTCGTCGGCGGTGCCGCGCACCATCAGCTGGATCTTGATCTGCACCAGCCGATCCCGCTGGCCTCCCGCCACGTTGAACACGAAGGGACGGGGCATGCCCACATAGAGCGAGGGCTGGGGCGTGTTCGCCTCCGGCTTGGCCTCGCTTTTTTCGGCGGCGGGCTCATCCCCACCGGCGAGCATGAACCAGGCACCGGCGCCACCCCCACCAAGGAGCACGACGGCCAGGGCGACTATCATGATCAGCTTCTTTTTCTTGCCTGCCGCCGGATCCTTCAGCGTCAGTTCGTTATCGTCTGCCATCCCTTGTCCACCCTAGTCTCAAACTTGTTCGGTATCATAAACTTACTTAAGAATGCATCAAGCATAGAAATCGATTCCGGCATCGTTTGCCGATTCCACCAGCAGCGTGAGGTTGCGAGCGCTCCCCTCGGCCTCTCTGCCATCGCTGCCGCCACCATTTCCCCCCTGTCGCCCCTGGTCACCGAAACCGGACTGACCCTGGGAGGATGACTGCCCCTGCTGCTGGAAGGCTTGCTGCTGCGCCTGTTGTTGCACCACGGTCTGGCCGAGCTGGATCCCCTGCCCTGCCAGCATGTCGCGCAGGCGCGGCATGGCCTGCTCCAGCATCTCACGGGTCTGGCCATGCTGCACCACGAAGTGCACGCTGGCCTGGCTGGAGGCATCCATCTGGATTTGGATCTTCATCTTGCCAAGCCCCAGGGGGTCTAGCTGGATCTCCGCCTGCTGCAGCTTGTCCGCCAGCATCAGGTTCACCTTGTGGTGCAGCTGCTCGGGGGCCTCAGGGGTCGCCAGCTTGAGGTGGGGCAGGCTCTGAGGCTCCCGTCTGACGGTCGCCTCGGCCAGCGGTCTGTTCTCGCCGACCTGGCTCTGTGCCTGATGCAAAGGCTGGCTCCCCTCGGCGGGTTCACTGCCCTTGACCTCCATCCCCGACTGTTTGCCCAGCTCATCGAGCCGGGACTTGTCCACCGCGGGCTTCACCGACACGGCCGCGCCGGCGGCCACCACGGGGGCGCTCTCCATCTGGTCCAGGCCCGCCGAGAGGGCCGTCAGGGGGGCCTGTGCCCCCTGGGATTCATGACGAGCCAGGATCTGCGGCGCCACCTGCACGGGGGCCGGGTCTTCCGTCGTCACGGGCTGGCTGCTCCCTGCATTCACCGCAGGCTCGGCCCCTGCACGGGCTCCCTGCCCGCTCGCGGCCTCGGCCTGTCTGGCCTCACCGGCGACAGGGGCCTCCTTCTCTGCCCCTGCCGCCGTCGCGGGTGGAGCGGACTCCGGTGTGGCCGCAGGGGCCGGCCCCTGCGCCACCGTCCGGATCACGCCATCGCCATAGGTGCTGGTGGCACGGGAAGCGGTTGCCCCCTGTCCGGCCGACGCCAGGGGATCGGTCACCCGTGCCTCTTGCGATGAGTCAGCCCGGGTGACAGTGGGAGCCTGGGCGTTTTCTCCTGCCACCACTTTGGCGAGCAGGGCGGCACGCTCCTGACCCGAGAGAGGGGGCTCGACCCCCTTGGCATCCGGCTCCGCTCCCTTGCCTGCCATGGGCTGGCGGGTCGCTTCGCCCTGGTTGGCCACGGCAGTGTCATCGGCCAAGGGGGGCTCTTCGGCCCCCTGCGGCAGAGCCCCCTGACCGCTTGGCACGGCGCTGGCGCCTTGGGCCGCACCGGGGATGGCCTTCGTTTTGTTCCCTTCATGCTGACGCTCTGGCGTCATCTGCGGCAGGGAGGCGCTCCCCTCTGCCGCCTCCACGCCCTCTGCCATCCCCACGTCCTCTGCCATTCCCACCCCCTCTGCCATCCCAGGCGCAGCGGCGCCAGGCGGCAAGGGGTTGCCGTCCACAGGCGCCGCCGCCTCACCGGCCATGGCGGGCGATGTCAGGGGCACCACCAGGCTCACATCCTGGCGCAGGGAGGCTTGCAACTGTTGCAGGAAGTCGTCGGGAGGCAGCTCCCCCTCGTCGTCCGCCCCCTTCGAGGAAGACACGGACTCGGTGGCGGGCTCGTCAGACGCCAAAGATTTGGCAGCCGGGGCAAGCCCCTCCCGGGCGCCCTCGGCGGGCCCCTGGAGTGGTGGATTGCCCTGGCTGGCTGGCGCCTTGCCCATCAGCTGGGCCATGGCCATGGCTTGCGAGAAGGCGGCCTTGCCCTCGCCTGACGGCTGCACGCCCCCTTCGCCCCCGACGGTGGGAGCCAGCAGGGTGGCGCTGCCATCGGCAGAAGGCGCCTGGGGGAGAGTGCTAATCAAGGGGGTCTGTATCATGCTGGGATCCCTGACGACGATTCGGTGACGGCCGCACGTGCGGTCATGGCTTGGCCCATCGGCCTCGCATGACTGGAAGAAAGCAAATTACAGGCCAGATTGGTGATAACGACGCAGGATGGCGTAGTCATCCAGCATCTTCTGCTCCTGGCGCTGGGCCTTCTGGCGCACCTTGTCCGCCTTCTTCTCCAGCAGCAGCTCGACCGCCTTGCGCCGCTGCTGGGCTTCGAGCCACTGGGTGCGGCACTCGGCCAGCGCCTCGCGCACTTGCAACACCCCTTGGTACTGCTGGGTCGCCGCGTTTTCGAGCTTGTTGATGAAGGCGTGATACTGGCTGTTCTGCTGGGGGCTGATCCCCTGCAGACCGCGCTCCGTCCACTGCTGGTGGTAGATCTGGCGGTACTGGTTGAGGGCGTTTTGCTGATCCATGAACAGCTTGAGATCCTGCTGGGCCTTGGCCAGCGCCATGGCGGCCTGCTGTTCGGCCTCCTCCAGCCGACTCGCCAGCAACGTCAATCCTTTACTCATAAGGGCTCTCCACCGGTCAACGCATCAGGGGCATGGCCACCAGTTGCAGGGATTGCAGGCCTTCATCGTAGTGAATGACCTCGCGCATTTTCTGCTGCAAGAACTGATCCAGATAGGGTTTCTGGATGATGGCCCGGTCGATGCGCGGATCCGATCCCTGGCTGTAGGCGCCGATGGTGATGAGATCCCGGTTCTGCTGGTAGAGGGAGTAGAACTGCTTGAAGGTGCGCGCCAGCTCCATGTGCTCCGGTGAGGTCACCATGGGCATGACCCGGCTGATGGATTTTTCGATGTCGATGGCCGGATAGTGGCCCGCATCCGCCAGCTCCCGCGCCAGCACGATATGGCCGTCAAGGATGGCCCGGGCCGCGTCGGCGATGGGATCCTGCAGATCGTCCCCCTCCGTCAGCACGGTGAAAAAGGCGGTGATGGAGCCCTGGCCGTCACTGCCGTTGCCGGCCCGCTCCACCAGCGCCGGCAATTTGGCAAACACCGAGGGGGGATAGCCCTTGGTGGCCGGCGGCTCCCCCACCGCCAGTGCAATTTCCCGCTGTGCCTGGGCGTAGCGGGTGAGGGAGTCCATCAGCAGCAGCACGTTGAGCCCCTGCTCGCGGAAATACTCGGCGATGGCGAGCGCCGTCTCACACCCCTTGAGGCGCATCAGCGGCGAGGCATCGGCAGGGGCGGCCACCACCACGGCGCGCTCGCGCCCCTCGGCGCCGAGGATCTCCTCGATGAACTCCTTCACCTCCCGGCCCCGCTCGCCGATGAGGCCCACCACGACAACATCCGCCACCGAGCCCCGGGTCATCATGCCAAGCAGCACGGATTTGCCGACACCGGATCCGGCGAACAGCCCCATGCGCTGACCCCGGCCCACGGTGAGCACGGCATTGATGGCCCGTACCCCCACGTCCATGGGTTGATGGATGGGGCGACGGGCCAGGGGATTGATGCGGTGCTGGGCGAACTGCACCGTCTGGGACGAGAGGATGGGGCCGAGCCCGTCCAGGGGCTGGCCGATGCCATCGATGACCCGGCCAAGCAGACTCATGCCCACCGGAATGCCGTGATCTTCGGTGACGGGCACCACCCGGGCGCCGGGAATAACCCCCTTGAGCTGCTCGCTCGGCATCAAGAACAGGCGATCCCCGGCAAACCCCACCACCTCGGCTTCCAGGGCCCCATCCTGGGTATCGATGCGGCACAGGGAGCCGATGGCGGCGCGGCAGCCAATGGCTTCCAGGGTCAACCCCACCACCCGGGTGAGCTTGCCCGCCACCGGCGGTATGGGGGCCTGCTCGCGAACCCGGTAGCCTTTAAGCCGATCAAGAAGGGGTGCCGTCATGTCGCCTCCGACGATGAGTGCCTGATGATGCCGTCAGCAGGGCGCTGCACGACGGGTTCGAACCGGGCCATGGCTCAGCTCGCGTTGTCACGCAGAAAATTGCGCAGCAGTTGATCGATGCGCCCGGAGAGGGTGAGATCGATGCTGGAAAGCTCGGTGGCCAGTTGCAGATCGCCGGGGGAGAAGGTGGGCTCGCTTTGCAGCCGCCAGTGGCGCCTGGCGCACTCCTCGGCGCCAAAGGCGGCCTCCACCCGGGTCACATCCTCCGGGTGCAGCATCAGGGTGACCCCCTGCTCGGCGGCAGGGAGCAGGGCCAACCCCTGCTTGAGGGCCTCCAGCAGCAGCGTGGGGGAGGTTTGCGCCTCATGGCGGATGAGGGCGCGGGCGAGCTGCTGCACCAGGGCGATGAGCTGCTGCTCCACCGCCTCGTCCATCTCGCCAAGGGGAGTGGCCAGGCGTGAGACCAGGGCTTGCCAGCGGGCTATCTCCAGCTCCACCTGCTCCCGCCCTATGGCGAGTCCCTCTTCCCTGCCCTGCTCCAGCCCAGCCTGGTGGCCCTGCTGCAAGCCTTCGAGCTTGCCCTCTTCCAGCCCCTTGGCAAAACCGGCCTCGCGCCCATCACGCATCCCCTCTTCCCAGGCAGCCTGACGAATCGCCTCCACCTCTTCGGCGGTGATGCTGGGGGCGGGTTCTTCGGGTTGTTCTTCCGGCAGGGCCGCATCGGCCTGCTCCTGACGATACCAGTCAGGAGCCAGCCCCAGGGCATTGGTCTCGACCTCGGCTTCGGTCTCCATCTCTGGCCAGCCCCAGGTCTCAATCTGCGCCGTGTCGGACTCGGGCCTCAGATAGCCGCGCAGTTTGCTGTTCTTGTCATTCATGTGCCGAAGAGACTCCTATCGAGGGCCGGGTACAGGGGCCGACATCATCGCACATTCCATGGCCCATGGCTTAGAGGAACTCTTCGCCACCACCCGCTCCCAACATGATCTCGCCCGCATCCGCCAGGCGGCGCGCGGTGGAGAGGATCTCCTTCTGGGCGGCTTCCACCTCGGAGACCCGGATCGGCCCCATGGCCTCGAGGTCGTCCGCCAGCATCTCGGCGGCCCGCTTGGACATGTTCTTGAATACTTTTTCCCGCATCTGGTCGTCCGACCCCTTGAGGGCCCGTTGCAGCAGATCCCCGGGCACTTCCCGCAACAGGGTCTGGATGCCCCGATCGTCCACGTCGATGAGGTTTTCGAACACGAACATCAGATCCTGGATCTGCTGGCTCATCTCCTCGTCCGACTCGCGGATGGAGTCCATCAGCTGGCCTTCGATGTTGGTGTCCAGGTAGTTCATGATGTTGGCCGCCGCCTTCAGGCCGCCCATCTTGGCCGCCTGGGCACCGGCCGCACCGGCGAACTGTTTCTCCATGATGTCGTTGAGCTCCTGCAGCGCCGCCGGTTGCACCTCTTCGAGGTTGGCAATGCGCATCACCAGATCCAGGCGCACCTGCTCCGGGAACTGGCTCAGGATCTCGGCGGACTGCTCCGGCTCCAGATAGGAGAGGACGATGGTCTGGATCTGCGGGTGCTCGTTCTGGATGATGCTGGCCACCTGGCGGGCATCCATCCACTTGAGGGAGTCGAGGCCGCGGGCACCTGACCCCAGGATGATCTGATCCACCAGGTTGCTGGCCTTGTCCTCCCCGAGCGCCGCCACCAGGGCTTTGCGCACGAAGTCTTCACTGCCGATGCCGATGTTGGTGTACTTCTGGATGTCGTCGATAAATTGACGATGCACCGCCGCCACCCGATCGTGGCTGAAATCCGACATGGAGGCCATGGACATGCCGAGCCGCTGCACCTGCTTGGGCTCGAGGTGGCGGAAGATCTGGGCCGCGTCCTCCTCGTTGAGGCTCAGCATCAGCACCGCCGCCATCTCCATGCCGCCCATCTGATCCAGGATCAGGCGCTGGCTTTCGGTGATGTCGTTGCCGGTGACCTGGCTTTTATTCTCTTCAGGCATCTTTGGTTACCCATTCTTTGATGACCTGGGCGGCCAGGTCAGGTTCGTTCGCTACCAGGGCGCGCACGGCCTTGAGCAGATCCTCGTCACGGTGCAGGTCAGGCAGCTTGAGCTGACCATCCCGCAGACCGAATACCGGTTCGGCCTCGGCCTGGGCGGCCAGCAGGCTCAGTTCGTCGTCGCCACCCAGCACGGTGTGGTTGTCGAAGTCCAGCTCCCCTTCCGGCTTGGCGTCCGGGTAGAGCAGGCGCTTGAGCATGGGCCGCACCACGGTGACGATGAGCACTATGATGACCAGCACGGAGGCGGCGATGCGCACCGCGCGCCAGAACCAGGGCTGCTCGTAGAGAGGGATGTCGGCCACGGTCTCGAGTTCCGGGCGGTTGAACGGAATGGCGACCACCTCCAGGGTATCCCCCCGGGTCACGTCAAAGCCCAGACCGCCGCTCAGCAGACGGCGCAGGGTATCGAGTTCGGCCTGGCTGCGGGCTTCCCGGGTCACGGCACCGTCGGCGCCGGGGATGGCCTTGTAATCTACCGCCACCGACACCGTCATGCGGCGAATGCCGCCCTGCTGGCGCCGGATGTGGCTGACGGTGGTGTCCAGTTCGAAGTTGCGGGTCGCTTCCTTGCGGGAACGGCCGGAAGAGGCGGTTCCTTCTGCGCCGGCTGCCTGCTCGGGAATGTTGGACGCAGCGGGCGGCTGGTTGGAGAGGGCACCGGGTACCCCGCCGTTGCTGCCGCTGGCGCTGTTCTCTTCCATGGTCATTTCGGAGCGCACCGCCGGCAGGTCCGGGTTGTAGGTCTTGCGGGTCTGTTCCTGCTGGGAAAAGTCGAGGGAGAGATCCACCTCTGCCGTATAGTTGTCGGCCCCCAGCACCGGGATCAGGATGGCGTCAATTTTTTGTTTGTATTCGAGCTCCTGCTTCTGCTGCATCGCAAACTCCTTGCGGGTCTGGGCAGAGAGGGGATCCTGGGAGCCGGAGTTGAGCAGACGACCGTTCTGGTCGGTCACGGTGACGCGGGTCGGCTCCAGACCGTGAACGGCGGAGGCGACCATGTCGACGATGGAGTCCACCTCACCCTGGCCCAGGGCGTTGCCCTTGAGGCTCAGGACCACGGTGGCGCTGGGCTTGCGTTCGTTGCGGGCGAACACGTTGTCTTTCGGGATGGCCAGCAGCACCTGGGCCTTGGCGACGTTCTGGAACTGCTCGATGGCGCTCGCCAGCTGACGCTCGCGGCTCAGTTTCAGGCGCTCGCTCTCCATGCGCTGGCTGACGCCGAAGCTGGAGTCCTTGAGCAGGATGGCTTCGCCGTCGTTGCTGGCGTCGCTGTTGTTGGCCAGACCGGCGCGGGTCAGGCGCAACCGGATGTCCGCATAGTTTTCAGCACTGACCAGCACGCTCTTGCCATCCACCTGATAGGGGATCTTCTGCTGATCCAGGTAATCCAGGGTGGAGACCAGCTCCTGGGTGGTGAAGGTGCCGAGGGGACGCATCTCCGGCTCCTTGCCCCACAAGAGGATGAAGACGGCGATGGCCAGACAGATGGTCAGCCCCAGGATCAGGGTGATCTGGCGCAACACATCGGTGTTGGACAGGAAGCCCAGCGCCGAGCTCTTCTGCTCGTGCTCGTCGAGGGCGGCCGCCCCCTCGTTGTTGATCAGCAGATCGCCGTTTTGATCAGTTGCCACGGTTTATGTCCTTGTTGCTGACATCTTCATGATGCTCGGTCGCCATGGGCCCGAGTTACACCGGCATGTTCATGATGGTCTTGTAAGCATCGACCATCTTGTTGCGCACCTGCACCGTCGCCTCGAAGGCGATGGAGGATTTCTGGCCGGCGATCATCACCTGGGAGAGATCCACCGACTTGTCGCCGAGATCGAAGCGGGTACGCAGATCGTTGGCGGTGCCCTGCAACTCGTTGACGTTGTCCAGGGCCTGTTGCAGCATCTGGCCGAAATCCGAGCTGACCGGACGACCGGGCTGGGTCAACGGCGTGGCACCGGCTTCCACCTTGAGGGCCTGCATCTCTTGCATCAGGCTGCTTGCGCTAATTTCCATCTTCCCTTCCCAGACAAATCATTGACACTGACTGGCTTGAAGCAATAAAGGTGCCAACCAGAGTGGGATCTCGAGATCAGGGATAAAAGAGGGGCGCGATCAGGCCGGCGGGCACCGGCCATCCGGAGATCAGGTTGCAGATCCGGGGGGATCGCCCAGCAGCAGCCGCAGGTAACTCAGGTGCAGATCGTAGTGCTCGCCTGCAGGCAGCTTGGCCAGCACCTCGTCGCGCAGGTAGCAGGCCTTCTCCCCCGCCCGCTCGGGGGCCACCAGCCCCACGCTCACCAGCCTGGCGATGATGGCATGGGAAAGCGCCAGGCTGGCCTCGTCGGCCTCCCCCCAACCGAAGGATGCCCCCTGATCACTCTGTGTCAGGCAGGGTTCGAGCGGTGCCACCAGATCCCCCCAGACCCAGAACGCGGCCGGGATCCCCTCCTGCAAGCGCAGATAGATGCTCTGCTTGTCCCACTCCCGGCGGTGGGCAGCCATCCGCTCCTGTTCGGCCTCATGGGTCATCTTGCTCTCCTTGTCGCTGGACTCTGTGCGGCGCCCATGAAAAAGAGGGCCCAAGGCCCTCTTTTTACTGCAAGTCCCGACAATTAAACAGAGTGCACCTCGATCTCCTCCAAGAAAAAACGAGTCAGATCGGCAGGGATCACTTGTTCAGGTCATCATCCAGCCAGTACTTGGAGCCCGAGATGTTGGCGTCCAGCAACAGCCCCTTCTCGCCAATCTGGTAGATGGCCATGCCGCCATTGTATTTGGCGGTGAGCTCGGCGCTCTCTTTGCCCGCCACGGCGCCCACCTCGGAGGTGGCTTCCCACCCCTTGCTGACGAAGGCATCGAACCTCGCCTTGTCCTCGAACAGGATCACCTGCTGGTAGAACTTGCCGCCGATCCCGGCCGCAAGACCGGCACCGAACATCTTCATGTAGGTGTGCTTGCCACTGGTGCGATTGATGGCGACCCCGGCCCCCTGATTGGTATGGATCATCAGGGAGAACTTGCGCGAGTCGAACACCGCATAGCCATAAGCCTTGTCAAACAGCAACTTGGCCGAGGGCTGCTCGTTGAATAGCCGCACCAGGGCGGTATCGGCCATGGTATCGAGGGCGGTTCTCGCCTCCTCCGGGGTCTTGGGCTCGAGCATGGTGTCGAGCTTCTTGTCGGCGGCGGTCAGCCACTCCTTGCCGGTGGCCGCACTCTCTGCCGTCCAGGCCCCCGCCTTGTTGTAGGCCTCGGCCCCCCAGCTGGACACCGACTCCCAGGTCTCCTTGGAAAAATCGGTGATCCCCTTCCACGCCTCCTTGCTGGTATCGCTCACCGCGGTACCGAGTTCGGAGGCGGCCTCCTTCAGCTTTGCCCAATCGGCCAGACTGGGGGTCGAGGCCAGCGCCAGTGCCGTGGCTATCACCAGGAATCGAATCTTCATTGTTTCCACCCTCTGTGATGAGTCGAAGGTCACAGTAGCAGATCTGGCGCCTGCCCGTTAAGGGCATCCCCCTGGCGCGGGCCAGACGCTGACGCGCAGGGGCTCAACGAAGCCGTTTGCCCTGACCGTCCACCACCTGCTCACCATCCTCCTTGGCAAAGGCCCCTTGCTGCGGGTCGGGCAGGATATCGAGCACCACCTCCGACGGGCGGCACAGCCGGGTGCCGAGGGGGGTGACCACGATGGGCCGGTTGATCAGGATGGGATGGGCCAGCATGGCGTCGATAAGCTCATCGTCGCTGAAACGCGCTTCCGCCAGCCCCAGCGCCTCGTAGGGGGGCACGTTCTTACGCAGCAGATCGCGCACCGGCATGCCCATGGCGGCGATCAGGGCCACCAGCTCGTCGCGGGAGGGGGGCGTCTCCAGATAGTGAATGATGGTGGGCTCCACACCGCTGTTGCGAATCAGCGCGAGGGTGTTGCGGGAGGTGCCGCACTCTGGATTGTGATAGAGGGTGATTGCACTCATTTGCCTGTCTCTCATGACTCAAGTGAATAGAAATGGGTTAGTGGCCATCCGTTAGCGCTTTAGTCCCGCCTCGTACCAGGGTTTGCTGGCGTTGACCACGCGCACCACCAGCAGCATGACCGGCACCTCGATGAGCACCCCGACCACGGTGGCGAGCGCCGCGCCGGAATGAAAGCCGAACAGGCTGATGGCGGCGGCCACCGCCAGCTCGAAGAAGTTGGAGGCCCCGATCAGGGCGGAAGGGCAGGCCACCGAGTGCTTCTCCCCCACCTTGCGGTTGAGCCAGTAGGCCAGCCCGGAGTTGAACAGCACCTGGATCAGGATGGGCACCGCCAGGAGAGCGATGACCAGCGGCTGCTCCATGATGGCGTTGCCCTGGAAGGCGAACAGCAGCACCAGGGTGAGCAGCAGGGCCGCCACCGACCAGGGCTGGATGCGGGTCATGATGCCGTCAAAATGGGCCTGCCCCTTTCTCAGCAAGGCCTTGCGCAGCAGCTGGGCGAGGATGACGGGGATGACGATGTAGAGCACCACCGAGGTGAGCAGGGTATCCCAGGGCACGACTATGCTGGAGACCCCGAGCAGCAGCGCCACCAGCGGGGCAAAGGCAAACACCATGATGAGGTCGTTCACCGCCACCTGTGACAGGGTGAAGTAGGGATCCCCGTTGGTGAGGCGACTCCAGACAAACACCATGGCGGTGCAGGGGGCTGCCGCCAGCAAGATGAGGCCCGCCACGTAGCTGTCCAACTGATCCGCCGGCAGCCAGTCGGCAAACAGCACCCGGATGAAGAGCCAGCCGAGGAAGGCCATGGAGAAGGGCTTGACCAGCCAGTTGATGAAGAGGGTGACCCCAATCCCCTTGAGGTGCCCCCTCACCTGATGCAGGGCGCCAAAATCTATCTTGAGCAGCATGGGGATGATCATCACCCAGATAAGCAGCCCCACCGGCAGGTTGACCCTGGCCACCTCCATGGCGCCGATGGCCTTGAAGAGGCTCGGCAACCCCTGCCCCAGACCAATGCCCACCAGGATGCAGAGGGCGACCCAGGCGGTCAGATAACGTTCAAAAAAGCCGATGGCAGGGGCTGCCTTGGCCTCACAGCTTGCAGACATGATGACTCCCGGTGCGATCCACGCTCGCACCCCAGGTTGAATAGATGAATGACACGGCACATGGGCATAGACAGCCCTGGCCCGTTACGATTCGCCGCAGCAGGGCGACGACCCCTCGGCGCGGGAAGCGCTGCCGGGCCCGGCGGGCAGCAGGCCGCACGCCTCGGGATGACCGGCGCAGCACTCCTCGGTGAGGTAGGCGATCACCCCCAGCATCAGGGGGATGTTGGCGCGATAGCGCAGAAAGCGCCCCTCCTGCTCCACCGACAGCAACCCGGCGTTGAGCATCCCCTTGAGGTGAAACGAGAGGGTATTGGGGGCGATGTCGAGCTCGCCGGCCAGCTCCCCCGCGACCCGCCCCTCCAGCCCGGCCTTGACCAGCAGCCGCCACACCTCGAGCCGGATGCCGGAAGCCAGCGATTCAAAGACCTTGGTGGCCGTCTCTTTGTTCATGGGTCTCCCCCCTTGGATGCTTCATTTCAACTATACAAGAATTATTGAAATGATCAAAGCGTCACCACCGAGCCGACATCGCGACGGGACGGGCCACCAGAGGCGCCGCCCCGGCCATGTCGTGCCCGCCAGCGGCCTCATGTCAGTCATACGGCTAATATCTGGCCTCTCTTTATAAGGCACTCTTATGACCTTACCCCGGACAATCCTCCCGTTGGCCGCCCCGCTCACCGCGGCGCCCTGCCCCGCCGCAAAGCCGCAATGCCGCAGAACAACCCCGGCGCCGGATGCACCAAAAGGCAATGAAACGAGAAATGGCCCCAGGGCCCCGCCATCAGATGACGGGGTCTGGGGAATCCGGGAGAAACCGGGGAGGAGAGAGAGGCGCAATCAGGTGATCACGGGATCCCGATATTGCCGATGGATGGCACAAAACGCCTCCCGGCTTTGCAGCGCCGCCGCGACGCAGACAGGGTCGAACTGGCTGCCGGCATGGGTCTTGAGGTATTCGAAGGCCGTTTCGAGGGGCCAGGCCTGCTTGTAGGGGCGCTCGCTGGTAAGGGCGTCAAACACATCTGCCACCGCAACGATGCGGGCTTCCAGGGGGATCGCCTCCCCCGCCAGTCCTTCCGGGTAACCCTGACCGTCGAAACGCTCGTGGTGGTAGGCGATGATGTTCTTCAGCATGTCGGTGTGATGGATGCCGTCGAGGCCGAACTCGCGGATCATCAGGGCGATCATCTCCCGCCCCTTGAAGGGGTGGGTCTTCATCACCCCGTACTCCTCGGCCGTGAGCTTGCCCGGCTTGAGCAGGATGGCGTCGGGCACCGCAATCTTGCCGATATCGTGCAGCTCGGAGAAGAGGTGGATGAACTCCACCTCCTCGTCACTCAAGGGGTAATGGGCCGCCACCTCCCTGGCGATGAGCCGCGAATAGGCCGACATGCGGTGCAGGTGATTGGCGGTCTCCTCGTCCCGGTAGCGGCTGAACTCCCGCACCGTGGTCAGCGCCCCGTTCAGGGTCTGGATGGAGAAGAACTCCACCGCGATGATGGCCGCCAGGATCTGGGCATAGGCCGCCAGCTCACCGCAAATGGCGCCATCGAAGTAACCGGGCTCTTTGGCATCGCAAAACAGAAAGCCGAACAAGCGACTGTTGAGCAGCAGCGGCTCGGTATAGCTCGACGCGTACCCGGCCGCCAGCACTTTGCGGCTGTGCTCGGAGGGGGAGCCCAGCAGGGAATCCAGGGTATCGAGCACTCTGGGCTGCTGGTGCTCGGCCAGGTAGCGCAGGGAAGGCACCTCGCTCAGCCTGACCTCGTACTGCAACAGCGGCGAGCCCCCGTCCGTGCTGTGGGCAAAGGTCTTGAGCTGGTCCGTCTGCGGGTCGTAGATGGCGATCGCCACCCGGCTCAACTTGTCAAACCGCTGCCTGAGGGTGGCGTGCACATTCTGCACTTTCTCACCAAATGAGCTCTCCATCCCGTACATCCTTCTGATAGGCCTGTTGGGAGTATAGTGACACCCTTTTTGCCCCTCCTGCCAAATGGTGACGGCGCACAGGGATCGTGATCCCGCCCGCACCGGCGACGGCCCCCTCCCTGCCCGTGGTCATGTCACGCCCGCCCCACCCCGCGTCCCCGGACAAAGAGATTGTTCGCTTCCGACGTGTCGGCTGTATAGTTTTTGGTTAGCCATTCCGGTAAAATCCGCGCCCTTGAATAAGAGCCACCTAAGAGTGATTGAGCGATGTCCAACACAAAACAGGCCCCCAAAGTAGGATTCGTCTCCTTGGGTTGCCCTAAAGGTTAAAAGATTACAATCCAAAAGCCACCCCCACCCCGCCTGACGGCTGCAATGACAACCCCCTTTCTAATGGGCTGTAATGCTGGACAAATGGCGCCAGGGTCATATGGAGCCGCTAGTGATTTTGAAATATCGCGGCGCATTTCTTGTTCCGCATGACGATAAATAAACGGATTTTATAGGTATCAAAAAACGAATGTTAAATGATACCAACGGATCACCCGTCCATCTAGTATCAACAAAACAGCTTGAACAATTGATGATACCATTACATAATGATACCAGATTAGTTGATACCAAGGTTTAGGGGGATATTATGGGTGGTCGTGTTTTCGGTTACGGTCGTGTGTCTACTGTAGAGCAAACATCGGAGAACCAGTTGCTGGCGATACGTAATGCTGGTTATGAGGTTCAGGATAGCCGTTGGCTGTCTGAGGTGGTATCGGGCAGCGTAAGCGCTATGGAGCGGCCTGTATTCTCTAATCTCGTTCTGAACAAGCTGGAAGAGGGGGATACGTTGGTTGTGTTGAAGCTGGACAGATTGGGAAGGGACAACATAGACGTTCAGAACACTGTCAGCATGTTGTGCGAGAAGGGCATTAAGTTAGTTTGTTTGGATCTTCCAGTCAGTAACTTGTCCAGTCCAGAAGGCAAGCTGATGCTGCAATTGATGGGCGCTTTTGCTGAATTTGAAAGGAATAGGATTAGAGAAAGAACAACCGAAGGATTAGCAAGAGCCAAGGCGGAAGGGAAGAAGCTGGGGAGGCCCGAGGCAACAGGGACAACAGAGCAGGTGCAGAAGTGTAAAGCGGATGGATTAAGCCAGAGCGAAACAGCCAGGGCGTTGGATGTTGGGATTGCAACCGTTAAACGCCATTGGAACAAAACGATTTAAAACAACAACTTAAAAATTTATGAATATTCAGAGGGCTGCCGTCATGGTGGCCCTTTTTGTTTTCTCAATGTCAAAAAATGCAATGTAACTATCTGATTTTACTGTTATTTATAAGGATTTAATGTGACAACCATAAAGCGCTCAAGCCAGTATCTATACGGGTTGCAGAGCTGCCCAGATATTAAATAAAAATTATTTTTAAATGTTTCCGCCAGAGTGGAAAACGCACTTTGTCTAACAAGAGCAATGCAATTCCACTTGGATCGATGTAAGATACTATTTTTTAATCAACAAAGGAATTGCATGACAATGAGAGTATTAATTCTAATGGCAAGCATACTACTATCGGGTTGCGGTCCGTCTGTGGATGTGCTTGGTGGGAACGTTAGAGGGTCAATGCAAGAAGTTTTTGATACAAATCAACAATATAAATCTTATGGCCTTAAGGTTGAGAAAGTCACTCTAGTTCACGAGCAAGGAAATAAATATAAGGGGAGTGCGATAGTCATATACAAGGGCAATGCTCATAATGTTATGATTAATGTAACTGCCGACGATAATAATGTCGTTTGGGAAACTCCTCCAGGTGCCCTATTGTTTATCTTTCAATCTGAATTAGATAAACTATTAAATCCCTCGGCAGAAGATAAAGAAGCAGAAAGAGCTGCATTTGCAAAAGAAATGGCGGCGGATTATGAGGCAATCGAGAAGGAAATTTTACGAGAACAACAGAGATTAAAGGAAGTTCTATCACAAAATTAAAAAATAAACTGGGGCTCCTTTATTTAATTTAGAGCCCCTTATTTTTACTGGAAAGAACAAATTCTGGCTGAAATTTTACTACGCCCCACAATCATCATATATACATTCATCCATTGTGGCACAGTCTCATTCACTTTGTGAATTCGCCCGCGGTAACTCCCGTTGGGATAAAAAAGGTTTTTGGGATCCTTGGGAACTTGGGAACCATGAAAGCAAATCATTGAATTATAAGGTGATTGTGAATTTTAGGTTGGGAACCACATTGGGAACCCAGCGGGAACCTGATTGGGAACCGGATAGACACATACAATAAAGGCCGCCCGAAGGCAGCCTGTTAGAATGAGTACTCATCAATTTTTTGGAAACACTTGGTATTTAACCATTTGGCCGCATCTGCGGGGATTGTATCCTTATGAATCCAGTACGAAGAACGAGAGGGCGCATTCTTAATCTTCTTCTGAACAAAACCTCTCTCTGTGAGCTTTGATTTAATGAGGTCTTTAGGTTCATCATCAAATGCTTTATAGAGCGTTGCTGGAGTGAAGGCCAACTGTCCCTCAAGCCACACGTCAAGGGCTTCTTCCAAGACGCTTTGGGAGGCACCTATCATGCCCTTTAGTGTCTCGGTCTGGTGGATCCGCTTGTGATGAAATCCGTCCAGGCTGTATGACATGAAATAATTGTAAACAACATCAAGGCCACCAGCATCTAACCAATCTTCCAGAGAGTCTATAAGGCTTTGTGTCTCGGCTCGGGATTCCGAGTGCTCAATCCTTCTCGGGACGTACCAGCGGCGTTCATCGGGGTCGAGCCGGAGGGGTCGGTATTCATTGCTGGCAAAAATTATCCGGCTGAAAATTTCAACTGTTCTTTCGGCCTCATACTTCTTCTCTAACACTACATGAGATTCGGAAAGAATGCTCTTGAGCTCAGTCATGGTTGCGTCAGATTTGCTTTTAGCATCGTCCAGCATTACCAGCATGGACTCTTCCAAGATCCCCGAGAATTGACCTGTAAGGCGCTTAAAGGAGTTGATGAGTTTTGTTTGCTTACACAGTAGCGGCGTTAATATCGAGTGGAACAGAAAGCCCTTGCCAGTGCCAGTGTCAGACGTTAACAGTAGGTGCCAACTCGGTCGCTGGTCTGGCCTTTGGAACATGTGGGCGAGCCACTGAGTGACAATGTGGCGCTCTTCGGGTTCAGGGAACATGCGAGACATGAAGGTTTCAAAAGGGGTGCCAACTATATCAGACTGGGTTGTACTGGTGGGCTCGTAAGCCTTGAAAGTGTTGAGTCTTGTCAGCCCTGACGGCTGGGGAATGTGCAGAGGTGCATTTGGTCTGAATGCTGTTCCAGAGACAAAAGAAAGACGCTTCTGTAGTTCGAGAAAGAGGTCTTCAGGGATACTGTTTTTGTCGATATTGTTCTGATTGCACCAGTGACAATAGAGAGGCGTCACGGCATGATAGCCGAAGTAGTCGTGATCCTTAGTACTGTAGAGTTCAGGGCCATTAGTACGGTTGACAAACACGAAGCCACGGGAGGCAAGGGATTGTGCAAAGCTATCGATTAGTTGTTGGTTGTCTTGGTTGTCTTGCATGGATTCTCCTGATAACTGGATAATAGCTCTAACAGCTTCGCTGCTGGTACGTTTGTAACAAGCTGGCGCAAAAAGGACTGTGCAGATTTGTTTGTTGATTGCATAATGATTTTTAGGTTCTCATCGGCTCGTCTGCCGAGTTCAAGCTCTATACGCATAATTTTATCTCCATTGAATCTAAATTAAAATAATTTGGCAGCCAGAAACAATATAATATCTAGCTGCCAAAAACAAGATATTTATCAAGAGAGCAAGAAAGATTTGAGTTTTGCTCTGATTTCTTCTTGTTCTTTTCTGGCTGCTTGTGCTGCTTTCTGTGCAGCCTCTTCGGCGGCTTCCTGCATCAATTGTTCAATACGACCATTAATTTCAGATTCAATTTCTTTGTTATATTGAACTTCAGCCTCTTTTTCTAATGTCTTTAACTCATCTTGCAATACAGAATCTGGCTTAATAAGGCGAACTCGAACAAACCCTGAACCACTACTATGATAACTGTATGCTCCAAGTTCATATCGATAACCATTAAGAATTTTTTCCTGTAACTGTGCCACAAGTAAATGACCATGATCGAGAATCTCAATGTAATTAACATGGCGGTCTTTCATATCTTCAATGCGGCGTTGCAACTCTTGAGGATCGGGTTTGCATTGTTCTTTAATACTGATTAGATACTTTTGGAGTTTAGGATCAAGTTTGGTTTGTTGGGTCATTATTCCTCTTGGTGAATTCAAAGGTGATTATTAGGATAAAAAATAAAATATCGAATGGAACACTACAAACTTGTAGTATTCTCATGAATATATAAGTTGTATATAGAAAAATTTATTCTGGCAGGTAGTGATATTCTGGCGCCCCACAATTCCACGTTTTCTTAATTAGAAGGTGAGATTCAAATCGGTCGAGAAGTACAGTTAAATTAGGGTGATTAATGTTGCCCATTCTTTCATGAATGTCGCGACGGGAGACAATGGGGCCGTCATTAACCAAAATTTGTAGGAGTTTAAGTTGGGGTTGTGTGCAGCGCAAACCGTGTGATTTCAAAATAAGTTTTAGCTTTGTGAGCTCTTGTTTAGCATTGGTCATCGAACCTCTTATAGGTATGGATTAAATAATAAAAAGGGGCACCAAAGGAACCCCCATAAAATTACAAGAATGTTATAAAACCATCTATGTAACCATTATATATATTAACATATTTTCATAAACTTTTCAATGATTGCAACTGTTATTTTTAATATATTTTTTACTTTCGTGCTTTTAGTTCTTTATTTAAAACTGGTGTGAAACGTGACAATATCGGTTGCATTTTCGACCATAGCTTTTCCTCTAACTCATTGATTTTAAATGTTAAACCACCAAGTTTATTTAGGGTTGCCGGATCTATGGTGGCACGTAGCCTTTCTATTTCATTAAGATCTTGTGCTGATGGTTCAAACAGAGCGGATGGGAAAGATGGCTCGGCTACAGCCGTTGGTGCGATGTTAGGATCCCCACTATAAACAACAAAACTATTATCCTGTGATTCAAAGGCTATCATGTAAGTTTTATCGTCTTGCTTATCTAAATAGACATTGGCAAATAAATTTCTGATTGTCTCCCGCAATTCTTGGCGATTCGGGTGCTTAATGTCATTGATGATTTGTTCTGTTAGATTATCAAATAAAAATTCGACAATTTGTTCGACCGTCTGTTCTCTACTTGTTTTCAAGGCTGCAATTTCAGTCACTTTCTTCAATTCAAGTGTAATTGTTTCACGTTGTGATTGAAGATTGCGGAGGTTTGCAATAGTAGAATCAAGATTGATTCCTGCACCAATGACAGCTTCAAAGTTTGAAATTTGAGTATTGATGTTTGATAATGTTTCATTTAATTCTGTAATTTTATGTTGGTATTGGTCACTGTTAGACATTCCCTTTAGTTTTAAATCAATGAAATTTTTTAGCAATGGGAACACCAGTAACCTTTCTGCAATCGTGCCGTCCATACTCCATGGAACACAACCTTTTTGGGCCTTGCCTGTCTCGCACACATACCGGATTTTGTTTCTATGAGTAAAGAAACTCATAGGGCCACGGCATTTGGCACACCGTAAGATATTCAAGCCGGATAATAAGGATATTGTGTTATACTGCTTATTGCACGTTATCTTATTGTTTTCTTTAATACTTTTCAGGTTTATGAAGTCTGACTCAGATATTAAAGGAGGATAGTAATTGTTTAATGTATAAGTTTTATTTTGAATGCTTATGACACGCTGACCAAACAAGGCGGGATTGTCCCGCATCTTTCTAAGTGCGGTAATGCTCCAGCCTTCGGCCCTAATGGTGCCATGCTTGTTTTTATATTTTAGTGCTGGTGGGCATTGGTAGTGATCGTTTAGATAGTTGCAGACACGGTACGAGCCCCAACCTTGTAGGAATAGTTTTATTGCTTTTTTAGCTGCTGGTGCATAGGTGGCATGTAGTCTAACTGGTTCGTATTGTGAACCACTATCATCAATCCAGAACGGATGCTTACCTGCGGCTTTAATGTTGACTGGTAAACCCTGATTGTGACGGTCTATCAGTGCTAACACATTCCGGTTCGTTCGGTCTGCCTTCGTCTTTGATTCTTCGTGAGCCCTACTAAACAGGAGGATAGATAACATCAAATCCGTTGGATTCGTGTTTACAGTTTCGGTGGTGTAGATCCGGCCATCAATGCCTGTGACGATGGTTAAGCCAAGACGCAACAGTTTTAAAAACAATTCTTGAGAGTTTGTGATAGCTTGGCGAGACAGGCGATCTAGGTTTTCAACATACAACCACGAATCCGAAGGGATAGCGCCACCCTCAACGGCTGCAATGAATGCACCTAAAGCGCCCTGTGACGCATTTGCGCCACGATAGGCACTGACACCACTATCTAAGACTTCAATGAAGTTTAAACCGTGTTCTAATGCGAACTGACGGGCTTGTGATACCTGTCGGGCATGGCTTGTGCCCTGTCCCTGCTTCTCTGAACTCCAACGAATATAACTGTATAAATTTTGGCCTTTGTGGTTTTGTACCATTCCTGTAAAATCCCGCGCCTTATAGACATGATGCAATGTGAGCTCTCCCCTTAATGACTAACACAAAACACGCACCGAAAGTAGGCTTTGTCTCTTTAGGTTGCCCCAAAAACCTGGTCGATTCCGAACGCATCCTGACCCAGCTGCGTACCGAAGGGTACGACGTGGTGCCCAGCTATGACGATGCGGAGCTGGTGGTGGTCAACACCTGCGGCTTCATCGACAGCGCGGTGCAGGAGTCCCTGGAAGCCATCGGTGAAGCCCTGGCCGAGAACGGCAAGGTGATCGTCACTGGCTGCCTGGGTGCCAAAGAGAACCAGATCCGCGAGATCCACCCCAAGGTGCTCGAGATCACCGGTCCCCACGCCTATGAAGAGGTGCTGGGCCACGTCCACAAATACGTGGAAAAACCCACCCACAACCCCTTCACCAGCCTGGTGCCGGCCCAGGGCGTCAAGCTGACCCCGCGCCACTACGCCTATCTCAAGATTTCCGAAGGCTGCAACCACCGCTGCACCTTCTGCATCATTCCCTCTATGCGCGGGGATCTGGTGAGCCGCCCCATCGGCGAGGTACTGGCCGAGGCCAAGCGCCTGAAAGAGGCTGGCGTGAAGGAGATCCTGGTGATCTCCCAGGACACCTCCGCCTACGGCGTGGACGTCAAGCACCGCACCGGTTTCTACGACGGCATGCCGGTCAAGACCAGCATGGTGGCCCTGTGCGAAGAGCTGGCCAAGCTCGACATGTGGGTGCGCCTGCACTACGTCTACCCGTACCCGCACGTGGATGACGTCATCCCCCTGATGCGCGACGGCAAAATTCTCCCCTACCTCGACATCCCGCTGCAGCACGCCAGCCCGCGCATTCTCAAATTGATGAAGCGCCCCGGCTCCGTCGAGCGCACCCTGGAGCGCATCCAGAAGTGGCGCGAGATATGCCCCGAGATCACCCTGCGCTCCACCTTCATCGTCGGCTTCCCCGGCGAGACCGAAGAAGAGTTCCAGATGCTGCTGGACTTCATCGACAAGGCGGAACTGGACAGGGTTGGCTGCTTCAAATACAGCCCGGTCGAGGGTGCCAAAGCCAACGAGCTGCCGGATCCGGTGCCGGCCGAGGTGCAGGAAGAGCGCTTCCAGCGCTTCATGGAGCTGCAACAGCAGGTCTCCATCCGCAAGCTGGCCCGTAAAGTGGGCAAAGAGATGCTGGTGCTGATCGACGAGGTGGACGAAGAGGGTGCCACCGGCCGCTCCGCCGCCGATGCCCCCGAGATCGACGGCCTGGTCTACCTGAACGGCGAGACCGGCCTCAAGCCCGGCGACATGGTCAAGGTCCGCATCGACGAAGCGGACGAGTACGACCTCTGGGCCAGCCTGGTGGAATAATCACGCCACTCCCCCTCAAAGCCAGTCGGTCTCACCGACTGGCTTTTTTAATGTCCGCCGCCCGTCAGGCTCTTGCATGCCCCCATATCATCCCCTGTCCCGCCCCTCATCACCGATCTCCCTCCCCTCCCTCTTTTCGCACGCGCCCGTGAGCCAGCGCACACTTCTCTCCGCTCGCGTGAGTCGCTTGTTTCCTGCACAAAAATAAGCCGTGTCAACGGGGAAAAAACGAGCACGATCCAGCTCACATTATCGTTGTCACAGGGAGTGGCAAGGTGACTTTTTACTTTGTGAGAATTAATGCAACTGTATAATTTAAAAGGATTAAAAATACATTTTGACGATAATGACGTGCGCCGTGCAATTTTTACGATATCGACGAAATGAAGAGTTGTTGTTTTCCTGTTAATTCTGCTTTTCTAAGGGCGTTGGACGACACAACTACAAGGGTGCAAAACCTGACCAACAGCGAGGGCCGGTATCCAAGCATGCGATGTCGGTGCTCCATTCCAAAACCATGGAAGACCAATAAGAAAGGAAAAAATATGCTTGCCAAAGTATCCAAAATCGCAACCTCAGTCATGCTGGGAACTCTGCTTGCCGGTGCCACCGGCACAGCCATGGCCGCCGACAACAAGACGGTGCTGACCCTGGTTGCCCAGCAGGAAACCGCATGGGTCAAGAACTTCAACCCCTTCCTGCAAGCGGGTCTGCTCCACACCACCCGTCACTTCATCTATGAGCCGCTGGTGATCTTCAACGATATGCAGGGTGGCAAACCCGTCTATCGTCTGGCTACCCACTACGCCTTCAGCGATGATCTGAAGTCCGTCACCTTCGACCTGCGCGAAGGGGTCAAGTGGTCCGATGGTGAAGCCTTCACCGCCGACGACATCCTCTTCTCCTTCAACCTGGTCAAGGCCAACAAGGCGCTGGACGAGCGCTCCATCTGGACTCAGATCAAGGGTGTCGAGAAGCTGGGTGACCACAAGGTCAAATTCGACCTGGCCGAGGTCAACACCAACGTGGTGAACGACCTGGTGCTGGTGCCCATCGTGCCGGAGCATCAGTGGAAGTCGGTGAAAGACCCGGTGGCCTTCACCAACGACAAGCCGGTCGGGACCGGTCCCTTCACCGAAGTGGACAACTTCTCCGCCCAGCTCTACACCCAGTGCCGCAACCCGCACTACTGGGACAACGCCAGCCTCTCCATCGACTGCCTGCGCATGCCGCAGATGGCCACCAACGACCAGGTACTGGCCGCCGTGATGAAGGGTGACGTGGACTGGTTCGGCTCCTTCGTGCCGGACATCGAGCGCCTCTACGTCGGCAACGATCCCAAGAACAACAAGTACTGGTTCCCCGCCTCCGGCACAGTGGCGTTCAACGTCAACTTCCAGAGCAAGAACCCGGGCAACCACGAAGCCTTCAACGACATCAACTTCCGCCGCGCCTTCTCCATGGCCATGGACCGCCAGTCCATGGTGGACATCGCAGGCTACGGCTACCCCACCGTCAACGAGTACCCGTCAGGGCTTGGCAAGGCATTCGCCTCCTGGGACAACCCGGACGTCGAGAAGAAGTACGGCAAGTACAACAAGTTCGACCTGGAAGGGGCCAAGGCCCTGCTGAAACAGGCGGGCTACAAGGACTGTGACGGCGACAAGTTCCTCGACACCCCGAGCTGCAAGAAGATCGAGTTCAAGGTGCTGGTACCGAACGGTTGGACCGACTGGGTCAACACCGTCCAGATCGGGGTCGAAGGCCTGCAGGCCCTGGGCCTGAACGCCAAGACCGCCACCCCGGAAGCCACCGTCTGGACCGAGTCCCTGATCACCGGTGACTTCGACGTCGCCCTGCAGGGTTACTTTGCCGGTGCCAACCCGCACAAGTACTTCGAGACCGCTTTCCACTCCCGCAACATGGGTGAGCGCGGCAACCGCTTCGCGGCGCCCCGCTACAAGGATCCCGAGCTCGACAAGCTGATCGACGACTTCACCCAGACCGCCGATGCGGCCAAGCAGAAGGAGATCATGTTCGCCATCCAGGAGCGTGTCGGGGCCAACCAGACCATCATCCCGGTGTTCAACAACCCGACCTGGTACGAATACAGCACCAAGCGCTTCAATGGCTGGTTCAGTGCCGACAACCCGGTCGCCAAGCCGCAGGTTCACCCGGACACTCCGGAGCGTCTGCTGCACGTGCTGTCACTCAAGCCAAACAGCTAATCACCCCGGCCCCCTGCGGGGGGCCCTCTTCCCCGCCATGTCTTCCATCCCCCGCACCTGCCGGGGTTGGGGGAGCTTTGCCCGGCGCGGGGCAGGCTTGCAGTAAAAGGTATCACCATGGGATTTATACTTAGACGCTTCTCCTTCTATCTGGTCGCCTTCCTGGTGGCCGCCACCATCAACTTCCTGCTACCCAGAGCCATGCCGGGGGACCCCGTCTCCGTCATGTTTGCCCGGGCCGGCGCCATGATGGAACCCGCCGCACTGGAAGCCCTCAAAGCCACCTTCGGTTTCGTGGACGGCCCCATCGGCACCCAGTTTCTCACCTATGTGAAGAGCGTCTTCACCTGGGATCTCGGCACCTCGGTGCGCTACTACCCCCAACCGGTTGCCGACGTCCTCGGCCGCGCCATCGGCTGGACCCTGTTCCTGGTGGGCACCTCCACCATTCTGAGCTTCTCCATCGGCTCCATCGTCGGCATCTTCGCCGCCTGGTACCGGGGCGGACGCATGGACAGCATCCTCTCCCCGCTCACCCTGGTGATGCAGGCCATCCCCCCCGTGGTGGTCTCCCTGCTCGCCCTCTTCCTGTTCGGAGTGAGCCTCGGCTGGCTGCCCATCGGCTACGCCTACAGCCCCGAGATCCCCGCCGATTTTGGCTGGGAACACATCAAGAGCATCCTGCTGCACGCCATCATGCCGGTGGGCACCCTGGCCGCGGTGCAGGTAGGGGGCTTTCTCATCACCATGCGCAACAACATGATCAACCTCCTGGGCGAGGACTACATCACCATGGCCAAGGCCAAGGGGCTCTCCAGCAACCGGGTGATCTTCAACTACGGCGCCCGCAACGCCGTGCTGCCCAGCGTCACCGCCCTCTCCATGGCGCTCGGTTTCGTCATCGGCGGATCCCTCATCACCGAGGTGATCTTCAACTACCCCGGCCTGGGACTGACCCTCTATCAGGGCATCCTGGCCCGTGACTACCCCCTCATCCAGGGGCAACTGCTCATCATGACCATCACCATGCTCAGCTTCAATTTCCTGGCGGACGTGCTCTACGTCTTCCTGGATCCCCGTCTGCGTACAGGAGGCAAATAAGATGCGTATGCCGACTATCTTGAAAATCCTGCTGGGCAACAAGAAGGCCGCCTTCGGCCTCGCCATCGTGGTCACCTTCGTGCTGATGGCCCTGTTCGCCCCGCTGCTCGCCAGCAACGAACCCACCAAGCGGGTCGCCCGCCCCCACCAGCCCCCCAGCGTGGAGCTGGTGATGGGATCGAACCGCATGGGCCACGATCTCTGGGCTCAGTTCACCAACGGCGCCCGCATCTCCCTGATGGTGGGCTTCGGGGCAGGCCTGCTGGTGTGCGCCCTGGCCATCACGGTGGGCATCACCGCCGGCTACTTCGGCGGCGTGGTGGACGAGTGCCTCACCTTCTTGATGAACGTGGTGTTGGTGATCCCGAACCTCCCCCTGTTGCTGGTGCTGGCGAGCTTCATCGGAGAGGCCTCCCCCATGGTGATCGCCCTCATCATAGGGTTGACCTCCTGGGCCTATGGCGCCCGGGTCATCCGCGCCCAGACCCTGGCCCTGCGGGAGAAGGAGTTCGTCATCGCCGCCGAGGTGCTGGGTGAACCGGCCTGGCGCATCATCCTGGTGGAGATACTGCCGAACCTCATCTCCATCATCGGGGTGAGCTTCATCGGATCCATCATCTACGCCATCGTCACCGAGGCGACCCTGGAGTTCCTGGGCCTTGGCGACCCCACCGTCGTGAGCTGGGGCATCATGCTCTACAACGCCCAGACCTCGAGCGCCATCCTGGTGGGCGCCTGGTGGGAGATCCTGGCCCCCTGCTTCGCCATCGCCACCCTGGGGGCGGGCCTCGCCATGCTCAACTTCGCCATCGACGAAATCGCCAACCCGCAGCTTCGTTCCCACAAGGGCCTGCGCCGCTGGAAGCAGCTTGCCACTCCCATCACTGCTCAGGAGAAGACAGCATGAAGCCGCAACAACCCCTGCTGTCGGTGCGCCAGCTCTGCGTCGACTACATCACCGAGAGCGGCGACGTGCGCGCCGTCAATTCGGTCAGTTTTGACATCATGCCGGGTGAGGTGTTCGGCCTCGCCGGCGAGTCCGGCTGCGGCAAGTCCACGGTCGCCTTCTCGGTGGCGCGCCTGCACAAACCGCCCGCCTACATCAGCGGCGGCGAGATCCTGTTCAAGGGAGAGAACATCCTCGGCTTCGATGACGAGCGACTGCGCAGCTACCGCTGGCGCCAGGCGAGCGTGGTGTTCCAGTCCGCCATGAATGCGCTCAATCCCGTGCTGCGCATGGAGGAGCAGTTCTGCGACGTGCTCTTGGCCCACAACCCCGGCATGACCCGCTATGAGGCGATCAAGCGCGCCCAGGAGCTGCTGGAGATCGTCGACATCCACCCGAGCCGGCTCAAGGACTACCCGCACCAGTTCTCCGGCGGCATGCGCCAGCGGCTGGTGATCGCCATCGCCATGGCCCTCAACCCCGAGCTGCTCATCATGGACGAACCCACCACGGCGCTCGATGTGGTGGTGCAGCGGGAGATCCTGCAGAAGGTCTATGCACTGAAAGAGAAGTTCAACTTCTCCATCCTCTTCATCACCCATGACCTCTCCTTGATGGTCGAATTTTGCGATCGCATCGGCATCATGTACGCGGGGGAACTGGTGGAGGTGGCGCCGGCCAAGGCGATCCTGACCGCGCCCCTGCACCCCTACACCCGGGGCCTTGGCAACTCCTTCCCCCCCCTGCACGGGCCCAAGACCGTGCTGGAGGGGATCCCTGGCAGCCCACTCAATCTGCTGGAGGTGCCGGTGGGCTGCCGCTTCCAGGCACGCTGCGCCAAGGTGCACGCGCGCTGCCGCCAGGAATACACCCGGCTGGCCGAGATCCGGCCCGGCCAACAGGCTGCCTGTCACCTTCATGAGGCAGCAGAGGAACAACCGGATCTTCCGATCCATCTGGACAAGGCCGCTGGCTGTTAAGGATGTCTGTCATGCAAATCGCCCAAACCGACGCGCCCATCATCGAGGTCCAGCACCTCTACAAGGACTTCGCCGTCAACTCCAACGCCATCAAGAGCGGCAAGATGCGGGCGCTGTCCGACATCACCTTCAACCTGCACCGGGGCCGCGCCCTGGCAGTGGTGGGGGAATCCGGCTCCGGCAAGAGCACCATCGCCAAGATCATCGCCAAGATGTACAAGCTCTCCAACGGCCGCATCCTCTACCGTGGCCGCGACCTCGAGGAGTTCAACAAGGGCACCGCCCTGCTGGACTATCGCCAGAGCGTGCAGATGGTGTGGCAGGATCCGTTCGGTTCACTGAATCCGACCCACACCATCTACCACCACATCGCCCGCCCCCTGCTGCTGCACAGCAAGGTGAGCGACAAGCGGGATCTGCCCGACATGGTCTATGGCCTCCTTGAAAAGGTGGGGCTGACTCCCGCCAAGGCGACCGCGGCCAAGTACCCGCACCAGCTCTCCGGCGGCCAGCGCCAGCGGGTCAACATCGCCCGCAACCTGGCGGTGGAGGCGGAAGTGGTGCTGGCGGACGAGCCCACCTCCATGCTCGACGTCTCCATTCGCATCGGCATCCTCAACCTGATGGAGCAGATGAAGAACGAGCTCGGCGTCTCCATGCTCTACATCACCCACGACATCGCCACCGCCCGCTACGTGGCGGAAGATCTGGCGGTGATGTACGTGGGTCACATGGTGGAGTGGGGAGAGGTGGACGAGATCCTGCACCACCCCCAGCACCCCTACACCCAGTTGCTCATCTCGGCGGTGCCGGATCCGGAGAAGAGCATCCACGCCGAGCTGGAGGGAGGCCGCAAGGGGGAGATCCCGCTCTGGACCCCGGAATCCCGTGGCTGTCCCTTTGCCGGGCGCTGCCATCAGGCCATGCCCCGCTGCAAGGAGAGCCTGCCCCCGGTGACCCGGCTCGCCGACAACCACTTCGTGCGCTGCTACCTCCACGAACAGGGGTAAGCAGGCCCGCGGCCGGGCGCCGTCGCCCGGCCATGCCTCGCGTCGGGGCCGCAAGGCCCCGCAATGAGCCTCGCCCGCCAGGGGCGAGCCTTCGGAGTAAGACCTTGATGGAACTTTTGATCAACCAGGTGGGTTACGAATGTGACGGGGAGAAGAGCGCCCTGCTGCAGTGCGGCGCCGACCTCGATATCCGCGGCCACGTCAGGTTGCTGCGCCAGGAGGACGACCACCTTTTGCTGGAGACGCCGCTGGTGGCGGCGGGGAGCGTCCCCGGCTGGCAGGGGCGCCACTACTGGCGGGCCGATTTCTCCGCCTTCACCGAGCCCGGCCACTACCGGCTGGAGGCCGTCGTGACCACGGAAGCGCAGGAGCGCCTGGTGCGCTCCACCCCCTTTGCCATCGGCCGGGGGCTGCTGGCGCGCCGCTGCCTCTCCGATGTCATCCACTACTTCAAGGGACAACGCGCCAGCGGCACCTTCGACCGGGCGGACCGCAGGGCACGACTCTTTGGCACCGATCAGCGCCGGGACGTACATGGCGGCTGGTTCGACGCCAGCGGCGACATGAGCAAGTACCTGAGTCACCTCTCCTACGCCAACTACCTCAATCCCCAGCAGACCCCCATGGTGGTCTGGTCCCTGCTCAAGTGCCGGGAACTCCTGGCGACACGTCGTGACATCGACGGGGTGAACCTGTGCAAACGGCTCAATGACGAGGGGCTGCACGGGGCGGATTTTCTCTGCCGGATGCAGGACGAGAGCGGCTTTTTCTACATGACCCTGTTCGACAAGTGGAGCAAGGATCCCGAGCAGCGGGAGCTGTGCGCCTATTCGACCCAGCAGGGGATCAAGTCCGCCCGCTGGCAGGCGGGTTTTCGCCAGGGGGGCGGCATGGCCATCGCCGCCCTGGCCCGCGCCGCCCGGGAACAGAGTGGCGGCGACCTTGACACAAGCCATTACGCCGAGGCGGCCAGACGCGGCTACCTGCACCTGCGCGAGCACAACCTCGTCTACCTGGACGACGGGGTCGAGAACATCATCGACGACTATTGCGCCCTGCTGGCGGCGGTCGAGCTCACCAGAACGCTGGGCGCCGAGTGGCTCGCCGAGGCGCGGGATCGGGCCGGCCGGCTGTGCGCCCGCCAGCGCGCCCACCCCGATCTCGGCCACCATTGGGCCGCCAACGACGATGGCTCTCGCCCCTACTACCACGCCGCCGAGGCGGGCCTGCCGGTACTGGCGCTGCTGGAGTATCTCGCCATCGAGCCGGATCCGGTGCGCCAGTGGGCGGCCAGGACCGTCGCCGAGCAGGCCCTGGCCGCCGAGCTGGCCCTCGCGGCCCGGGCAGGCAACCCCTTCTCCCTCGCCCGCCAATATGTCAAAGGGGTGGATGAAGCGCCCCGGGTGAGCTTTTTCATGCCCCACCACAACGAATCCGGTTACTGGTGGCAGGGGGAGAACGCCCGGCTGGCATCGCTGGCCACCATGGCGTTTGCTGCCGCACAGCACCTGCCCGGGCAGAGCGCACTGCTGCGCACCTTCGGCCAGCAGCAGCTCGACTGGATCCTGGGGAGAAACCCCTTCAACGCCTGCATGCTGGCGGGTCAGGGCATCAACAACCCGGAATACACCGCTGGCTACCCCAATGCACAGGGGGGGATCTGCAACGGCATCACCGCCGGCTTCGATGACGAAAATGACGTGGCCTTTATTCCAGAGGCGTACAAGGATCGGCTGGATCAGAACTGGCGCTGGGGGGAGCAATGGATCCCGCACGCCGCCTGGTTCGCCCTGGCCATCACCTGGCAGAGCGCACAAGGAGGCCACCATGATTGAGAGCGGTTCACACATCACTGGCACCGGGGAGAGCCCTGGATCCTCCATACCACCAGCCAGGTTTACCCTGGCCATCACCTGGCAAAGCGCGCAGGGAGGCCCCCATGATTGAGTTCTGGGTCGGGGTGGATGGCGGCGGCACCCACACCCGGGCCCGCATTCGCAACAACGCAGGCAAGCTGCTCGGCGAGGGGCGCGCCGCCGGCTCCAATCTGGAGCTGGGCATCGCCCTCGCCCACGGCCATGTGCTGGCCGCCATCGATCAGGCCCGCATCGACGCGGGTCTGCCCAGGGAGAGCGAACAGCGGATGGGAGTCGGGCTCGCGCTCGCCTCCGCCGAGCTCGCCGACTGCTATCACGCCATGCTGACCATGCCCTTCCCGTTTGCGCGGGTGAAGCTCACCTCCGATGCCTTTGGTGCCTGCCTCGGCGCCTTCGACGGCCAGGAGGGGGCCATCCTGATCGCGGGCACCGGCTCGGCGGGGCTCATCTACCGGGAGGGACGCCTTCGCACCTGCTCGGGTCGCGGCTTCCCCGTCTCAGATCTCGGCAGCGGCGCCTGGCTCGGGCTGCGCGCCATCCAGCAGTCCCTGCTCTGCCACGACGGCATCCTGCCCCCCAGCACCCTGGCGGTGCGCCTGATGGATCACTTCAAGCGGGATCAGGCCGAGGTGGTGCGCTGGGCCGCCCGCGCCATCCCGGCCGACTATGGCCGCTTCGCCCCCTGGGTATTCGATGCCGCGAGCGACGGGGACGAGCTCGCCACCGCCCTGCTGGATGAGACCTGTGCCCAGCTCGGCATGCTGCTGGAGGGCATGACCCAGCTCGGGGCAGACCGGATCGCCCTGCTGGGTGGCATCGGCACGCGCCTCGCCCCCCGTCTGGGCCACTTCCATCTGGTCGCCCCCAAGCGCGACGCGCTGGAGGGGGCCATCCTGTTTGCCAGGACGGAGGCGCTGCCATGTCTGCATCCCTGAGCCTGGTCGGGCCGACAACACCTGCGGGACAGGTTCCCGTTTCCTTCACCCCATCAGAGGAATTCCCATGTCCGCACCCCTGATCCACACCCGGGTCGATCACCGTGATGGTGACGATGTCTGGTTTCGCTTCACCCTGAGCCAACTGCCAGCAGCCCCCTGGAAACTCCACTTCTGCCTCGCCCGCCAGATCGATCCCCACTCGATCGAAGGGGGCGCCCTGGAGCGCCAGAGCGGCAGTTACAAGGTCATGGTGCCCCATGAGGGGGTGAGCGAGCTGCGCTTCTGTTGTCGCAACACCCCGCTCAAGCATGACTCCGATATGCCCAAGGGTTTCTTCCTGAGCCTGGAGAGCAAGGGACAGCTACAACCCCTGGTGCTGGAGGGGGAAGACCTTGGTCTGACCAACCCGCCCTCCCCGGGCCCCGACCTGCCACAGGTGGAGGCCGTCAACGGCCTCGTGCCCCAGCCCGCCCACCTGATTTATACAGAAGGCAACTTCCGGCTGGCCGAGCGGGCCCACGTCGACGGCCCCGTTCCCCTCGCCTCCCTGCTCGCCCATTTCAACGAGCTGACAGGCCTGGCCCTGACCCAGGATCACGATGCGGAGATCCACCTCGTCGAGGCGACACTTCCCCCCGAGGGGTATGAGCTCACCATCACCCCTGAGGAGATCGTCATCCGGGCCGCCGGCGAGGCGGGCTGGCGCCACGGGCTGGTGAGCCTGGCCCAGTGGGCGCTGCAACACGGAGAGAGCCTGCCCTGCCTGACGGTGCGGGATACACCGCGCTTCGGTTTTCGCGGCATCTTCCTCGACTGTGCCCGCCACTTCCACTCCATCGCCACCCTCAAGCGCCTGCTCAAGCAGATGAGCCTCTACAAGTTCAACCGCTTCCACTGGCACCTGACCGATGACGAGGGGTGGCGCCTTGAGATCAAGGCCTTCCCCCAGCTGACCGCCGTGGGAGCCTGGCGCGGCCATGGACTGGCGGTGGGACCCCAGCTGAGCGGCGGCCCCGATCCCTACGGCGGCTACTACACCCAGAGCGAGGTGCGCGAGCTGGTCGCCTACGCCGCCGGGCTTGGCATCACCATCATTCCGGAAATTGACATCCCGGGGCACTGTCACGCCGCCATCAAGGCGCTGCCCGAGCTGCTGGTGGAAGAGGCAGACCGCTCCCGCTACCTCTCGGTGCAATATTTCGACGACAACGTGCTCAACCCGGCCCTGCCCGGCACCTACCGGTTCCTGGACGCCGTGATGGACGAGGTGTGCGATCTCTTCCCCGGGAGTCAGGTTCACATGGGGGGGGACGAAGTGCCCACCGGCGTCTGGACCGACAGTCCCGCCTGCCAGCAGCTGATGGCCGAGCAGGGGTATCAGGATTGCCGCGAGCTGCAGGGGCACCTGCTGCGCCACTGCCAGCACTACCTGGCCAGCAAGGGCAAGCAGATGCTGGGGTGGGAAGAGATACTGCACGGTGACAAGGTGAGCCGGGAGGCCACCGTCTTCGCCTGGACCAGCTTCCAGGCCGGCCTGGATGCCGCCGCATCCGGTTACCCCGTGGTGATGGCGCCTGCCCAGCACCTCTATCTGGATCTCGCCTGGAGTCAGGACATCCACGAGCCGGGACTCTACTGGGCGGGTACCCTCAACCTGGCGCAGGTGCATGCATGCGATCCTGCCCCGGCCGATTTCCATGCCAACGATAACATCCTGGGGGTGCTGAGCCCCTTGTGGTCGGAACTGATCACCTCTCGCGATCGTCTCGACTACATGTTGTTCCCGCGCATGCTGGCCACGGCAGAGGTGGCCTGGAGCACTCCCGCCCGCAAGGTGTGGGAGAACTTCGTCGCCCGTCTGCCCGGCCAGCTGCACATCCTCGACCAGTTGCAAGTGCGTTACCGGGTGCCACAGAGGTAGTGTTATCTTTTTCTTTTCGGCGACCTTTTGGTCGCCGTTTTTTTACCCATCAACAACAAAAACCCAACCTAGCCCCTACTTTTCATCTGCCTTTGTTGGCAAAATAAGGCCCCCGATGAAACCAGACAGGGGATGCACCTCCCTGCGGTTCCGCCACAATAACAATCAGCAAACAGATCGGAGCTTACCCTTATGGCCCGCAAACACGCCCAAGTCGTGGACAGTGAAGTGGAATTTCCCGCCGACGTGCAACTCGTCTCCACCACGGATCTGCGCGGCGTCATTACCTACGCCAACCCCGCCTTCTGCCGCATCGCCGGTTACCAGGTCGATGAACTGGTCGGCCACAACCACAACCTGGTTCGCCACCCCGACATGCCCAAGGCCGCCTTCGCCGACCTCTGGGATCGCCTCAAGGAGGGCAACCCCTGGCGGGGAGTGGTGAAAAACCGCTGCAAGGATGGCCGCTATTACTGGGTCGACGCCTACGTCACCCCCATCTACGAGCACGGCAAGATAAGCGGCTACCAGTCGGTGCGCTGCAAGCCCGACCCCCAGCTCAAGCAGGCTGCCGCCCAGGCCTATCGGGCCCTGCTTTCGGCCGAGCAACGGGGCACCCCGACCCGCCCCTCGCTGCGCCGTTTCAGGCCGCTGATGCTCGGCCTGCCGCTGCTGGCGCTGCTGGTCTGGGCCGCCCTCACCCAGGGCCCCCTCACCGCGCTGCTGATGCTGCTTCCCCCCCTCGCCATTGCGGGCGCCTACTGGCGCGAGCTCATCGCCCTGCCCCGCTATCTCAGGCAGCTCGGTCAACAATATGACAGCCTGACCCGGCTGGTCTATTCGGGGGATGCCCCGGGTGCCATCGCCGATTTTCACCTGAAGATGCTGCAGGCCCGGATCCGCACCGTGCTGGGGCGGGTCGACGATGCCACCCATCCGCTTCAGGCCCTGGCAACCGATCTGCAGGACTCCTCACACCGCGCCTTCCTCGACATCAACGAGCAGGATGCCCAGACCCAGCAGATGGCGGCCGCCATGACCCAGATGGCCAGCACCGCCCACGAAATCGCCCGCAACATCCAGGACACCAACGGCCAGGTGACCGAGGCACGCAGCAGTTGCCAGAGCACGGTGGAACAGCTGGATCAGACCCAGCAGCAGATGACCAGGCTGGCCAGCCAGGCGGAGCAGGCCTTCCACTCCGCGGTGGAGCTCGCCAGCGAGTCGGAGCGCATTGGCAGCGTGATGGGTGAAATCCAGGGCATCGCCGAGCAGACCAACCTGCTGGCCCTCAACGCCGCCATCGAGGCCGCCCGTGCCGGCGAGCAGGGGCGCGGCTTTGCGGTGGTGGCGGACGAGGTGCGCACCCTGTCGACCCGTACCCACAAGGCGACCGAGCAGATCCAGGGCAGCATCAGCCAGATCCAGCACACCCTGGAGCGCTGGCAGGGCATGATGCAGGACAACCTGGCCCAGACCCGGGAATGTGTCGAGATGACCCGCCAGGGATCAGGCAACCTGCACCTGGTGCTGGGGGAAATCGATCAGGTGACCGAATTCTCCACCCAGATCGCCGCCGCCGCGGAGCAGCAGCAGGTGGTGGTGGAGGAGATCAGCCGCAACATTCACCAGATCTCCGAATACTCCCGCGCCAACAGCCAGAAGATCCAGGCGGTGGACGACTCCAGCCAGGAGCTGCTCAGGCGGGCCCGCGAGCTCAGGGGACTGAGCCAGACCTTCGGCTGACAGATTGCAAGCCCCATGACAGAAGCGCCACAATGGCGCTTCTGCTTTTTTGACGAGCCATCATCATGAGAACGAACGCCCCCCCCCTGGACAAGACGGCCCGCATCGAGGCGATCCTCGCCCTGATCCCCCCCGGCCGCGTGGTGAGCTACGGCCAGGTGGCGGATCTCGCGGGCCTGCCAGGACGGGCACGACTGGTGGGAAAAGTCTTGCGGGAGACCGACAAGGTGCTGCCCTGGCACCGGGTGCTGGGGGCGGCAGGCACCATTTCGCTGCCAAAAGGATCCGCAGGCTTTGACAAGCAAGCGGGGCTGCTGCAGGAGGAGGGGGTGCCCGTGATTGGCGGGCGGGTCAGGATGCGGGAGTGGCAGTGGCAGCCCGACCTGGCCGAGCTGCTCTTTCTGGTTCCCTTCTGACGAGGCTGGCACGCCCCGAAGGGATGGGGGCTCTTGCAACAAAGGGAGGGCCTCTGTAGTCGCCCTCCGTCACGTTCTCTTCCCTAGTCGCCGGCAATGGGCCCCAGAATGTCATCGCTGCGCACCTGTACCGGGATGGTCTCATCCTCCCGTTGCAAGAGCACCAGCAGACTCTGTCTGTCCACCTCCAGCACATAGGCTGTCCCTTCACGGGTCAGGCAGGTCATGCCCGGCCGTATTTCATGTATCTCCATGACAACTCCCTGTCTTGCGCTGCCATCCATGCAGCCATTCCAGTATATCGCCATCCACCAACAAAGAAGCCCCTCGCAAGGGGCCTCTTTCATCATGCTGTGAGCGGCGTCGCCATCAGGCTTTCTTCGCCTTGGGCAGGCTCTCCTGCCATTTTCCGTTGTCGTAATGGGCTGTCCAGCCGGTCGCCTTGCCGTTGACCTCGGTCATCACGTACTGCTCCTTGGTCTTGCGGCTGAAGCGCACCACGGAGGCGTTTCCGTCAGGATCTGACGCCGGGGCGTCCGCCAGGTACTGGTGCTTGGGAGAGAGGCGATCGCGGAAGCGCTTGAGCTCCTCCACCAGGGGCGCACGGGTCTCGCGGGATTTGGGGAAGTTGCTGGCGGCCAGGAAGAGACCTGCAGCGCCGTCCCGCAGCACGAAGTGGGCGTCGGACTGGGTGCATTTCAGCTCGGGCAGGGGTACCGGATCCTCTTTCGGCGGTGCAATGTCGCCATTTTTCAGGATCTTGCGGGTGTTCTTGCAGCTCTCGTTGGTGCAACCCATGTATTTGCCGAAACGGCCGTTCTTGAGCTGCATCTCGGAGCCGCAGCGATCGCACTCGATGCTCGGCCCTTCGTAGCCCTTGAGCTTGAACTGCCCCTGCTCCACCTCGTAGCCATCGCAATCCGGGTTGCGACCGCAGACGTGCAGCTTGCGGCTGTCGTCGATGATGTAGGCGTCCATGGCGGTGCCGCAGATCCCGCAGCGATGCTTGGCACGCAGCGCATCGGTTTCCGCCTCGTCCCCGTCGGTGGCGGAGACGAACTCGTCCGCACTGACCAGGTTGATGGTCTTCTTGCAGCGCTCCTTGGGCGGCAAGGCATAGCCGGAGCAACCGAGGAAGACGCCGGTGGTGGCGGTACGGATACCCATCTTGCGGCCACAATCCGGGCAGTCGATGTCGGTCAGCACCATCTGGTTGGCACGCATGCCTCCCTCTTCATGGGGCTTGTCGGCCTGCTCCAGCTCCTGGGTGAACTCGGCGTAGAAGGCGTCGAGCACCTTCTTCCACTCCAGGCTCCCCTCGGCGATGCCGTCGAGCTTGTCTTCCATCTTGGCGGTGAACTCGTAGTTCATCAGCTCGACGAAGTTTTCCACCAGGCGGTCGGTGACGATCTCCCCCATCTTCTCGGCGAAGAAGCGGCGGCTCTCGACCCGCACATACCCACGGTCGACGATGGTGGAGATGATGGAGGCGTAAGTGGACGGACGGCCGATGCCGCGCTTTTCCAGCTCGCGCACCAGGGCCGCTTCGGTGAAGCGGGCGGGCGGCTTGGTGAAGTGCTGGCGCGGATCCAGCTTGACCAGTTTCAGCACCTCGCCGACGGTCACCGCCGGCAGCTGGCTGTCTTCACCCTTGCGGCCCATGGGCGGCAGGGCCTTGGTCCAGCCGGCGAAGCGCAGGGTGCGACCGCGCGCCTTGAGCTCGAACTCCCCTGCCTTGACGGTCAGGGTGGAGGAGTCGTACTGGGCCGGGGTCATCTGGCAGGCGACAAATTGGCGCCAAATGAGGTCATAGAGCCGCATGGCATCGGGCTCCATCCCTTCCAGCATCTCGGCAGTCACCTGGACGCTGGAGGGGCGGATCGCCTCGTGGGCCTCCTGGGCATTGGCCTTGGCGCCGTAGAGGTTCGGATCGCTCGGCAGGTAGGCGGCGCCATACTGCTCGCCGATGTATTCCCGCACCGCGTCCACCGCCTCTTTGCTGAGGTTGGTGGAGTCGGTACGCATATAGGTGATGTAACCCGCTTCATAGAGACGCTGGGCCATCATCATGGTCTTCTTGACCCCGAAGCTCAGACGAGTGGAAGCGGCCTGCTGCAGGGTGGACGTGATGAAGGGAGCGGACGGCTTGGAGCCGGTCGGCTTGTCTTCCCGGTTGACCACCTTGTAGTCGACCCCTTCCAGGGCCGCCACGGCGGCGAAGGTCTCGGCCTGGGTCACCGGCTTGAAGTCGGCACCGTTGCGGCTGACCACCTCCATGCGCAGCTCGCTCTTCTCGGCGGTGAGCAGGTCGGCGTTGAGATCCCAGAACTCCACCGGCACGAACGCCTTGATCTCCCGCTCCTTGTCGACGATGAGGCGCACCGCGACGGATTGCACCCGACCGGCGGAGAGGCCGCGGGCCAGCTTCTTCCACAAGAGCGGGGAGACCATGTAGCCCACCACCCGGTCGAGGAAACGACGGGCCTGCTGGGCGTTGACGCGATGAATGTTCAGCTCGGACGGCTGGGCGAACGCCTCCTGGATGGCGCTCTTGGTGATCTCGTTGAACACCACGCGCTTGTAGCGGCTGTCGTCGCCACCGATGATCTCGCGCAGGTGCCAGGCGATCGCTTCCCCCTCTCTATCCAAGTCGGTTGCGAGATAGATGGTGTCGGCCTTGGCGGCCAGACTTTGCAACTCGCTGACCACTTTTTCCTTGCCGGGCAAAATCTGGTAGTTGGCCTGCCAGCCTGCGGTCGGGTTGATGCCCATCCTTGAGAACAGGGCGTTGCGATCCTTGGCCGCCTTCTCGGATTCGCTGAGCTTGATGCCGCGAATGACAGGTTTTTTGGGCTCGGTGCTGGCGCTGCCGCTGGTCGGCAGATCGCGCACGTGGCCTACGCTGGATTTCACCACGTAGTCCTTGCCCAAATATTTGTTGATGGTCTTGGCCTTGGCCGGAGACTCCACGATGACCAGTGATTTGCCCATGCTGTAACTATTATCCTCATTGCACCCGACGGGGTTGGCGTGCGGTTTTGTGGGGCTGTATAAGAGATTTGACGGGAAAAAGCAATCTTGCGGGTCAATTTGCCCGACAGCCCGAACCGCCCTGCTTCTTTATTTATTAATGCGAAGCCGGGGCGCGGGAAGCAACCGCTTTTTTGTTTTTATGCTATATCCCCCCCTTTTTTAGATTGGAAATGACATATCCAGCCACCCTTGTGACATAAAAACCCATTCTGGTTATCAGCTTGTTACAAAGGATGAAATCTCTTTATAATGGCCGCACACCGCAGCTTTGTGCGCGGAAGGAACCGCTCCCCATATAAAAATCGAAAGGATGTGATCATGAAGCACTTCGAGGTCAACTTCGACGGCCTGGTCGGCCCCACCCACAACTATGCCGGCCTCTCCTATGGCAACGTCGCCTCCCAGAGCAACGCCAAAGAGGCCTCCAACCCCAAGGAAGCGGCCAAGCAGGGGCTGCGCAAGATGAAGGCGCTGACCGACCTCGGCATGGTGCAGGGCGTGCTGGCCCCCCAGGAGAGGCCGGATCTCGCGACCTTGCGCCGCCTGGGCTTCACCGGCAACGATGCCAGCGTCCTGGCCCAGGCGGCCAGACAGGCCCCCGCCGTGCTGGCCGCCTGCTACTCCGCCTCCAGCATGTGGACTGCCAACGCCGCCACCGTCTCCCCGAGCGCCGACACCCAGGATGGCCGCATTCACTTCACCCCCGCCAACCTGACCAACAAGTTCCACCGCTCCCTGGAGCCCGAGGTGACCGGGCGCATCCTGCGGGCCGTGTTCAACAACGATCGCCACTTCTATCACCACCAGCATCTGCCGGAGAACGACCACTTCGGTGACGAAGGCGCCGCCAACCACACCCGGCTGTGCCGCGCCTATGGCGAAGCGGGGGTCGAGCTGTTCGTCTATGGCCGCAGCGCCTTCGACGTCTCCCAGCCCGCCCCCAAACGCTATCCGGCCCGCCAGACCCTGGAAGCGAGCCAGGCCATCGCCCGCCTGCATGGCCTAGGTGATGAGAGTGCGGTCTTCATTCAGCAGAACCCGGACGTGATCGATCAGGGGGTGTTCCACAACGACGTCATCGCGGTGGGCAACCAGAACGTGCTCTTCTTCCACCAGCAGGCGTTCCTCCATACCGAGGCGGCGCTGGCCGAGGTGCGTACCAAGTTCGGCGACGGGGAACTGCACTTCATCGAAGTGCCGACCAGCGAAGTGTCGGTGCAGGATGCGGTGAAATCCTACCTGTTCAACACCCAGATCCTGACCCTGCCATCCGGCGAGATGGCGATCATCGCCCCCACCGAATGCCGCGACAACCCGGCGGTGTCCGCCTATCTGGCCAGGCTGGTGACCCTGGGCACCCCCATCAAGGACGTCCACTACATGGACGTGAAGCAGAGCATGAGAAACGGCGGCGGCCCCGCCTGCCTGCGCCTGCGGGTCGCCATGAACGACACCGAGCTCGCCGCGGTCAACCCGGCCTGCCTCATCACCGACAGCCAGTTTGCCCGCCTGGATCAGTGGGTCGAGAAGCACTATCGCGACAGCCTGGCGCTGGACGATCTGCGGGACCCCTCCCTGGTGCTGGAGACCCGCACCGCCCTGGACGAGCTGACCCAGATCCTGAAACTCGGCTCCGTCTACCCCTTCCAGCGCTGAGAATCTGTCACGATCTGACTGCCAGGTCGCGTTCAAGACTCCTGCACTGCTCTTTCCCTTGCTGACGGCTTCTCGCGACAGCTCGTAGACAGGTGCCAAGCCGCAACAAAGCCATCAAAAAGCCGGGCAATGCCCGGCTCTCTTTTTTCATTCAACAAGACGCCTCAGCGCCAGGGGCTCTGCTGCCACAGCCGGCCAAGGCCGGCCTCCAGCCCCAGTGCCGCCTGCTTGCCAAGCTTCTGGGTCAGGCTCCTGGGTTTGCTGTAGCGGATGCCGACCACCTTGTGATGGCTGGCCTGGGCCAGCAGGTAGTCATCGCTGGTGCAAAGCGCATCCACCAGACCGAGCTGCTTGGCCTGGCTCGCCAGCCAATGCTCGCCGGTGGTCACCTTGTCGATGTCGAGACCGGGTCTGTGCTCGGCCACGAAGGCCTTGAACTGTTCGTGGATGGCCCCCAGCTCCTCGCGAAACTTCTCCCGCCCCAGATCGTCGTTCTCGCCGAACATGGTGATGGTGCGCTTGTACTGGCCTGCGGTGTGCATCTCGAATTCGATGTCGTGCTTCTTGAGCAGCTTGTTGAAGTTCGGCATCTGGGCAATCACCCCGATGGAGCCGACGATGGCGAACGGCGCCGCCAGGATCTTGTCCGCGACGCAGGCCATCATGTAGCCACCGCTCGCCGCCACCTTGTCGATGGCCACGGTCAGCGTGATGTCCTTGTCCCGCAGCCGCTGCAACTGGGAGGCGGCCAGGCCGTAGCCATGCACCACGCCGCCGCCGGATTCGAGGCGCAGCAGCACCTCGTCCCCGGGCCGGGCCACGCCTATCACGGCACTCACCTCTTCCCGCAGGGAGGCCACTTCCTTGGCATCCATGCTACCGTTGAAGTCGATGACGAACAGCCGGCTGCGCTCATCCTCCCCCTTGGCTTTGGCCTTGTGCTCGGCCTTGCGGGTCTTCTCCATCTGCTTGCGCTCGGCCTTGCCCGCCAGGGCTGCCTGCAGTTGATGGCGCCCCTGCTCCAGCTCGCCGGAGAGATCGGTCACCACCAGCTCCCCCTTGCGGGATTTGGGCTGGCGGCTGCTCGCCACCATCAGGATGACGGCGCCGATGGCCAGCAGGAAGGTGAGGGTCTTGGCCAGAAACAGGCCGTACTCGGTCAAAAATGCCACTTGATGCTCCGCGCTATGTTCGGTTTTTTCACATAGTAAGGAGTTTGCCCCCCTCGCGCAAAAACTCTGCCATCTCCCGTGCCAAGGACGGAGGGATCGACGCTATCGCCCTGTTTTATTCACATTTTTGCCGTCTCATACTGGTCAACTGCCGGGCCGGGTCAGTACACTTGCCCACTCGATTCGTTGCGCCAAGCCGCCAGGCATTGTTAACAGGAGTCCACATGCTCGACTATCAGGCCCCCCGTGATCTGCTCAAGGACAAGGTCATTCTGGTGACGGGTGCCGGTGACGGCATCGGCCGCGAAGCGGCCCTCACCTATGCGGCCCACGGCGCCACCGTGATCCTGCTCGGGCGCACCAGTGCCAAGCTGGAGGCGGTCTACGACCAGATTGAAGCGGCCGGTCACCCCCTGCCCGCCATCGTGCCAGTGGACTTGAAAGGGGCTACTGCCGCCCACTACCGCGGCATGGCGGAGACCTTCGCCCAGCAGTTCGGCCGCCTCGACGGCGTGCTGTTCAACGCCGGGCTGCTCGGTACCCTGTCGCCGTTCGAACACATTCAGGAGCAGGAGTGGGACGAGGTGATGCAGGTCAACGTCAAATCCGAATTCCTGCTGACCCAGGCGCTGCTGCCCCTCATTCGCCAGACCGCCAAGGAGCACGGCGAGGCGTCCATCGTCTACACCTCCTCCAGCGTGGGCCGCAAGGGGCGCGCCTACTGGGGCACCTATGCCATTTCCAAGTTCGCCGTCGAAGGCATGATGGAGGTGCTGGCGGACGAGCTGGAGAACACCAGGGTGCGGGTCAACACCCTGAACCCGGGCGGCACCCGCACCAGGATGCGGGCCAGCGCCTTCCCGGCGGAAGATCCGCAAACCCTCAAGACCCCGGCCGATCTGATGCCCCTCTATCTCTACCTGATGGGGCGTGACAGTCAGGGCCAGAGCGGCAAGACCTTCGTGGCCCAGCCCAAATAAATCAACAAATCAACCGGATGGGATTACAGTGAAGAGGGGGTGCCAAGGCGCGCCCTGTTGAATCCCATCGGCCCCAGACAGGTTGCACTATGTTTCGTCCCAAGAGCACGTTTGAGCAATGGCGGATCTTTCAGGCGGTGGTGGACTGCGGCGGTTATGCCCAGGCTGCCGAGGCGCTGAACAAGAGCCAATCCTCCCTCAATCATGCGGTTGCCAAGCTGCAACAGAGTCTGGGGGTGGCCCTGCTGGAGGTGCGGGGGCGCAAGGCGGTGCTGACGCCGGCGGGGGAGATCTTCCTCAAGCGGGCGCGCCAGCTCAGCCAGCAGGTGGAAGAGCTGGAGAACCTGGCCAACAACCTGGAGCGGCAGTGGGAGCCGCAGATCAACCTCTATGTGTCCGTGGTGCAGCCGCGGGAGCGCCTCTACCGGGCGCTGGCCCACTTCTATCCCCGCAGCCGCGGTTGCCGCATCAACCTGCATGAGCGGATCCACTGCCACTTCAATGCGCTGCAGGCGGGAGATCTGATGCTCTCCGAGCACCTGCCCCAGGATCGTACCGGCCTGCCGCTGGACGAAGTCTGTCTGCTTCCTCTGTGCGCAGCGGGCCACCCCCTTGCGGAGCAGGGAGAGCCCATCACCGCCGAGGTGCTGGCCAGCTACAACCAGATAAGCCTGCATCCCCCCATCCACCGCTCGGTGGACTGGAACGATGCGGACGACACCGGCTGGAAGGCGACCCACTATCACGAGGTGCTCAACATGGTGCGCCTTGGCATGGGTTACGCCTGGGTGCCCCGCCACCTGGTGCAGGAGGAGCTCGCCGAGGGCTCGCTGGTGCAGCTCGATCTCACCGGCGGCAGCGAGCGCTATCTCTACACCTACCTGCTCACCCCCTCGGTGGAGGCGCTGGGACCGGCGGCCGAGCTGCTGCTGCGCTGCCTGCGCATCGAATACCAGGGAGACAACCCCAGGTAAGGCCGCTTCTTCCCCGCACGACCGGGGCACAGGTGCCGGCACCTCCGGGCATCGGCTCCCCTTTGCATCCCCTATACGTTGGGGACCCGCCAGCAGGCGGCCAGCGCCATCAGCGCCAGGGCCGCCGCCACCATGAAGACCCCGTGGAAGCTCCAGAGCTCCGCCACCGTCCCCGCGATGGCCCCCGCCATGATGGAGCCGGTGCGGATGCTGTTGGAAAAGAGCGTGGTCGCCACTCCGGCGCGCCCCGGCATCAAGTCCTGGAAATAGGACATGCCGATGCCGGCCACGATGCCGATGAAGATGGCATTGAGCAGTTGCAGCGCAATGAGGGCATGCTGGCTAGACAGGGTCACGAGACCGCCATAGAAGCCGACCCCGGCCAGCACCGCCAGCAGCATCATGGGCCGCTTGCCGAAGCGCCGGGTGTAGTAGCCCGCCAGCAGCATGAAGGGGATCTCCAGGGCCGCCGCCGTGCCCATCAGCAAACCGGCCAGCTTCTCCTCCAGCCCCAGCTCGCGGGTGATGTAGAGGGGCATGTTGATGAGGTACATACTGTTGCAGGTCCACATCAGGGTGGAGGCGATGAAGAGCGCCCGCACCGACGGATCCCGCCAGCTGCTCACCCGCTCCACCTCGCTGTCCATCACCGGCAGCGGCAGGGAGGGAAGCCAGCGCCACACCACGAAGGCGCAGATGACATAGGCCAGCGCCGAGGCCAGATACATCACCTCAAAGCCGTAGCCGATGGCAAGCGCGAAGGCGATGGGCGGACCTATCACCCAGGCCAGGGAGAACTGGGCCCGCAGCACCGAGCTGAACATGTCGGCCTGTTTGTTGCGGCTGTCGGCGTATTCCCGCGCCAGGGCGAACAGCTGGGGGCTGGCGGTGGCGGTCAGGCTCGCCAGCAGCACCCCCAGGCTCACCAGCAACCAGTACTGCCGGTTCCAGGCAAACAGCAGAGAGAGCACGATGCCGGCGAAGCAGCAGCGCAGGATCAGCTGCTTGCGATCCCCCTTGTTGTCGGAGCGGTGGCCGAGCCACTGGCTGATGAGGATGCCGATCACCGCGTTCACCGTGTAGAAGAGCCCCACCAGGAAGGGGCGCACCTGCACCTCCTCGGCCAGAAACAGGCTCAAGGTCGGCACCTGCAGCGCCACCGCCACCCCGGTCATGAAGGTCACGGCGAGAAACGAGAGAGAGACGGGATCCGGCCTCTTGCGGGCAACAGACAGCAAACTCATAGAGATACCATTGATATGGAAGAAAAAAAGGAGCCAGATGCGGGCGGGCTTGGCGTATGGCGGCGGCTATTTTATGTCATTATCAACAGCTACCTCAAGGGTTGCGGGGGGGCGTCCAAGTCCGTACATTGGAAGCCCATCCAGCGCCAGTACAAGGATTTAACATGTTTGATTTTGACCGGGAAATAGATCGCAGCGGTACCATGAGCCTGAAATGGGACAAATACAAGGGTCAGGATGTCCTGCCCATGTGGGTCGCAGACACCGACTTCGTCTCTCCCCCCGCCGTACTGGAGGCCCTTACCAAACGGGTCGCCCACGGCATCTTCGGCTATTCGCGCCCCTCTCCCCGGCTCATCGAACTGATCGTATCGCGTCTGGCCAGCCGCTATGGCTGGACCATCCAGCCCGAATGGCTCGTCTTCCTGCCCGGGGTGGTGCCGGGCCTCAATCTCGCCTGCAAGGCCTGGAGCCAGCACGGGCGCGGCATCATCACCCCCAAGCCGGTCTACTACCCCTTCCTGCAGGCGCCGGGCTTCAATGACCGCCCCCTGCTCACCGTCCCCGTGGTGGAGGAAGAAGGTCGCTGGGTGCTGGATCTCGAAGAGCTTGAGCGTCAGGCCCCCTCGGCGGATCTGCTGCTGCTGTGCAACCCCCACAACCCGGGCGGCACCGTCTTCACCCGGGAAGAGCTGCTGGCCATCGACGCCATCGCCGAACGCCACAACCTGGTGATCTGCTCCGACGAAATCCACTGCGACCTGCTGCTGGACAAAGATGCCCGCCACATCCCCTATGGTGCCCTGAGCCCGGAGGCGGCCGAGCGCTCCGCCGTCATGATGGCGCCGAGCAAGACCTTCAACATCGCGGGGCTGTGCTGCTCCTTCGCCGTGATCCCCAATGCCCGCCTGCGGCTCAAGCTGCAACAGGCAATGCGCGGCATCAGCGCCGACGTCAATCTGCTGGGGTTCGTGGCGGCCGAGGCGGCCTATGAGGGGGGCGAGCAGTGGCTGAATGAACAGCTCGACTACCTGGCCGGCAACCTGGCCCTGATCGAGCAGGCCGTGGCCCGCTGGCCCGGCGTCAAGCTGGCCCGCAACCAGGCCACCTACCTCGCCTGGATCGACATGAGCGCCCTGGGGCTGGACGATCCCGTCGCCTTCTTCGAACAGGCGGGCGTGGGTCTCTCCCCCGGTGCCCAGTTCGGCAACGGCCAGTTCGTGCGGCTCAACTTTGGCTGCACCCGGGCCCGTCTCACCGAGGCCCTGGCCCGCATGGAGAAAGCCATTCTCCAGACCCGCTAGCGAACCGTCCCGGGCGGCGACTCCAGGCCGCCCGGTGCGCGCAAAAGCGGTAAAATCCGTTCAGCTTCCCGTCTGATACGGATAAGATGAGGCTCATCACCGGATGAGCCCGCCTCCTCCTCATGTTCAGCCACGGTTTCGGTCCACTATGCGCCCATTCGCCTTCTCTGCCCTGTTGCGTCTGTCACGTACCGCCCTGCCCTGGCTTGCGGCCGTGCTGGCGCCCTCCCTCTTCGCCTCTCCCGCCTATGTCACCATCGGTACGGGAGCCCTCAACGGCGTCTACTACCCCACAGGGGGGGCCATCTGCCGCCTGCTCAACGAGGAGAGTGCCCGCCACGGCCTGCACTGCACGGTGCAGAGTACCTCGGGCTCCATCGCCAATCTGGCGGCGCTCGCCAAGGGGGAGGTACAGCTCGCCCTGATGCAGTCGGATGTGCTCTACCATGCGGTGCACGGCACCGGCCCCTTCGCGGGCCAGGCCCCGGACGATCAGCTGCGCAGCCTGTTGCGGCTCCACAAGGAGTCCCTGACCCTGATTGCCAGCGCCACCAGCAACATCACCACCCTGGCCGACATCAAGGGCAAGCGGGTCGATGTCGGCGCCCCCAACTCCGGGGACAGGGTCACCAGCCGGGCCCTGCTCGATGCCATGGGGTGGCGGGTCGCCGACTTCAGCCGCCCGCCTGTGATCTCCCCGGGCAACCGGCTGGAGGGGCTCTGTGACGGCACCCTGGATGCTGCCTTCGTGGTCGCCGGTCACCCCAATCAGGCCATCGGCGATCTCACCGGCCGCTGTCAGGCCCGCCTCATTCCCATCGAGGGGGAACAGGTGGACAAGCTGCTCAAGCAGCACCCCTACTATGATCGCAGCCGCATCGGCGCCAACCTCTATCCGGGGCAGACAAGCGGCGTCAATACCTTCGCCGTCACCGCCGAACTGGTGGCGCTGGCAAGCCTGCCCGAGAGCGAGGTGCGCACCCTGCGGGACGTGCTGAACGAGCGGCTCAAGCAGTTCACCCGGCTGCATCCGGCACTGACCACCCTCACCTGGGAAGGCATGCAGGCGGGCAGCATCGCCCTGCTCCATCCCGGCATGCTGGATGCCGTGCCCACCCTCCCGGCGGACACCCTCACGGCATCCGGTGCCGTGGCGACCTCGGGTGCCCTGCCAACCTTGCCCCCGGCGAGCAGCGCGGCCACACCGACCGATGGGGCAGGCCCCCAGGAAGGCACCGCGCCACTGGAGGGGTCCGACACCTTGCCGGAGCAGCCGGCCGCCGCGACCCTCTCAACCAGTTCGGGGGCGGCCTCCACCAACCAGGCCCCGGCCCTGACCGAGCCGCCCACACCGGGCAGCGCAACCCTGGCACCAGGCCATCCCCTGACCCCGCCTGAGGCGCCCGCCTCGTCGGCAACGCCGCTGGAGGCGCCATCACCGCAGGCCATGCCGGCCAGCCCGCCCAGCCACGCGGTGGGGACCACAACCCCCGCCGGGCAATGAACACCAACCAAGAGGCCACCCCAGGGGTGGCCTCTTTGTTATGGGGAACGGGCGCCTGGCCTGTCACGGCGCCAGCAGCAGCGCCGGATTCTGGATCTCCTCCTCCACCCAGTGCAGCAGCTGCTTGATGGCCCGCGACAGCACCTGGTTCTGGCGCACCACGTACCCCAGGCTGGTACCGGGAAAATCGGTGAGCCGGGTCACCGGGGCGGTCAGCTTGAGCCTGGGGTGAAGGGAGAAATCCGGCACGATGGCGACGCCAAAGCCCGCCTCGGCCCAGTCGAGCTGGGCATCCACGCTCCCCACCTCCATGATGCGGCAGCTCGGCAGGCCGAGCAGGGGCAGGGAGGGGTCGATCAATGCCCGGGTCCGGGTGTCGTGCCCCAGCAGGATCAGGGTCGGCTCGTCCAGAGGATCGCTCTCTCCCGAGCTGGCCCGCGCCTGCCAGCGGGCCAGGCCGTGCCCCAGGGCACACCAGGTCACCTGCTGCAACTCGGTGTAGAAGAGCGGCTCGCTGCGCTTTTGTGCCATCACGAAGCCCAGATCCGCCTTGCCCGCCCGCACCAGATCCGCCGCCTGATCCGAGGTGGTGTTGAACAGGGTGAGGTCGATACCGGGGAAGGCCTGCTTGAAGCGCTGGAACGGCTGGATGAGCAGCAGGCGCGAAATGATGTCGCTGGCGGCGATGGCGAGCGTCCCCTGGCTCAACTGGCTCAGGGCATTGAGATCGGACTGGCAGAGCTGCAACTCGCTGATGGCGCGCTCGGCGCTTTGCAGCAGCCGCTCCCCCGCCTGGGTCAGGCGAAACGGGCTGCGCTCCACCAGCTTGACCCGGGTCGCCTGCTCCAGGTTCTTGAGGTGCAGGCTCACATTGGGTTGCGTCATGTGCAGTTCGGTGGCCGTCTGGCCGAAGTGCTGCAACCGGGCCAGGGTGACGAAGGTGTGCAGCCAGTGAATGTCCAGCATGGGGTTCCTCTTCTCCCGGGTCGATGGCAGGGCCAGCGCCGCCAGGGCACGGGCACCACACAAGGGAGCGCGGTGTCGATAATGGCACCCGAATTATATGGCTTCCTTATCGGAATTATAAAGATAATTAATTTTTCTAATCCTCACGGGGCTCCTAGGATGGACGCCTAACGTCTTAGGAGAAAGAGTCATGTCGTCTATCGTAGTCGTAGGTGCTAACTGGGGTGATGAAGGCAAAGGCCGCATCGTCGATTATCTGGCAGGCCAGGCTGGCGCCAGTATTCGTTTCCAGGGCGGCAACAACGCCGGCCACACCGTGGTCAACGATCTGGGCACCTTCAAGCTGCACCAGGTGCCGAGCGGCGTCTTCAACCCGGATTGCCTGGTCGTGCTGGGCCCCGGCATGGTGATCAGCCCCGAGAAGCTCACCGTCGAGCTGGAAGAGGTCAAGGCCTCCGGCGTCATTCCCAAGCTCGCCATCTCTGACCGTGCCACCCTCTGCCTGCCGCTGCACGCGCTGGAAGACACCCTGGAAGAGCAACGCCTGGGTGACGGCGCCTACGGCTCCACCCGTCAGGGCATCGCCCCTGCTTACGGTGATCGGGTCATGAAAAAGGCGATCCTGGTGGGCTGGCTGAAACAGCCGGACGTGCTGGTCGAGCGCATCCAGTTCATGCTGGACTGGAAACTGCCGCAGATGAAGGCTCTCTATCCGGACTTCGAATTCACCCAGACCGCCCAGGAGATGGCCGACTGGCTGCTGGAAGTGTCCGCTCCCTGGCTGGACGCCGTCTGCAACGTCAGCATGCCCCTCAAGGCACTGCAAGCCGAAGGCAAGACCCTGCTGTTCGAAGCCCAGCTGGGTGCCGGCCGTGATCTCATCTACGGCGAATACCCCTGGGTCACCTCCTCCCACGTTTCCGGCGCCTACGCCGGCATCGGTGGCGGTCTGCCGGGCCTGCGCCCGGAGCGCGTCATCGCCGTGGCCAAGGCATTCAGCTCCTCCGTCGGTACCGGCACCCTGCTGACCGCCATGGAGAACCAGGACGAGTTCCGCAAGATCACCAACGAGTTCGGCGCCACCACCGGCCGTCCCCGTGACGTGGGTTACTTCGATGCCGTCGCCACCAAGAACGGCGTCGAGCTGCAGGCTGCCACCGAAGTGGCCCTGACCAAGCTGGACTGCCTGACCGGTCTGCCGGATCTGAAGATCTGCGTGGCCTACGAAGGTGCCCACACCGAGAACCCGATCTGGCCGCAGACCGCCGCCCTCACCCCCGTCTACGAGAAGATGGAGAGCTGGAGCGAAGACATCAGCGGCTGCCGCACCTTCGCCGAGCTGCCCAAGGCTGCCCAGGACTATGTGCTGCGCATCGAAGCCCTGCTGGGCGTGCCGGTGCCCATGGTCTCCGTCGGCCCGGGCCGTGACGAGATGATCCTGCGCTAAGGCCCCTCGCCTCTCCCAAAAACCGGCATCCCAGGATGCCGGTTTTTTTATGGCTATGTCCCAATTACGTGTTGCATGGGGCGCCCCAGCGCCTCATGCAAGCAACGTGGTACATTCACTTCCCGCCCGTAGCGCTCCAACATCCTTCGCCAACCCAGATAATTTCTCAGATAGTGGGTCGCTACCCCATGGAACCGCTCCATCCACTCTTTCAACCGACGGTGATATCCGTTTACATGCTGGATGTGGTATGCCCCAATGACTCGCTCACCTCGACGGTTGTACACCACCTGATGTGTTATGCCCCGCGCTTGGCTGAAACTGGCATA